>PMML01000061.1 GCA_003162695.1 Ignavibacteriota bacterium | reverse complement strand
CGCAGAATGCCTTAATTGGGAATCCAGAAGAACTGGATACCTGCTAAAAATCCCCCTGCAAAAAGCGCTTCCCCCTTTTATTCAAAAGGCGCCGGAGGCCTGAAAATGAATCACATTTATGTGATACTAATTTCAGGGGGATTGAAAACCGAGTAAAAAGCAATTGTTCCAAAATACACTGAGCACTTACAAAATAAAACAGCAAGGAGTAATTGCATGACAAGCGATGAACGAAAAACTTTGATCGACATCATCCGGAAACTTCCGGCAAGAGTCGAAGCCGCGGTTACGACACTGTCCGAACGACAACTGGACACACCGACGGCGGAACACAAATGGACCACACGCCAGATTGTTCATCATATTGCCGATGCGCATATGAATGGAAACGTGCGCATGAAGTTAGTTGTCACTGAAAATAAACCGATCCTGAAACCGTACGACCAGGACGCGTGGGCAATGTTGGAAGACACGGCTAAAGGTTCGCTCCGGGCTTCGCTCGATATTATTCGCGGGCTCCACGAACGCTGGGCGCAATTCCTGGAATCGCTCCCGGAAGAAGCGTGGACGCGCGAAGGCATCCATCTGGAAAATGGAAAAGTAAAGCTTGAAGATTTGCTTAAAACGTACGCACGGCACGGTGAAAATCATCTTCAGCAGATCCTGACTTACAAGCAAAAGAACGGAATCGCATGACGATATCATACAATCAGCATGAATGGCTCCGTTCGTTTCCCGGTTCCGTCGTCGTATGCGGTAAAGACGGAATCATACTGGAAATGAATCCGCGGGCTGTCGAGACATTTAAGGAAGACGGAGGATCGGCACTTATCGGGACGAATCTCCTGGATTGTCATCCGGAGCCGGCACGGACACGGGTGAAGGAGATGCTGGAAACGCGGAAACCGAATTATTATACGATAGAAAAGCGGGGTATAAAAAAACTAATTTATCAGGTGCCCTGGTTCGACGACCGGAACGGATATGCCGGATTTGTCGAACTCTCGCTGCCGATTCCGTCCGAGATGCCGCACTTTATAAGAAAATAGAAGTCAGAATAAAGAATAGCAGCTCCTCAGTCTATTCTTGATATTTGAGTTTTTTTTATACCCGGCGCCGGGAGTTCCTGCGGAACAGTTCAAAAAAGGTATTCTTTCAAAATATACCGGGAATTTTCGAAAACAAAAGGAATAGCATTTATGCCCACACATCTTGAAGAATTTCGTTCCTACCGGGAAAAAATGAACGGCCGCATTGCAGAAATAGAACATCTCGGCATCAAGCGTTTTTTTAATCTGGACACGATGGCATACACCGAGGGCGCTCTTGCCGCTTCCTGCGTGCTGCGCTGCAACGACTGCATCGATTATCACCTTATCCAGTGCATCGAAGCCGGCTATACGGACGAAGAATTGTACGATGCACTCAATGTGGCGTTGATCGTCGGCGGAAGTATTTTTATACCGCACATGCGCCATGCTGTGGAAACTATCGATGAATTGCGAAAAACGGTATAAATCGTTCTTCGTTCTTGGTGCTGAGTGCTGAAGTTAAAGAAAGAGTCAATCCGAAATTGTGGCCGCGGTCGGCGTTGTCCCAGAAATATCGAAGATATTTTCGGGATGACCGCGGAAACTTCCGACGTCACCGACGTCGGCTGCAGAATGAAGATTTAAGAACCGTGCAAAATAATTATGTACAAGAAAAAAAACAAAGGTTTTATTATTTATTCTCAAACGCGGAGGTCTTTATGCGCATCAGACGATTATGGTCAATCCTCTTTCCGGCAGTTCTCGCTGCAGCGACGATGACTGCACAGGTTCAAACTCTTCCCTGGATGAAAAGTTCACAAGCCAAAATCGACAGTGAACTTTCGGCAAAATATGGCGAGTCCCAGCATGCGCGCATCGTCAAAGGCGTACAGCAGGCTGCCGAATACTGGCGCACTGAAGACGGCGATGCGCCGGTCTTTGAAGAATTTGTAAGGGAAAACTTTGCAGGGGATCAACAGACACTCGACATTTTGTTCGGCCGCTACGAGTACCTGCTGGAGCAATTGAACGGCCACATGCAGGAAATCAATCGCGAATTCCGGCAGCAATCAGACCTGGATCTCGGCAAAGTGTATCCCTTCGATGAAATATTCGCGGCTTATTCTCCCAACGCCCATGTCATCGATGATTTTTTCCAGAATAAACTCGCATTCGTCGTTCTGCTGAATTTTCCGCTGACTACGCTCGATGAGCGGTTGACGCAGGGAGAACGCTGGACCCGGCGGCAATGGGCGGAAGCGCGCCTTGCACTTCAGTTTTCCAGGCGCGTTCCGGCGGATGTGAATCAGGCAATTTCAGCAGCCGGCACCGATGCGGAGCAGTATATTTCCGAATACAATATTTACATGCATCACATCGTCGACGCCAAAGGGAACCGTCTCTTCCCCGCCGGAATGCGGCTGCTTTCGCACTGGAATCTCAGGGACGAAATTAAAGCGGATTATGCCGACGCAGCAAACGGACTTGCCAAACAGCGTACGATCGTACAGGTAATGGAACGCATCGTCACGCAGACGATTCCGGAAAGCGTTATCAATAATCCGTATGCGGATTGGAATCCGTTCGACAACACGGTTGCTCCGGCATCCGTTCATGACGCCGACGCTCCCGACAAGATCAACGTTCCCATCTCCGCCGCCGCGGAACCGGATACGCGCTATGCAACGCTGCTTAATGTATATCGGGCTTCGCGCAAGGCGGATCCGTACTTTCCGAACGAACCGACGCTGATTGCACGGAAGTTCAATATCGAGCGGGAAATTCCGGAAGCACGCGTCAAGTCCATTTTCGAGAACATTCTCACCTCCCCGCTCGTGCCCAAAATGGCAAAGCTGATTCAAAAACGGCTCGGCAGGCCGCTCGAACCGTTCGACATTTGGTACAACGGATTCAAGCCCCAGAGCAAATATTCGGAAGCGGAACTGGATAAAATTGTTTCCGCAAAATATCCCACTCCCGATGCGTATAAAGCTGACATCCCAAACATGCTTCTAAAGCTCGGATTCAGCAAAGAACGTGCGGAATATCTGGCAGCCAATATCATTGTCGACCCGGCACGAGGTTCCGGCCATGCAATGGGAGCCGGCATGAAATCCGCTCACCCGCATCTGCGGACACGCGTCGGAAAATCGGGTATGGACTACAAGGGATTCAATATTGCAGTACATGAAATGGGACATAATGTCGAGCAAACATTCTCGCTCAATATGATCGATCATTACCTGCTCAACGGCGTACCCAACACGGCGTTTACAGAAGCGATCGCATTCGTTTTTCAGGCGCACGATCTCGATCTTCTCGGCATTACGTCGAACGATCCGCAGGCGGAAACGATGAAAACGCTTAATGATTTCTGGATGACGTATGAAATTGCAGGAGTCGGACTGGTCGATATGGGAGTTTGGCATTGGATGTACGATCATCCCGATGCGGCTCCGGCGCAGCTCAAAGAAGCGGCCATCGCGATCGCCAAAGATATCTGGAATAAGTATTACGCGCCGGTGTTCGGCAAAAAGGACATTCTGCTTCTCGGGATCTATTCGCACATGATAGATTCGTTCCTGTATCTCCCCGACTATACGATCGGGTACTTGATTGCGAATCAGATCGAAGAGCAGGTCAAAAAGAGCGGGAGCATTGGAAAAGAAATCGAACGCATCGTTGCTTCGGGCAGCATCGCTCCCGATCTCTGGATGAAGAATGCAACCGGTTCCCCGGTCAGCGCCGATGCGCTGCTTGAGGAAACGGAAAAAGCGTTAAGAGCGGTGAATGGAAAATAGTAAATAGCAGCCGGAGGCCTGCCCGCCTGCATCAACTTCTGGCGGGTTCACCCGCTTTTAGCGGGAATTAAGAACCTCTTATTAAATTAGATTCTTATGGTACAACAGAAACTCAGCTTAAAAGAAAAAATCGGCTACGGGTTCGGCGATGCCGCTTCTTCAATGTACTGGAAGCTTTTCGGTATGTATTTGATGTTTTTTTATACGGACATCTTCGGAATACCGGCAGCAGCGGTGGGAACCATGTTTTTAATTACCCGGATCGGCAATGCCGCCTTCGATCCATTTGTCGGAATTATGGGCGACCGTACCGAAACACGATGGGGAAAATTCAGGCCGTATCTCTTATGGATGGCCATTCCGTTCGGTTTTATCGGTGTTTTAACTTTTACCACTCCGAATTTAAGTGTGAGCGGAAAAATATTTTATGCTTATGCTACGTATACGGTGATGATGATTATTTACTCAATGATCAATGTGCCGTACGCTTCCCTCATGGGCGTCATGACATCCGACGGAAAAGAAAGGACAACCCTCGCTACATACAGATTTATTTTCGCATTCGGCGGCAGCTTTTTGGTGCTCGGATTGTTCCAGCCGTTATTCGACGGTTTCGGCACCAACAATTACATTCAATCGACCGTACCGGCAGTATTTGAATTAAAGGATACTTCGAAAAATAACGGCTCCGAAAACATTTACGTATGGGAGAATAAACTTACGGAACCATCCCGGAAACAACCGGTAGATTCCCTTTTGTTTGTATCGGCGCAATTGACCGTTAGAACAAAAGACGCTTTTAAAATCGGCATAGTCGACAAGCAAACAAATGCATTCAGCTGGTTCGAATTTAAAGAAGGAAAAGATACATTGGGCTTGCTGCGGGACGGGTCCCCGAGCGACATTAAAATCAGACTGAGTTCATTCGTTTCAAAAGAAAACCTGGCAAACATTTCCAATTTAAAAATCGTAACTGCAAACAACCCCGGCACCGATGTAAAGATAAACAAGGTCGTCATTCAGGAAATCGATTATAAGACAGGCACGCAGGAAGCCGTTATTGTCATTACGATCCTTGCCGTTATCTTTTTCCTCTTTACTTTCCTATGGACACGCGAGCGCATTAAACCGATAACCGAAAAAACATCGCTCAAAGCCGATGTCAAAGATTTGTTCAAAAATACACCCTGGTTTATACTTGTGGGCGCAGGTATTTCTACGATATTCTTCAATACCATACGGGACGGGGCTGCCATCTATTATTTTAAGTATTATTTTCAGGGGCAAAGCGATATTTACGTTAACCCGATAAATGTAACGCTTGCAATCAGCACGATTTACCTGCTGCTGGGACAGGCCGCCAACATTATCGGCGTCGTACTTGCAAAACCCGTGTCGGACAAAATCGGCAAGAAGAACACATTTGCAATTGCAATGATTTGCGCCTCTGTGTTCAGCATCATGTTTTATTTTATCGGAAAATCGAATATCACGGTCATACTGATATTCCAGGCGCTTATAAGCTTAAGTGCGGGTATAATTTTCCCGCTGGTGTGGTCGATGTATGCCGATGCCGCCGATTATTCCGAATGGAAGAATAACCGCCGTGCGACGGGACTTGTTTTCTCGGCTGCTTCGATGTCGCAAAAATTCGGAGCTTCCATTGGAATTGCCCTGGCTGGATGGCTGCTTGCATTTTACGGCTACCATGCCAATGTCGCGCAAACAGTAGAAACACAAAACGGCATCAGGATGATGCTGAGCATTTATCCGGCAATCGGCGCACTGCTGGCTGCGGGTTTCATGTTCATTTATCCATTGAAAGAATCATTGATGGATAAAATTGAAGCCGATTTGGCCGACCGGCGGAATAAGGCAGTCAATGGTAAGTAGCAAACGGCGAACTGTAAACTGTGAACCGCACAACTATGCTGCAGCCGACCGCTGGAAGCCTGCCCGGCTGCTGACACAGTCGCGCAGGCGGGCATAAAAATGTTATCAAGCGTTAACTTGATTCAAATTGGATAACTTCGCAGTCTTTTCGGCAAAATGACGTTGGAATACCCCGCGGTCATCCCGCAAAAATCTTCGATATTTCAGGGACAACGCCGACCGCAGCACATTGAACTGAATTAATACCATGTAAAATGGCTAGTCGGCAAATATTTCTGTTGCTAAATTATTTAGATTTATAAGTTGGAATATTTTCCCAATTGATATAGCCGGCAGGTATTTCAAATACAGAATCTGAAATTGTACCAGAAATATAATTTGAATAGTCTTCAATAATTCCACTTGAATACTGAACCCGAACCGGAGAACGAGATACACAATCGAGCCAAACAAAGAACGGCTCAATGGTTTTAGTACCATATTTTGATGGAGTAACTTTATATTTATTGCACATTGTACTGTCTAACTTTTCTTTCCTTTGAAACGTCCAAGAGCCGGAATCATCAAAAGGCTTACTTACTTCTGATGCAAAATATTCAGAGACATGGTATACTTTTGCAGCAGTATTAAAGGAATACATTTTCCTTTGATTAATGCGAAATATCGTAATCTCCACTCTAGATTTTGTTTGAACTTCATTTCTAGCCATCGGTCCACTTACCAAATAACGATATTGCGGAACCAGAGTAGTTATGGAACTAGTTTTCGGATCTGTATATGTTCTTTTTATATCAACTTGATACGCTGTCGGCCATTTGAAATTGCCGGTTTTATCTTGTGAAAAAGCACTGTTGACAACAAAGAAGACTAAGCACAAAATTGACAGACAGATTTTATTCACAGAACTATTCCTTGTATTTATTAATTTGCCGCCTAATGATAGGCGCTGAGAAGCGAAATCATTCGTTTGCCCGTAAAGACTTGTCCCGATACGTTTTTAATCGGGATGGTTTGCCTGTCCGACGCAGGCGGGGACGCCTTGCTTATTGCTCGGTTTCCTTTCGATAGATTATCGGCTTATGTTTTACCCGACTACTGACGTAGTCACGCAGGCGGGCATCGCGTCCCATCGGTCAAGTTTAGTCGTCAACGAATGTAAACGAACTCAGCATTCC
>PMML01000019.1 GCA_003162695.1 Ignavibacteriota bacterium | reverse complement strand
AAAGAAAAAAAAGCCGCTAAACGGGAGAAGAAAAATGAAAAGATGAGCCACGGAATTATCAACCAGTAATACGGCTCTCTTTTTGTAATACGGCTTCATGGATAAGCTCCGCGCACTGTATTATTATTTGAAAAGATGAAAAATATAAACGATCGCATGCTCTTCGTGATGATTTATCAGCTCCGGTGCAGTGCAGAGAAAAATTGAAGGAAGATTATCAACCGGCCTTGCATCCAATACATGATGCCGGAGGATAGAGCTTATTATTCAACAGGCCGTATCAATGACCGGTTTGTCTGAAATAAAATACGGCTGAGAAGGCGGCGGATGCATGAGAGAACATCTCATTGAGCGCTTTTAGTTAAATAGCCGGCATTCGTTTTCCGTTTCCCATAAAAAGGGATTCATTGATCTATCATGCTTCCGATATATTCCCGATGAGATGAATCCTCGGTTACTTGCTCGTACCGTATAATTGCTTTGTTTGAAATATAGGGGGAAAAGCTATGATAGATCGTCTGAGTTTTGAACAAATAGCTGTACCGCACATGCCTCATCTCTACAATTATGCATTGAAGCTGACTATGAACCGAGAGGACGCAAAAGACCTTCTCCAGGAGACATATTTTAAAGCATATCGATCCTGGAAAAGTTTTGAGCAGGGAACGAATATCAAGGGATGGTTATACCGGATTATGAAAAATGCATATATCAATATCTACAGGAAAAAATCCAAAGAACCTAAAAAGATCGAATATGATGAAACACATTTTGTTTCTGAAGCATCTCATCATCGATTATTTGATCTCCAACGTCACGTGTTAAAGCCTTTTGATGAAGTCTTTGAGGATGAAATTGCCCGATCTCTGGAATCTCTGCCCAGCAATTTCAGGAAAATTATTGTGCTCAGCGATGTTGAGAACCTGAAATATGCTGAAATTGCAAAGTTGGTTTCTTGTCCGGTAGGCACTGTACGCTCGCGGCTTCACAGAGGACGAAAAGTATTGCAGCAGAAGCTTTTAAATTATGCCGTCGTTAACGGGTATGTCATGAAAAATCTCGCAGGCTCGCGTACTTTGCAGGAAGAGGGTTTCAAGTAAAGAATTGTTTCGTTCTCGAATACGAATGCAAAACTATGTTTGAACAGGATATGCATGGCTCATATCGAACCGGCAAAGCTGCATAGAGCATCGAGTATGGAAAAATCGCACAAGCAGCGGATGAAATCAAAAGCATTGCCGGCGAGGTAAAGAGATGCCCGATATCTCAGAAGGGAAAAATATGCAGGAATCCATTGCGAGAAACGGAACAGGCTGCCTTGAAGAGATGCAAGTTGATTTCAGGACGATGATGGAATATGGATATCATGAATTAAATGTTACGCTGATCCGTCCCACCAATTATACCGATGACGGCTACCCGATCAAAACACGCATCGGCGTCATCCGGAGCAACACCTTAACGCAGCTTGGCACGCTTGTGCATGATTTTGAAAACGATCCGTTTTTCAAAGGAGTCTCGATCAATATCAGTAAGATCGACGAAGCCATTGAGTGGATACCGACGAAGAATATTGTCCATCGTGCAAAGACTCCCGGAGTAAAATCTCTTGTTATGCTTGTCGGCGTACAAACAAATCAGTACCCAAGGGCATTAGATGTCGCTTCGAAGTTTCTGCCACACGGAATCCCGGTTTTAATAGGCGGTTTTCATGTCAGCGGCATGCTTGCGATGATCGGCCTGACAGCCGATCTCAGGCACGCAATGTCGAAGGGGATTACTCTCGTAGCAGGTGAGGTCGAAGGAGGAAGGTTGTCTGCGATTGTTGAAGATGTTCTTAAGGGCAGGGCTCAGCCTCTTTATAATTTTCTCAATCCAACGCCGGATCTTTTCAATGTCCCGATACCGCATATCACAAAAGATGAGTTCGAGAATTTTGCTTCCCGGTTCACCACTATTGATACCGGGCGCGGGTGTGTTTTTAATTGTGATTTTTGTACAATTATTAATGTGCAGGGCCGAACCATGCGGTATAGGGATCCGAAGCAGGTTGCCGAATTTATAATACAAAGTTTTCATGAGTCAGGCGTATCACACTCCTTTTTTACCGACGATAACACGGCACGGAATCCGCGATGGCGTGATCTTTTTGGAGAACTTATACGCATTCGTGAGGAAGAAAAAATTCCCTTTACATTTATGATGCAGAGCGACCTTGCTGCCCGGAAGATGCCTGGTGGAGATTTCTTCAAGCTTGCAGCACGTGCCGGCTGCAATCAGGTGTTTTTCGGCGTGGAGAGCGTCAACCGTGAAAATCTGCGCTCAAAGGATAAGTTCCAGAACCAGGTGTCCGAATACACCGATCTTGTGGCGCATTGTCATTCGCTCGGCATTACCTGCCATGCAGGATATATTCTCGGGCTGCCGTTTGATACGGCGGAAAGCATCAAACAGGATGTTGCTGAACTTCAACGAATGATGTTCGATTCAGCTTCATTCTACATCCTCTCGCCGCTTCCCGGATCAAAGGATCACCAACGCTGGTGGCGGGAGAGGCGCTGGATGGATGAAGATTTCAACCGGTACGATGCTGCCCATGTTGCCGTTGAACCGGAACGCATGTCTTGCGCTGAGCTTACGGAAGCATATCATAACGCTTGGGAACAATTCTATTCAACAGAGCATATGGTTAATATCCTTAAACTTTGGAAGAGCGACCATTATTATTATAAGGAGAGATTGTCGTTTTTTATGTGGTACCTCTATTCATCCAGAATCGAACGGCTGCATCCGATGAACTGCGGATTTTGGACTGTCCGCCGCCGGAATGACCGCCGCGCGAATTTTTTGCAGGAAGCATTCGTACCGTTCTGGTTCAACCGGACGATAGTGCTCGCTTCCCGAATATGGCGTATGGCAAAACTATTTTTCCAGTTCGAAGAAGTGTGGCTCCGGAGCCGCCAAAAGACTGGAATCGAAGAAGCCTTATACGAATTAATATCGAAGAAGAAGCAGGATGTTATTGACTGGCGGGATCTCAGCACAAAAGAACTCGCGGTATTTTATGCCAAGCTTTCCATTGAGATGCCGGAGATAAATGTCCCATCTCTCGTGCGTCTCTGGTTCAAGAAACGAAACCCGTTTGCGGGTGCCTTTTCGAGACTCTATGTTCAGCGTATTTGGAGGCGCTGGTATCTCAATATCTGGAATCCTTTGAAGTGGGTTGAAGTTTGGCTGTTCGAATGGACGCTCGGTTTTCGATTTCTCTATCATCTTTTTTATGAAGAGATCGAAAAAAAACAGGATCGTTCCTGCGGCCTGCCTCAAAAGCAGGGATTTTGAAAGAAAGCAAATCTCGTTTTTAAGATAAATTCAGTGTTGTTCACGTTTGGGACAGTTATACCTATAGGACCGGCCAAGACCGGCTTAAGACAATGATCTCAAGGGAAACGAATCGGAAACATTCGCCGGAGATGGACGTTCTATAAATAATGGAAGTAAAGAAAAAAATAGCAATAGTGTGTTTTTCGCATTCACTGGGCGGACTTGAATTATCCGCTTTGCGGCTTACGGAAGCGATGTCAAAACGCGAAACGTCCATTCTTCTTATTGCTTCGCCCTTCTCACCGATTGCAGAACGTGCGCAAAAAGCAAATCTCGACCTCGTCACACTATCTCCCCGTTGGAAATATGGAGATGTCTCGACGTTCATCGCTCTCGTTCGTATTCTGAAGTCACGTCACATAGACATTGTTATGCTGATGCAATCCAAAGATATTCATCTTGCTGCTGCAGCATCGATGTTTATACCGCATTTGAAATTAGTATACTATCAGCAGATGAATTCCCGGCATTATAAACGCGATATCATTCATACATGGATTTATTCCAGGCTTGCACTCTGGATTTCATTGACCCAAAGCATGAAAAACGATGTATTGGCGTTCACTCGCATGCCCCGGGATAAAGTGAAAGTAGTAGCGCTGGGAACCGACCTTCATCAATTCAACCCTTCGCATTTTAAGAAAATAGAAGCACAAAAATATTTTGGATTGCCTTCGGGAAAGAAAATTGTCGGAGTATTAGGCCGCCTCGACAAACTCAAAGGGCAGGATATTTTCCTTCGTGCTGTACCCGAAGTGATGAAGCGGCATCCGAATGTTCTTTTTCTTGTTGCCGGCGACGAAACTGCCGGAGAGCACGGCTATAAAGAATACTTGGCTGACCTGTGCCGTTTGCTCGGAATAGAACGTTTTGTTAAATTTCTCCCGTTTACAGAAGATGTCCCGCAGTTGATGGCCGCATTAGACGTGTTCGTACTGCCTTCATTTTCCGAAACATACGGTCTCATCGTTGTAGAAGCCATGGCAATGGGACGTCCGATCATTGCAACCAATGCGGGGGGGCTGCCTGAAATTATTACAAATGAAAAAACCGGACTGCTGATAAGGCCAAAAGATGTGAATGAAGTCGCTCGCGCGATTCATCGAATTCTCACGGATAACGCACTTCGCACATCACTCGGTCATTCTGCACGCAAGGAAGCATTGAAAAATTACGATTATGATCAATGCGTGGATTCCCTGCTTGTATCTCTTGCCGGCCTATGAACGGTTTAGTTTAAGACCATTATTCGGCTGAACCGCACAGTGCAGATCTTTTTAAATCTCCGATCCTCTATGATCAGATGACTCAATTGTTCTATTATTCAATACCTCCTCAATAGCTGTCGAACAAACTGATAATCTTCACCGTGCGCTCGAAGTCTTTCTGACTTAATTGAGTCGCGACAGTAATGGATATTTTCTCTTTCGGCAGCAGATCAAAATAATTATTGCTAAAAAACGTTTTATCATCGCAGCAGCTTAGGAAAATATTTTTTGCAAGAGTACCGGATGTCAGCTCGCAAACGAATCCTGAGGATGTTTTTTGTATGTTCATCGATATCGGCGGTTTGTGCAATTCCAGATCTTTAGGCGGCTTAAAATATGTAAGGTTTTCCGACAGCACTTCTTTGCCTCGCATGAGCCGGAACACGGCGACAACCTGAGATCCATTACCGGTACCGATAAGCTGCGGTTTTTGCAGGACTGCCAAACATTCCGAAGTGTTTGCTTTTATCTGTGCGGGAATAGATCGCTGAAAAATCGTTTTCCCTTCAAAATCCATCACTGCAATATCGAGGGACGCTTCCGTATCGCTCAATTCATCCGACACGACATACACTTTAAGATCATTTTCTGAGATAACCGGCGAAATTAATATCGATTGATAAGCATTTCTTGCCGCATAATGAAGCGCTTTCCATTTTCCATCATAATCGATGCTGGACCAAGAAGCAACCGGCCAGCAATCGTCTATCTGCCAGTACAGGCTTCCCATGCAATATGGCATCGCCCGCCGATGTGCTTCCATTGCAACCTTCACTCCTTCCGCCTGCAGCACCTGGCTGACGTAGACGTACGAATCGAAATCTTTCGGAGCGCGGTACCATCGCTCCATGTACGTTTGGATCAATCGGTTCCCGTATTCCTTATCATGCCGGGCATCAGCCATACATCGCTGATGCGAAAGCATGACTTCTGAATGAAGCTGTCTTTCTTCCGGATTGGCATATTCGGAAATGGTCGATAATTCAGGATAGGATTGAAATCCATACTCACTGACAAATCGTGCGATGTTCGTTGTGAACGTCTCGAACGGCTCCTTTCCATGCCACACCCCCCAATAATGTATGTCTCCTTCGCCGTACGGAGTGTTTCGAATACCGGCAATCGGGCTTGTCGGGTGATAATATCGCGTCGAATCAGCTTGATGCAGCGCGGAAGGAATGACCTCATAAAAAAGTTTTTCGGCGGATTGTTCGAACTTTTTCTGCACCGCATCTTCATATTTTTGTTTCCAGCCCCATTGGAACCAGCTGGCTTCATTTTCGTTGTTTCCGCAATACAGCGCTATGCATGGATGGTTGCGCAAACGCATGACATTATCGATAACTTCCTGCCGGACATTCGCTGCAAATTCATCGGAGCCTGGATACATAGCACACGCAAACATCATTTCCTGCCATACAAGGATTCCGTAACGGTCGCAGAGATCATAGAAAAGATCGTCTTCGTAGATTCCGCCGCCCCATACCCTTAACATATTCATGTGCGCATCTGCCGCTGAAGCGATTATATGATCATATCGTTCTTTGGTAACACGATTTTGAAAATTATCCTGAGGAATATAATTAGCACCTTTCATGAACACAGGTATTCCGTTCAGGCGGACGAACATACTTTTGCCCTGCTTGTCTTTTTCCCGAACAATTTCAAGCGAGCGAATTCCGATACGAGTCGAATATTCGTCCTGTGCATTCTCTGGTCCCGTCGCAGCAGCACGATACGTATAGAGATGAGGGTCGCCCAGGCCGTTGGTCCACCATAATGCCGGAGTTGAGATATGTCCTTCGATCTGCACTTTATTGATCCCGGATTGAAGATCAAGATGTCCCGTGAACAACTGCAGACTGTCGAGAAAAACCACTGCCGTGAGTGTCTGCTTCCGGGCAGATTGGATATTGACGGTCGAAATGATGTCTGCTCCGGCGGAGGAGACGTTTTCCTGCCGGATGTGAATATCGTTAATTTTGAATCCACTCCATGCTTCAAGATAGACGGGACGCCAAATGCCGCACGTAATCAGGCGTGGACCCCAATCCCAGCCGTAATGAAATTGCGCTTTGCGGGAATACATGGCTATCTTTGTTTCGGCTTGATCGTTGTTGTCGAATGCCTGCAGTACAAACGGCGCAGCTTTTTCTTTCGGTATATTTTCGTCAAAGACATTTTTAAAATAAACCGTAAGACGATTCTCTTTTTCACGCAAGAGCTTTTTACAATCCACACGCCACGTGCGGAACATGTTGTTCGCGCTCAAAACGGCCGATCCGTTTAGTGTGATTTCCGCGTATGTATCCAGTCCCTCAAAGACAAGCTCGACGGATTCATTCTGCAGCATTGCCGGCGGGACATTGAAAATCGTTTCGTAGATCCAACTCTTCTCCCCGATCCACTGAAGCGATTTTTCGTTCGTGCCGAAAAATGGATCGGGTATCAGGCTGTCGTTCATCAGATCGGTATGCACGCATCCCGGAACCTGCGCCGGATGCCATTGTCCGGAATCTTCGCGACAAAACTTCCATCCATCGCGAATAACCAATTTTATAGGACGATGAGCCATGCCTGCCGGCAAATTTCCGCAAAGCATACATACCGCAAGGATGGTAAGCGCTATGAGTCTTTTCATAATATTTCCCGCCATGGAATCATTCCCTTGCAGCCGGCGCCCTTGTGTCCTGTTTCTTCGTGATGACGCAGGGAATCCCGTCCTGCTGCGATCAGGATACTCCAATGACAGATCTACAGTTCAGATCAATTCATTCCAAATCAGTGCGGCCGCTCCGAGAATGGCGGCATTGCCCGGCGGCAGTCCGGAAGGCACTATGCGGACTTTATTTTTATAAATATTAAGGAGATAGTCTTCAAGATATTTTTTTGTAGGTTTAAAAATATAATCTCCGGCTAATGCTAAACCGCCGAAAAAAATGATGGCTTCAGGGCTTGTATGTGCAACGGAATCCGCAAGCTTCATACCGAGATACTTTCCCGTTAAGTCGAATGCATCCAATGCAAGCTTATCTCCTCGCTGCGCTGATTCAAAGATTTGCTTCGAAGTAAGGTCGTCAAATTTAATTCCGCGAAGCTCGCTCGGCTCGGCAGTCGTGCGGATGAGTTCATCTACAGTCCTGCGTATCCCGTTTGCCGATGCATATGTTTCCAGGCAGCCGCGGCGGCCGCAGCCGCACGGCCGGCCGTTGTAATCCACAATCGTATGACCGATTTCTCCGGCAAAGCCGTCGTGTCCGTAAATCATTTCACCGTTCGATACGATACCGCTGCCTACACCGGTTCCCAGTGTCATGACGATAAAATCCCGCATACCTTTGGCAGCACCGAACAACATCTCACCCAGCGCGGCAGCGTTTGCATCATTTGTCAATACAACCGGTATCGTATACCAATGCTTGAGCGTGCCGACCACGTCGACAAAGTCCCAGCTCAAATTCGGAGGCTGTTCGATAGTGCCTTTATAATAATTTGCATTCGGCGCCCCCAATCCGACTCCGATAAGGTTGTGCGTGTCCTGAATCTTTGAAAAAAGCAATTCAGCCTGCCGGTGAAATCGTTCAAAAAATTCCTGCGCAGGCCGGTGAGCTTCGGTCGGAATGGACGCTGACGCTGCAAGCGTACCGTTCCGATCCACATATCCCATCGCGGTATTTGTTCCGCCGATATCGACACCTAATACTACATCAGTCTTAGACATTGAGTTTTCCTTCATGAATTATGATACTGCCGCTTTTTTAAAGGCGGGGAGATGGCCCTTTAAGCCGTAAAATGCAACATACCCATAACAGAGAACCGGTAAAAAGAAAGCAAGTTGTATTCCGAAATTATCGGCGAGCATTCCCTGCAGAACAGGAATAACCGCACCGCCGACGATTGCCATGCAGAGAATTCCCGATGCCTGTCCCGTATGTTTCCCGAGTCCGTCAATGGCGAGCGTAAAGATCGTCGGGAACATAATCGAGTTAAAGAGGCCGACCGATAAAATGGCTATCATCGAAACATGCCCCGTCGAAAAAATTGCTACAAGTATGAGAACGATAACGGCACATGCATTGAAGGTCAGGATCTTTGCGGGAGAAATATATCTCATCACAGCCGATCCGATGAATCTTCCCACCATCGCGCTGCCCCAGTAGAATGATAAATACCGGCCGGCCTCCGCAATAGACATAGCGCCGATGGACGGCTGACTGATATAATTAACAAGAAAGCTCCCAATGGCAACTTCGGCGCCGACGTATAGAAAAATTCCGATCATGCCTAAGACAAGATGCCGGTACCGCCATGCACTTGCATGAAGATGGTCAAAATTGGTGCCTCCTTCGGCAGAAGATATGCTTTGTGCGGCATTAATTTTCGGCAGCCGATAGAATGAGATGAGGAGGGCGATAAGAATAAGAGTCCCTGCTAGAATAAGATAGGGAATTTGAACGGATGATGCTTCGGCAATACGGTACGATTCGACATCGGCAGGTTTCATGAGAGACAGCTCGACCGGAGATTTAACAACGGTCGAAAGAATCAGAAAAGAGCCGAACAATGGAGCTGTCGTATGTCCGAACGAATTGATCGCTTGTGCCAGCGATAATCGGCTCGAAGCATTCTCCGGCTTGCCAAGGATGGCAACGTACGGGTTTGCGGCTACCTGCAGCAATGTAATTCCGGATGCCAGGATGAAAAGCGCAATGAGAAAAATCGCGTACGATTGCGTGCCTGCAGCGGGATAAAAGAGAAGACAGCCGAAAGCAGCAGTCAGTAATCCTATAATAATGCCGGTCTTATATCCCCATCGCTCTACAATTCTGCCGGAAGGAAGTGAAGCGATAAAATATGCAGTGAAGAAACTCAATTGAATAAACATCGCTTTTGTATAATTTAATTCAAAAGCTGCCTTAAGGTGCGGAATCATTATGTCGTTCAGGCACGTGATGAATCCCCACATAAAGAAAAGGGATGTGAGAACGGCCAGCGCTGAAGAATATTTTGAGGTCTTGTCAATCAAAGTATTTTCCTTCATATTGTAATCGAAGTCGTGGACCGTCTGCGTTTACTTTGAGTTTGACGGTCAAGTATTTGCGGAATTATTGAATGTCCATTTAGTTTAAGATGCGAAAGTCTCATTTGAGAATCAATCCTTTGCTTGCCGTTTTTTTGGAGGGAAAGCCGGGTATCCGTCCTATACTGAGGCTGCCCCTTGAAGCAAATTTATGGAGGGGCCGGTGGAAAAATATATCAGTGTAAATCTCTGAGAGTCTTCGTTTTTTATAAGAGAAAACACTCACTCTATTCGTTCAAGTAATATAATGGCAAGTATCGAAGAAAAAAGAAACAAGGCAAGGCTCTATACAAAGGCCGATGACACTGTGTGCGTTTTGTCCCGGCGAAACATTAGCCTGAATGAAGCTAAACTATTTTATTTAAGGATGCACCGTTGATAAATCTGATTCCTTTGCCCGATTCGATAATGCCCGGAAAAGGTGTTTTTACAATCACTCCAAGTACTATTATTATTATCGATTCAGGAATCAATGCGGAACTGGAATCCGGGCAATTTCTTGCAAGTAAGCTGCAGGATGCGACGGGTTATCCGGTCCGTATAAGAACCGCTTTAGACGAACAATCCATGCAGGGAAACATTGTTCTTACGATAAGAGACGCCGATCATATCTTAGGGGAGGAAGGATACGAATTAACAGCAGCAGAGAATTTTGTGCAGGTAAAGGCATACCGGCCTGCCGGATTGTTCTGGGGGATACAAACATTGAGACAGCTTTTACCGCCGGCTGTAGAAAATCAGGTTGTTCACCGAGCTCGATTGGAAATACCTGCGGTGGTGATAATGGATTATCCCCGTTTTGCATGGCGCGGCGCCCTGCTTGATGTCGCAAGACATTTTTTCAGCGTACAAGAAGTGAAACGGTTTATCGATTGGATGGCTCTTTATAAAATGAACCGGTTTCATATTCACCTGACCGACGATCAAGGCTGGAGAATCATGATTCATTCATGGCCGAATCTTGCCTTGCATGGCGGAAGAACACAAACCGGCGGCGGACAGGGAGGATATTATACCCAGGCCGAGTATTCGGAAATTGTAATGTATGCTCAAAAGCGGCATATCATTGTCGTTCCGGAGATCGATATGCCGGGTCATACCAATGCCGCACTGGCTTCTTATGCAGAACTCAATTATAATGGAATTGCTCCATTACCCTATACCGGTATCGAAGTAGGGTTCAGCACACTTTGTATCGAAAAAAAAAGCACAAAAAAATTCATTGAAGACGTTATAAGAGAAATATGCTCACTGACACCCGGTCAGTATATTCATATAGGAGGCGATGAGGCGCCTGCTGCGGATTATATTCGTTTTATTGATTATGTCCAGAGCGTCGTCCATGCAAATGATAAACACCTCATTGGATGGGGAGAGGCCGCGCAGGCTCATCTTTTATCATCCTCGGTTATTCAATATTGGAATGACAGAAAAGCGTTTGTGATGAATACTCAAAATAAGAAATTTATTATGTCGCCGGCGTCGAAGGTTTATATGGACATGAAATATGATTCTTCGACACTCTTAGGGCAGGATTGGGCGGGTTATATTGAAATACGAGATGCGTATAACTGGGATCCTGCATCTGAGATTGCCGGCACTTCGGAAAATAATATTTTAGGTCTAGAAGCGGCTCTTTGGACGGAAACGATCCGAACTATGCCGGATATCGAGTATATGACATTTCCTCGTTTGCCGGGATATGCGGAGATTGCATGGACACAGCAGTCCAAGCGAAAGTGGGATGACTATCGAATTCGGCTTGCTCAGCACGGAACACGATTGACTGAGATGGGAATCAATTTTTATAGATCTTCGCAAGTGCCTTGGAAATGATTATTTTGTATCTCCTGGCATTCAGAGGTTCAACATCTATTCCGTTAGACGGAAACATTACTATCCTTCTCTTCAAACATTATTCATTTCCGGATATATCTCGGATGCAATAGCAAAATGCGGTTTGCTGGAGGAGGGGATGCATTCCATCAAAACCCATTTACGACGGCAGTAATGCTGAAAAAAGTCAGCCAAATAATAAGAATCATAGTGCACGAACAGGAAGTAAGTCTACCCTAAAAAGGAAATCGATCCCTTTCTCAGTTGAATCGTACCTGCTTAGATTTGTCATTGATATCCAAAATTCCCCTCTGTAGTCGCGGCTGCAGATAAAGATTTATACCGTTGTAAATTAGTGCAATAGAACCAATGGGCCAGGAAAGACGGTATCATCAAGCGTCTATATCTATAGCCTGAACGGTTCATCGTTTGTCATAACGAGCAAGAAGTTAATGCTGAAATAGATGGAACCCATCTTTTAGATGGACTCCATCTGATGAGTTCCTTAATTGTAATTTTCAAAAACCTCGGCGATTGACAAATCGTTGGATCTTTTTATTCCTATTTCTTCTTGATTACTATGGGCAGACCTTTCTGACCGGTAATAGCAATCGATTTCTGTGCTCATATTCAATTATTTAATGCCGGGATAGAATGAGAATAAAATATTCCTCCAGCTTTTGAAGACAAAACCCGAATATTGAGATAATTTTTCTTGGAGATGTTCCCGGGAAGAAAGGTAATATCAAACAGGTGCTCATAAGCTGGTCCCGTTTGTACAAAAACCCTACAAATTTAATGGATTATTAGAGGTTGATTATAAACGAAAATCTTTATATAAAGATATGATGGAAATTGGGAGTTGTTTTGAATTGCTACATAATATTTGCTTCCGGCAGAAAAACTACTAAAATAATGAAGAAAGCGCCTTATTAATAGAGAAAAGAACATGGAAACCATACTTATCATAGACGATGAACCGGGATACGGGATTCCCCTTAAAAGGAAATTAGACCAAAATGGTTATCAATGCATCATAGCTGAATCCGGCGGTGCTGCCAAAGCTCTTGCATTACAAACACCGCCCGATATTATATTATGCGATGTTCTAATGCTCGAGATGAATGGATATGAAACATTCGAGGCATTCCGGCAGGAAGAACAACTCGCAACGATCCCGTTCATCTTTATAACCGCGCTCAATGATCCGGTAGCCCGTCGTCATGGAATGAATCTGGGCGCGGACGATTTTTTGTTCAAACCGTTTACAGCAGAGGAGGCAATGGAAGTCATTGAAGCCCGTCTCTCGCGGCAGCGGATGCTGGTTGAACATGTCGAGAGAAAACTGAAAAATATGCAGAAACATCTCGACGAGATCAAGCAGCTTTCTGAAGTGACTGCAAAGATTAATGCAGGATTGCTGCTCGATGATATCTGCCAGGAAATATACGATTTG
>PMML01000021.1:273-5858 GCA_003162695.1 Ignavibacteriota bacterium | reverse complement strand
TCCGAATAAAGCCATCGTTTTGGGAATTAGGAGATAGGAATTAGGAATTAGGAAGCGCCATTCTTAATTCTTAATTCTTAATTCTTTTAGACTACTTCAATCCTGCTTTGGTCGCCGATCATAAATCGGTGGACGCGAGGTCTGGTCTGAGCCTGAACAATTTCCACATCGTTGCCGAGAATGCTTCCTTCGATGCGTATGCCCACGTTGAGAATCTTGCAATCCCGCAGAACGATGCTGTATTCCATTTCGCTCCCGACGATTTCCGTCCGGTCGCCGACAGATGTATACGGTCCGATATAGCTGTTTTCGATGATGCAATTTTTGCCGATGACAACCGGACCGCGAATCTTGCTGTTGATGATCTTTGCACCGGCTTCGATAACAACGCGTCCGGCTATATCAGAAAACTGATTGACCTCACCGTCGTTGCGCTGTGTAAAGCTGTCAAGAATCAACCGGTTCGCTTCCAATAAATCTGTCGGTTTTCCTGTGTCTTTCCACCAGCCTGTTATTTCCGTATAACCGACCTTGAATCCTTTTTCAATCAGGTAGGTATGTGCATCGGATATCTCCAATTCACCGCGTGCACTCGGTTTGATCGCTTTAACGGCTTCAAAAATATGATAGTCGTAGAGATAAATGCCGGCAACGGCATAATTGGTTTTTGGATGTTTCGGTTTTTCCTCGACACGAACTATTCTTCCGTTCTGAATTTCCGGAACACCGAACCGTTCGGGATCTTTGACTTTGGAAAGCGTCAGGAAACAATTACAGCCGCTTTTTTCAAACTCGTCGATAAACCGTTTAATTCCACCGACCAGCATATTATCGCCGAGATAGAAAACAAATTTTTCTTTGCCGATGAAATCTTCTGCAAGTTGAACCACCTGTGCTAGCCCGCCGGGAGTAAGCTGGGGAATATAGGTGATCTTAACGTTCCATCGCGAACCATCGCCGATATAATCCTGGACTTCCGTATTGCCGGCATTATGAACGATGCCGATTTCTTTGATGCCGGCCTCTACTGCGGCTTCAATAGCATAAAAAAGAATCGGTTTGTTGGCAATCGGCAGAAGATGCTTATTCCGTGTGTGGGTCAGGGGACGCAATCGCGTTCCGTGTCCGCCGCTGGCTATCAAAGCTTTCATCGGTTCCTCATGTCTCTTGTTATGTTTTTTGGAAGACATTTTCAATCGTCTTGCATCGGCGCGGAGAAAGTCTTCCGCTTTTGCGCGCCAATTGTACCGCAAGCAGTCCGCTTTGCCGATAAACCTCGACGTAGTGCGGATTTATTTTCTTCAGGGTTCGGATATGATTGCGAATCGTATCAAGACTTCCCCGAACGGCCGGTCCCGTCAATGCCTTTAGAGCGCCTAACTGAAAGGCGTTTTCAATACTGGCCTCGACAAGCGGTCGTACGTGCCGCCGCTGAACTTTCGTATGGAGAGACAAAAAGAGCTGTTCGGCCGCACCGAGCATCACAAGCGGATAATTCGATGCAAATACGCATGCAATATGATACAAAATTTTCTTCTCTTTTGGAACAACGATGATCGATCCTTGAAGATTGCGTACGATACGCCGCGCAAAGGGGAGCGCGCTCTGCGGGCCTTCGAATCCGTATGTAATACCGGGCATTTTTGCGGCCTGCTCTGCAGGAGAAATATTTTTTGGAAATGTCTGTATCGGATGAAGAGAAAACGGGACAGCTCCCCGCTTCTTTAAAGGCATAAACACATCGCTCGTTTCACTTCCGGAGACGTGCGCGCAAAAAAGGCCGCGATAATGTATGTGAGAAATTGCGCCGATTTTTCGGATCAATTCCGCCAGCGTCTCCTCCGGGGATGTCAAAAGAAGAAAACGCGTTTCGGTCGAAAGTGCGGAAAGAGAATCGGAAAAAACTTTGCATTGCACTCTCCGTGCAAGACGTTTTGCGGATTTTTTACTTTTACTGATCACCGAAACGATAGGATAACCGGACCGGTGGAGAAGAAGTGCAAACGTGCTTCCGACTTTTCCTGCTCCGATGATACTGACCGGGATGCTGTTATGGAGTCTCGTCACTTACTGTTCCTGAATAAAAGCTGCGGCGAGATATCCGACGACACCGGAAGTATCTCCGGATGTGTCGCCGGAATTACAATAATGGAGTATCTCGGCTTTTGTGGCGCCGAGTTGTTTGGATGCGCTCATTACGGCAGCTATAGGACCGCCGCCGCATGCTTCCAGATCTTCTGCTTCAAATTTTGAAATCCAGAGATCGGGATCGAACATCTCGACAGAGTCGAGAACATGTTTGTCTAATGCCACTGCTTCCTTGTACGGGTGATAATGTGAGAGGTCGCTGCTTGCTACGAAAAGAAGATTGCGTTCTTTGCCGATCTGCGCAAGGGCGTTTCCCAACAAAGTGCATAAAAGAGCCGATTGGTTGCCGATAATGATAGGAACGATGGGAATATTTTTCAGAACGGTTTGCAGGAAGGGAATCTGGACCTCGATAGAATGTTCCGTTCTGTGTCCGGCGGCAGAAGCGATGAACTCCGCGGAATAGCGCAAGAGTTCTTCACGCAATTCATGCTGAATCGGTACTGTACCCAACGGAGTAGAAAAAGCATCTCCCGGGTAAATAGAAATTTTATCGAAAAACTCCCGGTGGCTCGGGCCGACGATGACGATTGCGTCATATGTCCTGCCCCGGAGCAGACCGTATGCATGTGCGGCTGTTACGCCGGAATAAAGATATCCGGCGTGCGGAACAATAATACCATGCACTCTTCCGCCGGCGTTTCTTTCCTTGAAAGAGGAAAAAATTGCTTGGAGTTCTTTTCGCAGCGCCGCTTCGGTGCCGGAATAGAACGTCCCTGCCACTGCGGGCTGTCGAATTTTTTCACCTAATGTCATGTAAGTTCGTCTTTCTCGGAAAATAATTCCACCTGAAAACATGAAATGCGTGTTTCCGTCTGCTTCCATGCGTTCTCCGGAAGTCCCGCTTTGAGCGATGTCTGTTTCAAAAATTCTTCAGGCGTCCAGCCGTATTCGGTCGCAACTTGAGGGAGTAATAATCCTTTTCTTCTTCCCGACTCCACGATCAGTCCATGCTGTCCGATCTTGATGTCGCTGATTGCGGTCACCTTCTCGATCGGGGAGAGAACGGAAATTTCAA
Organism: Ignavibacteriota bacterium; assembly: GCA_003162695.1. GTDB lineage: Bacteria > Bacteroidota > Ignavibacteria > UBA10030 > UBA10030 > Fen-1254. The sequence goes on along the minus strand of PMML01000021.1, from coordinate 2,692 downwards.
TTTGTATATGATCCATCTCATCTTGCGAGACCGGCATAAATCTTGGATCTTCTGTAGCCGCTTTGATGGCTGTCTCCTGAACTGCTTGAGCGAGCGGGTAGATCGGTTCAATATAACCGATGCATCCGCGCAGTTCGTCGTCGATCTTTAACGTTACAAAAGTCCCCGAATGCCGCTCAAGATCCGGCGTCAAAGAAAAAAGAGGCGGAATAGATTCTCCTTCTATTGCAGCTTTGATGGAGCTTCGGGCAATCGTCAATAACGTTTGTTTGTCTATGCTGGACAATGCCATAGTGGTTCCTCCTGACAGGATTTGTCCATACAAAATACTATTGTATGCGATGATTTTCAAGTAGAGAGGCGTGGATAGAGCCGAAAGGAGCGGTTTGCTTGCAAAAAGGACTCAGAGATGATCTGAGAATAAGGAAAAATGCTTGATTGTTGCCATCAGAATAAGTACCATTCAATCCAATGTTCATCCATAATTTACGACTAAAATTATAACAATATTCCTTCGAGGCTTATATGAAAAATGTGTTTCAAAAGACTGTTTTGGCTTTTCTTTTAATTGCAGCATTGTTCTGTATGCTGACCGGAATGCCTCCTAAAAATTCAACGATGGAAAACCATCAAGAACAGACGCGTGCATTAAAAGATTCTCTGGCGCGCGAGATGCGGCAGGCGCTTGATGCAGAATTTAAAGCATGGTATCCTCTTTCGGTCGATACGCGATATGGCGGATTTTTAAGCGATTTTGACGAAAATTGGAAACCGGTCGGCGATCAGGATAAAATGATTGTTACACAAGCCAGACATGTATGGGCAACGGCAAATGCTTCAATGTTCTATAAAGGGGACAATTCTTTTGCCCGTCTTGGAGCACACGGAATGCAATTTTTGAAAGATTATATGTGGGATAAACAATACGGCGGATTCTTTACATTAGTTTCACAGCAAGGTCGGCCGTATACCATGAACGACAGTTCATCAAAGGATGCGTATGGAAATGCATTCGCCATATATGGATTATCCGCTTATTTCCACGCGACTGGAGACAGCACCGCATTGAAGCTGGCACAGGAAGCATTCCGCTGGATGGATCGTCACAGCTATGATTCCCTTAAGGGAGGATATTTCCAATTTTTTTCCATTGCCGGCAAACCGTATATCGACGGATATCGACACACACCGCCGAAAGATTATAATTCCTCGATTCACATACTTGAATGTTTTACAGAACTGTATAACGTGTGGCCCGATCCGCTCGTAAGGGAACGTCTTGAATCGCTTTTTCATATTATCCGTGATACGATGGTAGCGCCGAAAGGATATTTGCGGCTTTATTTTGACCGTTCCTGGAAACCGATTTTATATTTGGGTTCCGGTCCTTCCTACATGCAATACATGGTTAATCATGTTTCATACGGTCATGATGTCGAAACCGGATATTTACTGCTGGAAGCATCGAAAGCATTGGGATACAAGAACGATAACGTTACACTGTTTAAAGCGAAAAAATTGGTAGACCACGCCCTTGAATACGGATGGGACCGTGAACACGGAGGAATCTTTGACGGCGGATACGATGACCCATTGGGGAAACGCGAATCCATTATTCGTAACACAAAAGAGTGGTGGTCTGAACTGGAAGCGCTGAACGCTTTCCTGCTGATGGCCGATCTGTTCCCCAACGATGAACATCATTATTTCGATAAAATGTGCGAACAATGGACATATTGCAAAAAATATCTTCTTGATGAAAAACGAGGAGGATGGTATTTGGGTGGAACAGACATTGTACCGGAAAACATTTCTTCGGAAAAAGGATCGATCTGGAAGGGTAATTATCACACATCCCGCGCACTAATCAACTGCATCAACAGGCTGACCGGTACCGGCGAAAATAACGTTGGAACAAATCCTAAAAGATCAGAATAATAAAAAAGATATACAAGGAAGCGGAAAAATGTGAAATGAGAAGCTATCGTAATGATAGCTTCTCATTTTTATATCAGATTCAACTGCTCGGTGTATTCTGAAATAAATGTTTTTATGCTGCGTTTTAAATTCCCGTTGTAAAGTCTTCCATCGGAATCACTTCGGGACGACTCGCAGTCGGACAGTTCTTTTATCGATATTATGCAAAAAACAAAAATGGCTGTCATTCCCGTCCCGACAAAGTTGGGAGGAATCCAGAAGAACTGGATACCCGAAAGCTGGAAGCCTGATAATGTTGTTCCGCATTATGGGACGTCTATTTTGACAATAAGATCAATGTGCGGAAAAGGACGGCACACAAGACAAGAAAAATAAATAGCTATTCATGGGAAGAAAAAATTGTGAATAAAAACAGTAATTTAACAAACCGATGTCGTAGGTTCAAAGCGGGGTTATAAAAAAAAGAGGCCGAATCTTTTCA
>PMML01000021.1:0-242 GCA_003162695.1 Ignavibacteriota bacterium | reverse complement strand
GCCTCATCCGAACTCGCCTGGTTGTTGACGCTCCTTTCAGCGATTTTCAAATAAAAAACTGGAGTTGTTGAATATGGCATTGCCCTTTAATCTCTGTTTTTACATATTTACCGTATTAGACAGTCGAATTTTTCTATCCAAACAACTATTAATGAAGACCAAGGGATGAGCAATCCAATCGGCTCGGTCGATAGTTGTTATAGAACGTCCACCGCCGAGCACATTACGACTGCCTATCGACT
>PMML01000039.1 GCA_003162695.1 Ignavibacteriota bacterium | reverse complement strand
TGCCGTGGATCTGGCCGACATTTAACCAGATTTTTTTGATGGCTTACCTCTCCATCTGGCTGCGGAAATCGAAGGTCATGACCGGCGCACAGTGGATCGAAACACGATTTGGAAAAAGCAAAGGAGCCAATCTTTCACATCTCAGTGTTGTTATTTTCGCTTTGGTAAGCGTCATCGGATTCATCGCTTATGCATTTAAAGGCATAGGTAAATTCGCGGAGGTTTTTTTCCCCTGGCATCTCTCTCCTAATACGTATGCCGTTATCCTAATGACGTTCACGGCAATTTATGCCGTGAAGGGAGGAATGTTCAGCGTGGTCATAACCGAGTTTTTACAATTTATCGTCTTAACAGTAGCGTCTTTCGCCATCGGCATTATGGCTTTTCGCGCCGTTTCCCCGGAGACATTAGCGCATTTCATTCCGAACGGATGGACCACGCCGTTTTTCGGCTGGAATTTAAATCTGAACTGGACAGGACTTATCGATGCTGTCAACACAAAAATAATGCAGGATGGATATAACTTTTTCGGATTCTTCTTCATTATGGTTCTCTTTCAAGGNNGCGCCGAACTACGACATGCAGCGTGTGCTCGCAACGCGTTCCCCCAAAGACGCGGCAAAGATGAATTGGTTCGTAAATATCGTTCTCATTCTGCCGCGCTACACGATGATTACAGGAATTACGGTGCTTGCCCTGGTGTCCTTTTCTCCGCAGCTTCGAGCAATGGGGCAAAACCTCGATTTGGAAATGATCCTTCCCTACATTATCAAGAATGTCCTGCCGATCGGATTAGTCGGCTTGCTGCTTGCAGGTTTGATTGCAGCTTTCATGTCGAATTATGCGGCGACTATCAATGCCGCCCCCGCATATATCGTCAACGATATTTACAAGCGGTTCATCAATCCGAATGCAGAAGATAAAGTGTACGTTCGGCTCAGTATTTTAACAACGATCGCATTTGTTATTATCGGCTTCGCTTTCGGTTTCATGGTCGACTCCATCAATCAAGTGACGTTATGGATCGTCAGCGCACTGTACGGCGGATATACGGCATCGAACATCCTAAAATGGTATTGGTGGAGACTCAATGGATACGGATATTTCTGGGGAATGATCAGCGGTATTGCAGGGTCTATGATCGTTCCTTTAACATTTCCTTCCATAACGCCGATTATGGTTTTCCCGTACGTCTTTCTTATCTCGCTTACCGGCTGCATACTCGGAAGCCTGTTTACAAAGCCTGAAGAAGATGCCATTTTAATGAAGTTTTACATGCAAATACATCCATGGGGCTTCTGGAAGCCGGTCATAGAAAAAGTGCATCGCTATTATCCTTCGTTTGAACAAAACCATAACTTCCTTAACGACTTCTTTAATGTCGTTGTGGGCGTTATCTGGCAGCTTTGCCTCGTACTCCTGCCGATATCGTTTATTACGCAAGAATATTACTTCCTTTACGGAGTGATTATCTGCCTTATTTTAACTTCTGTTGCATTGAAGTTCACATGGTGGAACAAGCTCGATGAATTCAGCAGGGAGACGCTTCCCGATGATTTCGACGAGCGGATGAAAACCGTTCCTTCTCCTGCGGTTGTCCCGGCCGGTCGAAACGCGGCTCAATAGAAGAACATAGAAAAAACAATGCCACTAGGAATCGATTATGACTAAAAAAGAATTTGATATACGAAAAAAGAAACTTTTTACAGAACACGAAGATTTTGTCTCTCAAAAAAACACACCGGAAGAACAGAACAATGGAGTTTTTACCCGTTATAGAAATCCCGTGCTTACCGCAGAGCATACGCCGGTTTTTTGGCGCTACGATTTGAATTACGAAGCCAATCCGTTTCTTATGGAACGAATGGGAATCAATGCAACATTCAATGCCGGAGCAATCGAACATAATGGAAAGATCATTCTTGCTGTTCGTGTGGAAGGCACTGATAGAAAATCGTTCTTTGCCCTTGCCGAATCGGCAAACGGCGTCGACAATTTCCGATTCAGGGATTATCCTATTCTCCTCCCGGAGACGCAGAACCCCGACATCAACGTTTACGATATGAGACTTGTCAAGCATGAGGACGGCTGGGTCTACGGATTATTTTGCACAGAGCGAAAAGATCCTTCCGTATCCAGATCGGATACGTCATCCGCTTTAGCCCAATGCGGTATTGTGCGAACAAAGGATTTTTCGACATGGGAGCGTCTGCCCGATTTGTCGACACATTCGCCGCAGCAGCGGAATGTGGTTCTTCATCCGGAATTGATTCACGGAAAATATGCTTTTTATACGAGGCCGCAGGACGGCTTTATTGATGCGGGATCCGGAGGCGGAATCGGCTGGGGATTGACGAAAAGCATAGAACATCCGGTCATCGACAACGAAAGCATTATCGACGATCGAGCATATCATACGATAAAAGAAGTCAAAAATGGCTTGGGACCGGCACCGATCAAAACATCGAAAGGGTGGCTCCAGCTGGCCCACGGCGTGCGCAATACGGCCGCCGGCCTGCGGTACGTTCTCTATATGTTTATGACGGACCTGAAAGATCCTTCAAAAGTTATAGCCCGGCCCGGAGGATATTTCATTGCACCGAAAAATGAGGAACGCATCGGAGATGTCTCAAATGTCGTTTTCAGCAACGGATGGGTTCTGCGTAAGAATGGCGAGGTCTATATCTATTATGCATCCTCCGATACACGGCTGCATGTTGCCGTATCGACGGTCGACCAGCTGGTCGATTATGTTCTCCATACGCCGGAAGACGGCCTCCGAACCGGGACAGGTGTTCAGGATCGCATGCGTATGATCAAAAAAAATCTTGAAATTATAAAAGCGAAATAATTTCCGCTCCATGAAGTGTACAAATAAAGACAGCATTGCCGCCTGAATCGTTTCGGCAAATTACTGCAAGAGTTTTATAGGCTTTTCATAAAAAGCGAAGAATCAAGAATAAAACCTGTAATTTAATACAGAGAAGGGAACGTCTATGGGAACCATCGGCTTATCATTCATCGACTGGATGATCATACTTGTCTATTTCAGCTTTGTTCTCGGAATTGGAATTTACCTGCGCAAATTCACAAAAAGCCAGGAAGATTTCTTTCTTGCCGGAAGGAAAAATTCCGCATGGGTTGCAGGCTTGGCATTTCTTTCCGCCAATCTGGGAGCGCTCGAATTATTGGGAATGACCGGCAACACGTTCAAATATGGAATGTTTGTCGCACATTTTTATTGGATCGGCGCAATTCCTGCCATGCTTTTTCTCGGCATTTATATGATGCCTTTTTATTACAGCAGTAAAATTAATTCGGTTCCCGGTTATCTCAAATTGAGATTCGACGAAAAAACGCGTGTCCTGAACGGCTTTTCCTTCGCCTTCATGACACTGCTTGTGTCGGGAATTAATCTCTACGCAATGGCTCTGGTCTTCCATACGTTTCTCGGCTGGAATTGGGATGTGAGTATGTGGATTTCCGCCTTGACAGTCGCGGCATACGTATCGCTCAGCGGCCTCATGTCTGCAATTTTCACGGAGATTATTCAGTTCTTTCTTATCTGGTTCGGACTCTTCCTTGTTTCCATTCTCGGTATCGTAGAAATCGGAAGCGTGCATGAAATAATGGCTCGCATCAATGAACTCAGTTCTCAAGTTTCGATGACAACGCTCTGGTCTTCTTCAGGAGATCCGACGCGGAATGGAATGTACGTTCACTGGGGCGCCATTGTCCTCGGCCTCGGGTTCGTTCTTTCGTTCGGATATTGGACGACCGATTTTCTGGTCGTTCAACGCGCATTTAGTGCAAAAGATCTGCGGACTGCCCGCATGACGCCGATCCTTGCTTCCTTCTTTAAGATGGCCCTTCCATTTATCGTGATTGTCAGCGGACTTATTGCTATCGTCCTTGCGCACGATCCGAAAAGCGGATTTACCTTGCTGCAGGACGGCGGACAAATCAATTACGACTCAGCATTGCCGCTCCTTATCACGCGGTACTACCCGCACGGATTGTTAGGCCTGGGCGTCACTGCTTTGCTGGCCGGTTTCATGGCCGGTCAAGCAGGAAATATTAGCGCCTTTAATACCGTATGGACATACGATATTTACAGATCAGTCATCAATAAAAAGGCGTCCGATGCACACCTCCTATGGATGGGACGTATTTCTACGGTTGTCGGAGTTCTCCTCTCTCTGGTTACCGCATACTGGGCAAAAAGTTTTCCGAGCATTATGGACTATATGCAGGCTATTTTCTCCTGGGTCAATGCGCCCCTTTTTGGCACCATGCTGCTCGGCATGTTCGTCTGGTGGATTACACCGAACGGCGCTTTTTGGGGACTCGTTGCAGGCATGCTCTCATCCTTCTCCATGTACCTGGGTGTTAAATTTCACTGGATTCCGGAGAACATTATTACAATGTCCAGCGTTCAAAGCGATATGGCTGCCAATTTCTGGCGTGCATGGTGGGCATGGCTGATATGCGTGACGGTAACCATTGCCGTCAGTTCCTTTACAAAGAAAAAACCGAAAGAGGAACTGACGGGTCTAGTCCGGGGATTGACCAAAGAAACGATCGAACAGAACATTCCCCTTACAAAACGCCCGGAATTTTATGCGGTCATTGCATTGATCGTCTTCATTATTCTCAATATCATTTTTTGGTAATCAAGGAGAACAACATTTATGTCTGAACATACGATGAAACCGATCTGGTATTTTGTGGGACTNNATCTGGTGGGGCGCTCTGATGACCGCTTTCGGCAGCGTTCTCTTTTGGAAAACTCGAAAATTATGATTCAAGGAAAACGATGAATGATTTGAGCGCTGTAAAGAAAACATTTCACGAGCATTTCGAAGGAGAACCTCTCCTTGTCCGCTCGCCGGGCCGTATCAATCTGATCGGCGAGCATACGGATTATAACCAGGGATTTGTCCTGCCGGCCGCGATCGATAAAGTTATCTCGTTCGCCATCGCACCACGGAAAGATACGGAATGCAGACTCATCGCTCAGAATTTGAACGAGGATTTTCAGTTTTCCCTGTTCAATATCCGGCGGTCCGAGAAAGGATGGCCGAATTATTTCATGGG
>PMML01000069.1 GCA_003162695.1 Ignavibacteriota bacterium | reverse complement strand
TAAAATTATTTTTAAGACCTAACGGGAAAGTGTTTATTGCTTTTCCGCCATGGAGAATGCCGTTTGGCGGACACCAGCAAATGTGTCAAAGTAATTTTTTAAGTATCCTCCCCTACTTTCATATTTTCCCGAACGCAACATATCGTTTCATTCTAAAATTATTCGGCGAATCGCAAAGTTTGATCGACGGACTTTTGGAAGTCAAGAAAACAGGGATTTCCATACAGGAATTTCAACAAATTGTATTTAAACGATGCTATAAAATTGAAAAGCAAACCTATTATCTTATAAATCCGAATTATGAGATCAAATTTAAATTGAAACCCAGAATACTGCCGGATATTTTAAATATTCCTCACATACGAGATTTTTTTGTCACAGCATTGTATGCTGTAATTTCATTGAAATAATTATCTTTTGCAGCAGATCGAGGGTTCTGGCTGGTAATGCCGGCAATTCAACATCAGTTCGCTTCAAGGCTATGTGCCGCCGAACGAATTGGTCTTCATTCTTTATCTTCATTCTGAATTCTGAAGTACCCCCGAGAGGATTCGAACCNNCTCTATCCATCTGAGCTACGGGGGCGTTGCACTCAAGCAAAATTCTAGTGCCAATCCTAATAAATGATAGTGTATTCCATTAGGCCTAGTGCCGCGGCAATAATGTACTTCTGCATGACAAAACACATTATTACTTAATTGGAGCGGCACTAGCTTATACAGCGTTCGATCCAAGCTCCATTTTTTTCTTATAATCATACTGCGCCTGAATAAATGCTCAAACATTTAGGCTCCCGATAGAAGAATACATGTGAGAAGGAGGCCTCCAATCTCATAAAACCTGCTCTCTTAACTATCCGCCTGACGACTGTTTTTTCGTTTTTCAGAAACATGTTGCATCAAATACAATTCTAATATACAAAAGGATAAAAGCGTATGCAATGTCGCATTACCGTCAGGATTCAGTTTTAAACGAATCTTTCCATCATCTCCTTCCGCCATTGACATTAATTCCCCGCTAGGGTCCCTGTAAATGTGCCGTAAAAAAGTGTCCCCGGCCGGAAAGTAAACTTGACATCGCTACATATTTGCCGTATCATTTTTGAATATTAACATGCTCAACAGTCAGATAAAAATATATCGTGACAATCAGCGCATTATCTTGAAGCAGTCCATATCGAAAAATATTCTTTTCACATATGGATTAAAGCGAATGAATTTCAACGGGAATTATTTTTGCAGCACATCCGGCACCGGTGAAGCAAATATTCCAAGGAAGACATTTTTCATGGAACAGAATTCAACGGCATTGATCTTTTAATATTCGATAGAAATTCGGAAGTCTGACTTATATCTGAAGGAGTTTCATATGCAAAGAACATGGATTGTTTTGACCTTCGTTCTTATACTATTACTACTATCATCCGGACCATCTGCGGCACAACAAGCACGCAAAACGTATGTCGATCAGACAACGCTTGTAACATCGCAGCTCGGATTTCGGGAACAAGGTCCGAAGACCGTTACGCTTCTGCCGGCGCTGTGCGATTCCGCACTTCCCGGCGAAATTCCCTTTTATGTAGACCGCCTCCTTTCACGCAGGAAGCGAGAACAGCACCTGCCGAAAGCATGGACCGGTGCTTTTTTTGACTGGCCTATCGACATTGCTAAAGGAAAATATATCGGGCAGGACTCCGATGTTTCCGCATACCGGGGTACATTGAAAAAAATCACAACCAGATGGGGCATATTCTGGCAGGGTGATTTCACAGCGTTCGTTCAACCGGGAATCTACCAGATTGAAACTGAATACGGTTTTACGACTCCCTTCGTGATTGAAAACAATCCGTACAATCGCCTCATACGCAGTTATCTCAACTACCTGTATTGTCAGCGATCTGGGATCGAGACACCTGGAATACGGCCTATCGAAAATGCGGATGACGGCGTTCTCGATACGGATGGATCATATGTTCCCGCTGCCGGCGGGTGGAACGACGCCGGGGATTTCCGTAAGTGGATTTCGCAGACCAGTTCGCACATCGAAGCTCTCTCTTTGATTATACAGCATGCCGACCCTGCATACAGGAATGCCGCCCTGGAGGAAATCAGATGGGGAAACAAGTTCTTCCATTCAATGATCACTCCGGAGGGAAGAGTCTATGAAGATATAGGGAGCGGCGCATTGCGCGGAGGGAAACATTATCCAGAGGATTGGTGGTGTGAAAACCATGCCGGCTGTTTAGGTTCCGGGGAAGCGAAGAGCGACAATAAAAAAAACGGCTCTCAGAGAAAGATCCGGACGACCTATAACCCGCTCTGCCAGTTCCTTTTCATCCGCAATCAGGTGTTCGCTTCAAGAGTTCTTGACACGGCCGATGCCCTCAAGTGCCAGTATTTGGCCGAACTTGGATGGAAATACAGCCGTAAGGCGCAGCATGACGGAAGAACGTTGTTTGTTGCAGAGGAACTGCTTGCCGCCTGCGAATTATACGCATCCGGACTCGCACGGGTCAATGGAGAAGTGATTGAAGGACTTGCAAATGAACTTATGATACGCCAGGAAACCGGGGACTACCGGTTGAGCGGATATTTCTACGAGAAGGAAAAAACCGACGGATATCGCAGCATTGTGTGGAATGCAGAACCGGCGATGGCTCTGCTTCGTGTGTGCGAACTTGAAATTCCGGGAATGGCCGACCTCACAAAACGGACTGCATCGGCAGTAAAGCGGTATATCGAGAACTATTTATTGAGAGACGCCGCCAGCAATCCGTTTTCCGTTACACCGTATGGTGTGTTTGTAAAGCCGCTGCACTCCGATGAAGTAACGTTTCGCGATGCCGGTGCGGGCAATGATGTTCGTACATTTATAAGTCCGCTTAATTCGTCGGAGATGGTTCACGGGACAGATGCAGTTCTCATGCACCATGCTTATCTTCTGGCGAGAGCCGCCTTCCTCTGGAAAAAAGATATGTACCGTGACGAGAGCGAGAAATTAATTCAATGGGCCACCGGCCACAACACAACGGGTCTCTGCCTCTTTACCGGCGTAGGTTTCAGGCATCCCGTTATCGGATCGTTCGTCAATTACCGGATTCCCGACGCTACTGTAGATGGATTCGTCGGAAGGCCGGACGACACTCCATACATGGAGGCATCGAATGCCGTAGAATGGAATACACAGGAAGTCTGGGGTGTTCCGTTCTACCATGCCATCGGTGCCGAGACATACCTGTCTTTGATCCAAAGCAGTCAATAGGTTCCCAATAAAAAGGAGTTCTCTTAAGTATTCAGACAATACGGAAATATTTTTTGTCTTTCCGTATTGCACGCATGCAGGTCCGGAAGGAAGGATAATATTTTTAGAACATCGATCTCTTATTTTTTGCGTACTGCATCTCTGCAAGCTTTACCAACGGCAGTTCGATTTCTTTATGGACTGCAATAACATCATAATGCCAATCGAATTCGTGCCTGCCGTTCACACAAACTTGTGCCAGCCTCTCGGTATCTTCCCTGTTATGTGTATTATCAAAATGACTGAAATTTCCGTATTTATCGAACCAGACAAACTTCGAATATCCATTTTCCTGAAGAATTTGAAAAGGCCGATGTATGTCGTTTTTTGTATTATTATAAAGAACCGGATGCCACTCAAAAATTATAGTCGGTTTGAATTTCATCAATATCTTCGTTGAGCCGGCCAATACTTTTCCGTCGAATCCATCCACATCAACTTTTATAAGATCAATCTGAGACACTCTTGCATTTGAATCCAGCAATAATCCATCCAAAGTTATGGCATCTTCGAGCAGTTCACCCTGTGCGCTCGCCGTTCCAAGGTGAATTCTAATCAATGCCGCTTCTTTTTGCCTGNNGTCACCGTCGATACAATATATTTTATCGATTTGTTTATCGGCATTTGCTATAAGAAACAGAGCGGTATCGCCTACAGCAGATCCGATATCAACGATACATATGGGCGTTTTTTTAATCTCCGCAGTAAGATTTGCAAGTTCAAGAAGAGGATTATTAAATGTTTTATAACTTCTTGAAGTAACAGGATATGTATAACCATTACTTATTTC
>PMML01000099.1 GCA_003162695.1 Ignavibacteriota bacterium | reverse complement strand
TTTATCGGAAACTTTACGGCGCGCATACGGAAAAAAGCAAAAAGCATCGATGAGAAAATATGCACGGGATGCGGTGAATGCGTGACGGCGTGTCCGATTAAGAAAAATCCGAGCGAGTTCAATATGGGACTCGGTCAGCGGAGCGCAATTTATGTTCCGTTCCCGCAGGCTGTGCCGAATAAACCGGTAATTGACAGGCTGCGATGTTCCTACTTTAAGACAGGAAAATGTAAATTCTGCGTAACGAAATGTCCGGCGCAGGCCATTCGCTTGGATCAGCAGGATGAAATTATAGAAATTCCGGTCGGGTCTGTTGTCGTGACCACGGGATTCGATGTAAAGGGCGCCGATTTCTTCCCCGAATACGGATACGGCAGGTACANNGTACAAAGACGTCGTCAACGGATTACAATTCGAACGCCTGCTCTCGGCGTCCGGCCCGACGCTGGGCGAAGTAAGGCGTCCTTCAGATGGGAATGTTCCGAAAAAAATAGTTTTCATCGCATGTGCAGGATCGCGCGATCCGGCGAAAGGGATCGATTATTGCTCGAAAATTTGCTGCATGTATACGGCAAAACATGCAATGCTCTATAAACACAAAGTACACGATGCGGAAGCGTATGTTTTTTATATGGACATCCGCGCCGGCGGAAAAGGATACGATGAATTTGTCCGCCGCGCTATCGAAGAAGACAGCGTGAACTATATCCGCGGGCGCGTGTCGCGTGTGTATGAACGGAACGGAAAACTGATCGTACACGGTGCGGATACACTCCTTGGCGCGCAGCAGGTGGAAATCGAAGCGGACATGGTTGTCCTTGCGACCGCCGGTATATCCAATCCGGGATCGGAAGAACTTGCCCAAAAACTGCATATCAGTTACGATAAGTATCGTTTCTTTTCGGAAGCACATCCCAAGCTGCGCCCGGTGGAAACAAACACGGGTGGAATTTTCCTCGCCGGTGCATGCCAATCTCCCAAAGATATTCCCGATACCGTCAGTCAGGCATCGGCGGCGGCAAGTAAAGTGCTTGCACTTTTCTCACGCGATGAATTGACGCGCGAGCCGGTCATTGCAGTTGTGAACCGGACAGCGCCTCCGCTTTTCTCGACGTGTGCCGGTTGTTTTATGTGTGAAACGGCGTGTCCCTATCATGCAATCGAGCGGGAAGAGATTAAAACGCGTGATGGTAAAGTCATCAGGTCGGTCGCACGGGTGAATCCCGGATTGTGCCAGGGATGCGGAACGTGCGTTGCATTCTGCAAATCCAAATCGATCGACCTGCAGGGCTACAGCAACGAACAGGTTTATGCGGAAGTATTGGAGCTCCTGAGCTAAGATGGAAAATACATTCGAACCGAAAATCGTGGCGTATGTTTGCAACTGGTGTACCTATGCAGGCGCAGACCTGACCGGAACCAGCCGCATTAAATATGCGGCCAATGTGCGCATTGTGCGCTTTCCATGCACGGGGCGTATCGACTACAATTTACTTTTAAAAGCATTAGCTCTCGGCGCGGACGGCATTATCGTTTCCGGCTGTCACCCGAACGATTGTCATTATACATCGGGAAATTTCCATGCGCGCCGCCGCTGGATTGTTTTTAAGCAAATGATGGAATATATGGGATACGATATGCGCCGCGTAAAATTTTCCTGGGTCTCTGCGGCAGAAGGAGCGAAATGGGCGGATATTGTCAATACGACCGTGCGGGAAATTCGCGAATTGGGACCGGCACAGAGAATTCAGAATGAAGAATTCAGAATGATGAATTCAGAAGGGTGAATAGTAAATGGTGAATGGTCAATAGTGAATGGTAAACAGTCACGCAGGCGGGCCTGAAAATGTATTCACGCGATAGTGTGATTCCAAATGGAACAGCGGTCAATAGACAAAAGAATTGAAAAAACGTTCAACGGCAGCACTGACACCGCAGCACGTTGAACGATGAAAGAATAAAGAAAATGCAAGCGTTGCATCAAAAAGTAAAAGAATTGCTGGAATCGGGCAAGGTTCAGGTTGTCATCGGATACGGCGAAGGAAGCGGCGGAAAATCCCGTCCGGTTTTTATCCGTAGTGCTGCCGATGCGGCGAAACTCGTCTGGGATGATCGCTGTCACCAGAATCTGGCTGTCTATATCAATAAGCCGGAAATTAAAAAAATGGGAAAAGCGGCAATTGTTGCACATCCGGCAGCAGTCCGGACGATCGTGCAAATGATTGCCGAACATCAATTGTCGAGCGGCGCAATTATTGTCCTCGCTGTGGAAAACGATACGCTCGAAGAATTGACCGATAACTCATCACTCGAAGTTTACGCACAAAGCCATCCGGTGCTGTTTCCGCCGTTCGTCGTAAAAGAAATCGAAGATATTGCAGCATTATCCGCGGCGGAGCGTTTTGAATTTTGGCAGAACGAATTGGAAAAATGCTTTAAATGTTATGCGTGCCGCGCGGCGTGCCCGCTGTGCTATTGCGAACGCTGCATTGTGGAATGCAACCAGCCGCAATGGGTCAGCGTTCCTTCCCATGCACAGGGAAATTTTGAATGGCATATGAACAGGGCTATGCATCTTGCCGGACGCTGTGTTTCCTGCGGGTCATGCACGATTGCCTGCCCGGCCGGGATACCGATCGGATTGCTGACCATCGAAGCTTCACGAATTGCCCGAACGGAATTCGGTTTCGAGCCGGGTATAAGCTGCGACGCTTCCTCGGCAATGTCGTCGTTCAGGAATGAGGATAAGGAGACGTTTATCCAATAAAACCGTTCAAGGTGCTGCCGTGCGGATGTTCGATGTTATGCATAACGTATAGTTGATAATTGATATGAAATCCATTACACACGATAATTTATTAAAACTTCTTGCAGGGCTTGCGGACGAAGGGAAGATAGTTTATGCTCCCGTTCGCAAGGGACAAAAAGTATTTTTTGCGCCGGTTCAAAATATGCAGCCGGTGGTCTTCGATTATATTCAAACGACGGAATCTCCAAAGTTGGTTCTCTTTCCAAGATACGAACCATTAATCTCCTTCGAATATCAGGGAAAAGAAGTCAAAGTCGACGATCCTTCTGCAGCGGCTCCGGCCGAACGTGTGCTCTTTGGTTCGCGCCCCTGCGACGCAATGGCATTGAAACGTCTTGCGGAATTTTTCGACCGCGATATTCCCGACGCACTTATTGCCGGACGGCAAAAGGCATTAACGGTCATCAGCATGAGTTGTATAAAGGCGGATGCAGATTGTTTCTGCACCTCTACTGGAAGCAGTCCCGGAGATATCTGCGGCAGCGATATACTTCTGACGCCTGTCGAAAATAACGGATATGCGGCGGAAATTCTTACGGGAAAAGGCGCTTCGATCGCGGATCGCTGCAGCAGTCTCTTCTCGGAGATTCCGGAGATCAGGAAAGAGCAGTATCTTGCAAAAGTTGAAAAAGCATTTTCGCATGAAGAAGTCAGGAAAAAACTTTCCCATGCATTCGATCACGATATCTGGAACGGCGCATCCCTTCGATGTATCGGATGCGGCGCCTGTGCATTCGTTTGTCCGATGTGCTCCTGCTTCGATATACAGGAGGAAGGAACGGCGAAAAAGGGATCGAGGGTACGGTGCTGGGATTCGTGCGGGTTTTCGCTCTTTACGCTTCATACGTCGGGACATAATCCCCGGCATAATCAGAGCGAACGCTGGCGGCAGAGGGTGATGCATAAATTTTCCTACCAGCCGGAAGCTGCGGAACTGACGGGCTGCGTCGGCTGCGGACGATGCTCCCGTGCATGCCCGTCCGATATGAATCTTAAAGAACAATTACAGGACATTGCCGCCAATGTGGAAACGGTTTAAATATTTGCTGCGTCCTTTCCGCTCTTAGAACGGGATTCCGTTCGGGAATGACGATGCAAAAGAAAATTAAAATTATTTGTTGAACAGAGAAGAGTATGCCGTCGAACAATATTTATAATCCTTATTTGATGCGGATAGAAAAAATAACCGATGAAGCGCCGGGTGTGAAAACATTCCGTTTAAAATTTACGAACGATGCCGAGCGTGAACAGTTTAATTTCAAAGCCGGACAATTCGGCGAATATTCCGTCTTCGGCGAAGGCGAATCGACATTTTGCATCGCTTCTTCGCCGATGCGGAAAGAATACGTGGAGTGCACATTCCGCCAGGCGGGACGCGTTACGTCCGCTCTGGCCCGCAGGGAAGAAGGCGATGTGATCGGATTCCGCGGACCGTACGGAAATATTTTTCCGCTCGAAGAATGGAAGGGGAAAAATCTTCTGTTCATCGCCGGAGGCATCGCATTGCCGCCGATGAGATGCGTGATCTGGAATGCGCTCGATTTGCGCGATTGGTTCAAGGATATTACGGTAGTTTACGGTGCGCGATCGGTCGCCGATCTTGTCTATAAATACGAGCTCGACGAATGGGGAAAGCGGTCCGATATGAGATTAACGACGACGGTCGATCCCGGAGGTGAAAATCCGCAGTGGACGGGAAAAGTCGGATTTGTGCCGAAGGTACTGGAAGAACTCGCTCCTGCAAGTTCAAACACGATAGCCATTGTCTGCGGCCCGCCGGTGATGATAAAATTCACATTCCCCGTTCTTGAGAAACTCGGATTTACACCCGAGACGATGTATACGACTCTGGAAAACCGGATGAAATGCGGCGTGGGAAAATGCGGGCGCTGCAATGTGGGTCCTGTATATGTCTGTAAGGACGGACCTGTGTTTTCCTACGGTGAGCTGAAAAAACTGCCGGCGGAATATTAAAGGAATCAGGCAAATATATTTTCAAAAAATAAATACAAGCGGGCGATCCTGTGATCGCCCTTTTTATAATCTTAAGAGATGCGGCAGCCGATGAAAACAATCGAAGTACCGAACCATATCCGGGGGCTGATATTTGACTGCGACGGGACACTGGTGGATTCCATGCCTCTGCATATGAAGGCATGGAAACATGCAATCACGGAAGCGGGATTACCGTGGGATTACGAATTCTTCTTCTCCAAAAAAGGCATGGAGGGCAGAGATATTCTTGAAGAGTACGGCGCCCACATAGCCGCAGCGCTGGATGCGGATGAAATATGCGGCGTCAAACAGGAATATTTTCTGCGGCATTTTACAGAAATCCGGCCTCTCGAACCTGTGGTCAGCATCGCACTCCGGTACAAAGGCATATTGCCGATGGCCGTTGCATCGGGGGGAAAACTGAGTAATGTCCAAATGGAATTAGATTCGGCGAAGATCGGAAATATTTTCACCGCGCTTGTTACCGCCGACGACGATGTGGCGCCGAAGCCGTCGCCGGATATTTTTCTGGAGGCTGCACGGCGGTTGAACGTTCCGCCGCATCTGTGCCAGGTATTCGAAGACGGCGATCTCGGACTGGAAGCAGCCGGAAAAGCAGGCATGCTGGTAACGGATGTTCGTCCGTTCCTTGAAAAATAATCAGGGGAATCAATCCTGCCCGCGATGCAGACCTGCCCTGCTGACGCAGACACGCAGAAAGAATGTTTCTTTTCAAAAAGATTCTCGCTATGTTATAAAATTGAAAAAACGATTTCAAGAATTTGACGACGGAGGCGGTATGCGGACGACTTTTATTTACGGATGTTTTATGTTGTTGATGCTCGCCTGCGGCGAGCTCAAAGGGCAATCGCCTGCAGAGGAAAAACCTATGTTTCAATCGCTGACATTCGATCAGGCAGATAAAAAAGCCGAGGCCGTTGTTGCATCGATGACTCTCGAAGAGAAAATTGCAATGATCGGAGGAGACCGGTCGTTCTTTATCCGGCCTGTGCCGCGTCTCCATCTTCAGGAAGTTTTTATGAGCGATGCAACGCAAGGCGTGCGCATTCAGGAAGGTCTAAAAGCAGACTCTTTATCCAAGACCCGGCTGGAAAAATCAACGGCTTTCCCGTGTCCTCTTTTGCTTGCTGCTACCTGGAATCCCGGCCTTTCATTCGAATATGCAAAAGCTGTCGGCGAAGAGTGCCGCGCGGGAAATATCGGTATTTTGTTGGGTCCCGGCATGAATCAATACCGGCAATCCCAATGCGGCAGAAACTTCGAATACTTCGGCGAGGATCCGTATCTTCGTGCACGCATGATCGAACAGTATGTAACCGGAGTCCAGAGCACGGGGACGATTGCAACATTGAAGCATTTTGCCGCCAACAACACAGATCACTTTCGGCGGCGGAGCAATTCCATCGTCGATGAACGTGCACTCCATGAAATATATCTTCCGGGATTTAAGGCCGGAATCGATGCCGGTGCAAAGGCAGTTATGACTTCCTATAACCAGATCAACGGCGAGTGGTGCGGACAAAGCGCTTTCGTCATAGATACCTTGTTACGCAAGGAATTGGGATTTCAGTGGCTCGTGATGACGGATTGGTCGTCTGTATATGACGGAGAAAAGCTGATAAAGTCCGGACAGAACCTGGAGATGCCTTCCGCCTTTGCTCTGAAAAATGTTCATGAACTTCTGCGCGAGAATAAGGTGCAGGAGAAAGACATCACAGAAATGGTACGGAGTATAGTGCGGACTTGTTTTGCCATGAAATTCGATGAAAGAGATCCGATGAACCGCGAGCCCGCCCGATACGATGAACACGAAGCCGCTGCACTGCAAACGGCAAGAGAAGGCATTGTCCTGCTCAGGAATGAAGGAAGCATACTTCCTATCAAGGATAATGTAAAAACGATTCTCCTGACGGGAGAATTTGTAAAGAAACTGGCAGCGGGCGGCGGATCCGCCAGGGTGAGAGGATATGACATCCGTTTGATGCTCGATGAATTACAGTCGGCCCTGGGCGACCGGCTTCGCTGCAGCAAGGATCCGGGCATACAGGAAATACAATCCGCCGATGTTGTGCTTTGCAATGTCGGTACGGAAGACAGCGAGGGTTCGGACAGGCCTTTTGAACTGCCTGAGACGCAGGAAGCGCTGGTGCAGAAGTGCGTCAATAACAATTCCAACACGGTCGTTATCGTCACTTCGGGAAGCGGTGTGAGAATGACCGGATGGAATGAAAAAGCGAAAGCTATTCTTTATGCATGGTACGTCGGTCAGATAGGCAATAAAGCTCTGGCAGAAATTATTACAGGCAAAGTAAATCCTTCCGGAAGACTGCCTATAACAATAGAACGGGAATTCCGGGATTCGCCGGGATACGGATACGTTCCTGATGGCGATACGGTGTTTACCGGCCGGAATTATAAGCTCGAAGCTGCGCATCCCGTATTTGATATTCGCTATACGGAAGGTATTTTCTCGGGCTATCGATGGTACGACAAACAGAATATCGCTCCGCTGTATCCTTTCGGCTTC
Source organism: Ignavibacteriota bacterium (assembly GCA_003162695.1). Taxonomy (GTDB): domain Bacteria; phylum Bacteroidota; class Ignavibacteria; order UBA10030; family UBA10030; genus Fen-1254. The sequence goes on along the minus strand of PMML01000099.1, from coordinate 36,765 downwards.
GGTCTTTCCTACACGACGTTCGAATATGAAAATCTCGCGGTTTCTCAGGAACGGTTCCGCGGAAACGATACTGTGCACGTGAGCATCACGGTTAAGAACACCGGGAATGTAATTGGAAGCGAAACAGTGCAGCTCTATGTACAGGATGTCGAATGCACTGTTCCCCGTCCTGTCAAAGAACTTAAAGGTTTTAAAAAGGTTTCTTTGAAACCGGGAGAGAGCCGGACCGTTGAAATGCTTCTGCAAAAAAAGGACTTCTCTTTCTGGGATACGAATACAAAGGATTGGAAAGCGGAACAGGGAGCTTTCGTAATCCTGGCGGGATCGTCTTCAAGGGATATCAAATTAAAAAAAGAAATCACTCTTGAGTAGGAATTTTTTATTATAAAGTATCGTCATCAGAATTAAATATAAAGGGGCGGTCAGCAGACCGCCCCGTTATGAGTTCTATTAACATTCAGAGCATTTTGTTCGGCCAATATTTTTACATCCCCGCAGGGGAGATCACCTGCAGCCGTTTGTTCTCCATAAACGCGTCAGCTCGAACACCGCAATGCCGTACGCAACGGCGACATTGAGGGACTGCTTCATGCCGTGCATCGGAATTTCTATCGCGCAATCGCTTGCCTCCAATATCTCTTTTGAAACTCCCGTAATCTCGTTCCCTATGACAAGGCAGAGGGGAAAAGCCTTCGGGTTGAATTCGTAATACGGAATGCCGGTATCAGTCAATTCAAGACAACAGATTTTATATCCGGCGCTTTTGAGTTTTTGAACGGCCGCAAGAGGATCTTTGCAGTATTCCCACGGGATGGTTTCCGTAGCGCCGAGCGCAGTTTTGTCGATCTCTTTTCGCGGGGGATGCGGCGTAAATCCGGTGAGAATAAGCTTCTCGATCATAGCGCCGTCGGAAGTGCGGAAGATGGATCCGACATTGTATAAACTGCGTACATTATCGACGATCACCGTCAAAGGAACACGACTGGCGCTTTCTATTTTGTTCAAGGGAACGCGGTGAGCGGCAATTTCCGCATGCGTAAGTTTTTTCATAGGAGGATCAAAAGGTCAAATATTTTTCCCAGCGGAGAAATAATTCTGCGGTGGCTTTAAGATCGCCGAGATTGTAGCGGGCAATATCCAGAAAACGTTTTTCCTGGAACAACGATTGCATGTCCATACCGGTGATGCCTTCCGATTTTGGGCTTCGGATGCCGAATGTCTTGCAGCAAAAATCGAGATTGAATTTCCGCATGGCGCCGTAAAAAGTCAACTGCTCGAGCAGGTCGCAATGGATGGAGGAATCGTACCTGTACGGCATCAGGTTCCGTGCCGGTTTGACCGACAATACGGCCGACCGGAGCAGTAGGAACGGACAATCAAAATTTCTGCCGTTGAACGTGATAAACCGGTCGTAATGAACGATGTCTTTCCAGAAATGCTCGAGGATTTCTTTCTCGCTTCCGGATTGAAATTGAACCGCTCCGCCGTCATCCGTCTGCAAGGTTGCCGTATCCGCTTGAAAAAGGACCTTGCCTTTTTTTGTATCCGGATTGAATAAGCCGATGGCAATGATCTGTGCCGTGAAAGGGGAAAGGCTGAATTTTAAGACCGCCTCTTCCCGTTCTGCAGCAGTCCCGGAAAATTTCAGAAGATATTCCTGCTGATCTGCATCGAATGTTTCGAGCGGGTACCCGAGAGTTTCAATATCGAGAACGACACGGGACATACGGTGCAGCACTCCGTCTATGTTGTGATGGAATAATGCTTCAGTCCCCAATACGTCTCCGTTGCGGTAACCCGGAGGATTGTCGCTATCGGTATGGAAATAACCATTCCGGCAACTCCCATTAGTTGATGTCCGATCAAAAGGACGAAGACAACGGCAACAGGATGCATATCGAGTGTTTTTCCGAAACACAGAGGCTGCAGGACAAGGTCGTCAATCAGCCGGATGATCAAAGAAAGAAGAAGAATGGGAAGAAGCATCTGGAAACTGCCGAATTCCACCAGCGAAACGAAAATGGCAAGACCGGCGCCGACTATGGGACCGAGATAGGGGACGATATTGGCAATGCCGGCGAGCACTCCGATCAATAACCCGTACGGTACGCCCAGGATAGTCAATCCGATCATAGTCAAAACTCCGACAATGCACGATTCCAGCATCAAGCCGCGGAGATAGGAAACTAATTCGTTTTGCAGCGTATAGATGACATTCAGCGACATCTCAAAATATTTGTTTGGAATTTTTTCGACAAATTTTTTGACCGCAGCATCGCCGTCTGCAAGAATGAAGTACGTGATAAATGGAATGATTGCGATGTTGACAAGAAATCCGGTCGCCGATTGCAGAGCTTCTCCGATGCTTGTCAAACCGGATTGGATGAGACCTTCCACTTTTTGAGTGATAGTCGCCTGATTGACGAACGGGACTCTGGCTGCAATATCTTTTGTGACTTCGGAGAGTTTTTGTTCGAAGGGGAATGTCCTGCACGTTGCATACATTTCTTTGATCTTCTCGATAGCAACCGGCACAAGTTCGATTGCCAGAAGGGCTATAATTCCTCCGATAAAGAGAAAGACAAGCGCGATGGCAATACCGCGCTTGAGGGCCAGCCGGAATTCCAAAAACCGGACAATCGGCTTGAGGATGAACGCAAGCAGGACGGATATGATGATCGTCAGAACAAGATCGGGAAAATATGAAGCGATCCAGAACGAAGCGATGATCAGGGCTGTAAGAAACAGGACTTTAAGAAACGGTTTGTTGGAGGAGAATCCTTGCATAATTATTTCTTCATTAATTGTTGAACAGTCTGCTGAGCGATCTCGAAAGAAAATCCTCTCCGGATCAAAAAATCGTACATCCTTTTTTTCCGTTTTTCATGATCGAGAGCTCCGAGAGATTTTTTTGCAAGAACGAGCCGCCGTGCGGCGAGCGCTCTTGCCGATTCCTGCTCTTCTTCCGGCCGTACCAGATCGTCCAGGACGCCGTCCGTCATGCGCCGGTCGATTCCTTTAAGATAAAGTTTTTGCCGGATGAGATTGCGTCCGGCTTTGCGCCTTATCTGATCGCGCGTAAACATGCGGGCGAACGTGCGGTCGTCGATCATGCCTATCGCCTGAAGCTGCTCCACCACACGGCATGCGATCGGATTTTCAAATCCTTTGCGGACAAGATGCATGAGCGTCTCTTCCGAACTGCGCGGGCGGTACGATATAAAATTGACGGCGCAGTTCTTTGCAGCAAGTTCCGATTCCGAAATCAGAATTTCCGATTTTTTTTCAGCCGTCATCTCGTCCCCGGTGCGCAAGCCGCACTTGCCGAGCGTCCAATCGCTTATCTCGAACGGGCCGGAGGAATCGAGGGAAATGCGATAGCGGGGACGCCGGCCCCGCAGCAACTGGATTTTTGTGATGACTGCCAATTATTTTTCTTTGCTTTTTTTCGACGGAGCAGGCTCCGGCGTTCCGGCTTTTGCCGGCGAATCATCTGCAATGAGACCGAGTTTCTTCCGCAATGCAACGTCGATTTCCTGCGCGATGGCCGGTAAATTCTGTAAATATGTCTTCACTGCGTCGCGTCCCTGGCCTATACGGTCTTCCTTGTACGAGAACCATGAGCCGCTTCTTACAATGATGTTCTGGTCGACCGCCGTGTCGATAAGATCGCCGAGTTTCGAGATGCCTTCGTTGTAGAGAATATCGAACTGCGCTTCCTTGAAGGGAGGCGCTACTTTGTTCTTGACAATCTTTGCACGCGTACGATTTCCGATAACATTGGTTCCGTCTTTAATTGCTTCAATGCGGCGGATATCGATACGCATGGAAGCATAAAATTTCAATGCGTTTCCGCCGGTCGTTGTTTCCGGGTTGCCGAACATGATACCTATTTTTTGACGGAGCTGATTGGTGAAAACTACGCATGTTTTCGATTTGCTGATCGCGCCGGTCAATTTGCGCAGCGCCTGCGACATCAGACGCGCCTGTACTCCCATCGTCGGATCGCCCATTTCACCTTCGATCTCTGCGCGCGGTGTAAGAGCTGCAACGGAGTCGATCACAATCACATCGATTGCATTGCTGCGGACAAGCGTCTCGACGATTTCCAGCGCTTGCTCTCCATATTCCGGCTGGGAGAGAAGAAGATTGTTCACATCGACTCCAAGCTTTTTCGCATAGCCGATGTCAACGGCATGTTCGGTATCGATAAATGCAGCGACGCCTCCCTGTTTTTGCGCTTCGGCGATGACGTGAAGACAGACGGTTGTTTTGCCGGATGATTCCGGTCCGTAAATTTCAACGACGCGGCCGCGGGGAAATCCGCCGATGCCCAATGCCGCATCGAGTGAAATCGATCCGGTCGATATTGCATCGATCTTAACGATAGGTCCTCCATCGAGCTTCATAATAGAGCCCTTGCCGTGCTGTTTTTCGATTTGTTCGATTGCTATTTTGAGCGCTTGTATCTTTGCTTCTTTATTAATGTCGGCCATGAAAATCTCCGGTTACGGTTGAAAGGAAAATGATTTTAATTTGGTATAGATAGATCCGGTGCGATGCAATTCGCTTTTCATTAAAACGATTTCCGTGCACCCGGAATGTATTGGTTCAAAAGTACAGGTTTTTATCGCTTCAGTCAAGCACCTGTTCAGGTTACCATCTTCGACGCGTCCCAGAGTAATATGAGGATGGAATGCATGTTCTTCCGGCGGGAAACCCGCAGTGAAACAGGCCTGTTCGACGGCTTTTTGCAGGGTTATCAGAACCGGATTGTTTTCCGTGCCGATCCATATCACGCGAGGCCGATGACACGAGGGAAAGGCTCCGGCGCAGGAATACACGAGCGTAAACCGGGGAGTCGTACGGGCTATGGACTCCAGAGTTCGGGCGGTACGATCCAGAAGATCATTGTCTGTTGTTCCGAGGAATTTCAGCGTGATATGAAACTTATCGGGTGATTCCCAGCGCACGCTGCCGTCCGGCTGTCGCAGAGAAGATTGCACGGCCGATATCGAAGCTGCGGCTTCTCCGGATACCGGAAGTGCGATAAATGCGCGATGAGACGGCATAGAATGTTATTCGAGTTTTAAAATTGTTCTTCGAAGCAATTCGAGCGCGGCTTGTGCAGCGCGTTCTTTGATGATTCTGCGCTGCCCGTTGAATATAAATTTCTGCGCGAAAGTTTTTTCGCGATCGGAATAACCTATCCAGACCAATCCGACCGGTTTTTCCGCCGTTCCGCCGCCGGGTCCCGCTATACCCGTGGTCGAAAGTCCTATATCGCTCTTTGATTTTATCCGCACGCCGGAAGCCATCGCTTCCGCTGCTTCCTTGCTGACGGCGCCGTACTGCTCAAAGACGGAAGAAGGAACTTCGAGTTCGTGAATTTTTGAAGCATTGCTGTACGCGACAATGCCGCGTTCAAAATATCCGGAGCTTCCGGGGACATTCGTGATCCGGTCTGCAATCAATCCGCCTGTGCACGATTCGGCGACGGCGAGAGTCAGTTTTTTTGAAGCAAGTATATTTCCGGCGATCTCTTCGAGTTCCGTTTCGTCCGCCCCGTAGATATAACGTTCCGCTTTATCCCGGATTTTCTTTTCCACGTCCCGGATCAGGTTCTCTGCTTCGGAGATCTTCGGCGCTCTGGCGGTAATTCGGAGGCGAACACCTGCGGAGTTCGGCAGGAAAGCGAGCGATACGCCGGAACCGGCGGAGAACAAGGATCCGACATCCCCGATCCGCTCGGCAAGAAACGATTCCGCAATGCCGGTTGTCTTAAGCGTACGATGCCGAATGACGAGTCCCGTGTCTATTTTTTCAAAAAATGGAATAATGAAATTGTCCATCATTCCTTTCATTTCATAGGGCACACCGGGCATGACGAAAAAAAACCTGCCGCTGCGTTCAAAAAAATAACCGGGAGCCGTACCGAGCCGGTTTTGAATAACCTTGCATCCGCGGGGAACCAGAGCTTGCTCTTCGTTTATTTTTTTTGGTTCCTGATTGCGCCGCAAAAAAATCCGACGGACATTTTCCAGCGCTTGCGGGTCGAGAACAAGATCGGTGCCGAAGAATTTGCAGACGCAGGCACGAGTGATATCGTCGTGCGTCGGTCCGAGTCCGCCGGTGACTGCGACGACGCCGCTTCTTTCCCACGCTTCCGCGAATGCCGAGAGAATTTTTCCCTCGGCGTCTCCGACTGTTGTCATACGATCGGCAAAAACGCCTGCTGTATTCAGCCTTTCTGCAATATAGGCCTGATTGGTATTGACGACCTGCCCGATGAGCAGCTCATCGCCTATTGTGATAATTTCCGCATTCATACTATTAACAGCCAATGCCTGAGAGAAGCAATACAGAGCAGCAGTTGAACAAGGATGTTCGCGTACACTCCGGCAACAACGTCGTCCATCATAATTCCGATGCCGCCGTGCATTTCGTCGAACCGGCGGGCCGGATACGGCTTGATAATGTCGAATATGCGAAAGACAAGAAATGCAGTCAGCGCGACGGCGATGCTCTTCGGAAGAAAAAGGAGCGAAACCCACATTCCGGCGACCTCGTCGATCGTAACGACGGAAGGGTCGTGTCCGTATTTTTTTTCCATAGGATTCGAAGCGGCAACTCCGAGAACAAATGTCAGGACGACTATCGTGCATAAAAGAAGCGGGTGTTCGAAACCGGGAAGAGCATAAAGAGCAAGTGCGGCCGCGCTGCCGACGGTGCCGGGAGCGAAAGGCGAATAACCTGAAAAAAATCCGGAAGCAAAAAAACATACGATCGGGGAGACCTTACGATGAGGATCGATCGGCGTCCGATTCGGATGTTTTATTTTGAGATTCATAGAAGTTCCGTATAATCTTCCAGTTGTCCCGGCAATAGGCCGTTCCGGTCCAGACCGTGAGGGCGGTAGTCAGGAACATAATTCCGTAGACAAGTGAATGATTGAGTAAAAAATCAATGATGCTGCCGTATTGAGCGGTGAAAAACGGCATGTCCCGTGCAACATAAAGGATAAGCAAATAATAAATAACCGCGAACTGGACGAAAGTTTTGGCCTTCGCAAGCTTTGTCGTTCCGACAGGTTTTCCTTTATATTCGGTATACGAGCGAAGTATTGTTATAAGAAAATCCCGAAACACAATGATCCAGACCATCCATCCCGGCACAAGTCCGAGAAAATCATATGCAATCAACGCTGCAGAGGTAACGACCTTATCGGCAAGCGGATCGAAGAAGGCTCCCCACCGGGAGACATATCCCCATCGTCGTGCCAGCCAGCCGTCGTACCAATCCGTTAAAGCCATGAAAATAAAAACTGCAAGCGACCACTGGCGCAAAAAAATATGCGACGAGAAGAGAAATGCAAGAAAAACCGGTGTGAGCAAAATTCTCAGCAATGTCATCTGATTTGGAGGAGAGAAGAATTTCATCGCTCAACGACTGCTCTACAGTCCCTTGTTCATGAGTCCGTTTTTTCTATGGAAAAAAAATCCCGCAACGTGGCGGGATTTGTACATCGATTCATTCTGCAGTTTCTTATGCGGATTTTCGAATTTTGCCCGATTTAATACAATTCGTGCAGACCTTCGCTTTTTTCGTCTGGCCATTCTCGCCGATAATATGTACGGACTGAATGTTGGGCAAAAAACGCCGCGGGACACGATTATGCGCATGGCTGACATGGTTGCCTGCCATCGGTTTTTTACCGCATATATCACAAATCCTTGCCATTGCTTACTCCATTCGCTTTATTAAACTTGAATATTAATATAGCCAGAAAATGATAGAGAGGCAAGAGAAGAAGAGACAAAAAATCCGAATGAAGGACATTCTTAGAGACGTGGACGAAAAGTCGGTTCCGCGGGAATTTGTATCTCATTCTAAGACGGATTCGCGATAACTATTTTTAACTCATGAGTTCTTGTCCACGTCTCTCGTGCCGGTCTGCATCTCCGGATCGAAGGCGAACCGTTTCTATTTTAAACTATGTGCGGAACTGTTCGTTGCATTGTCCCTCAATTTTGATTATTATTGAAAGAATTTATGATTATTCTCGGTATAGAAACTTCATGTGATGAAACATCAGCTGCGGTTCTGCAGGATGGCAGACTGCTTTCCAATATAACCGTTGTACAATATGTCCACACGAAATACGGCGGTGTAGTGCCTGAACTTGCATCGCGGGCACATCAGAAATTAATCGTTCCAATCGTTCAAGAGGCGCTCACAAAAGCGCATATCGAACGGAATGAAATCGATGCCGTGGCAGCCGTGCACGGACCGGGTCTGGCCGGCGCCTTGCTGGTCGGGTTGAGTTTCGGTAAGGCTCTTGCTATGGCTCTCAATGTGCCGTTTATCGGCGTCAATCACATGGAAGCACATATTCTTTCGAACTTTATCGGAGATCGAAAACCGAAATTTCCGTATGTTAACCTGACCGTTTCCGGCGGGCATACACAGCTGGTTCTTGTCAAAGATTTTTTCTCTTTTCAGTTGTTGGGGGAAACTGTCGACGATGCGGCAGGCGAAGCATTCGATAAGGTCGCAAAAATGCTCGGGATAGGCTATCCGGGAGGGCCTTTGATCGGCAAACACGCCTCCGGAGGGAACCCGCACGCCGTGGAATTTCCGAGACCGTATCTCGAAAAAGGTTCGATGAATTTCAGTTTCAGCGGATTGAAGACATCGGTCTTGTACTATTTAAGAAAATCCGGTTTCGATAAAGCGAAGGCGGATGGAAAATGGATTGCCGATGTGTGCGCAAGTTTCCAGGCAGCGGTTGTCGATGTGCTGGCAGAAAAATTGATTTCAGCAGCAAAGACCTGCGGGGTCGGCGATATTGCAGTGGTTGGAGGGGTTTCCGCTAACGCGGCGCTGCGGCGCCGGCTTGAATCCGAAGCACAGCGGTATCGTTTGAATCTCTTTTTGCCGGAGTTTGAATTCTGCACGGATAACGGTGCAATGGTTGCAATGGCCGGATATGAAAAAATGAAACAAGGGATCCGGTCGAGTCTGGAATTGACGGCTGAGCCGAATCTTCAATTGGCATCGTAAGAGGAAAAGGTGAACAAAGAATTGGACGACATCCGCAAGTGGAGAGAACGCATCGATGAGATTGACGCAGTAATGGTAAAACTGCTCAATGAACGGGCTGTCTGCGCGGAGGAAATCGGAAAAGTAAAAATTCTTTTGGGACTTGAAGTTTATTCTCCGGATCGGGAAAAAGAAGTAATGCGGAACGTCACGAAAAAAAATCCGGGACCGTTGAAGAATGAAGCAATTGTCCGGCTTTTTGAAAGAATCATCGACGAGTCCCGCAGCAGGGAGCGTGTGACTGTTGAGGAAACGAAAAGGAAAAAGAAATAGTATGCGCGCGAGGGAAAAAATTCTGAATGTGTCTGCCGCTTTTTTTCTGTTTTCCGGCGCCGCCGTCTATATCGTCTTCTGGATGCAGAATACATCGCACCAGCCTCAGGGGGTCGTGGTTACGATTTTCCGCGGGACGTCGTTCAACGGTGCAGCGGAGAATCTGCGTGCGGCGGGTGTGATACGGAGTGTCTGGACGTTCAAACTCGCCGGAAGAATATTGGGTTATACAAAATCGATACGAACCGGCAAGTACCTCTTTGTCAAAGGGCAGTCCAATCTTTCGCTTTTAAAAGATATCGGCGAAGGAAAGTCGCGAATGGTCATTCCGGTTACGATTCCCGAAGGGTGGAGGCTCGAACAAATTGCAAGGCGGTATCACCGCGATCTGGGAATCGATGCGGCTCTCTTTCTTTCACTCTGCCGCGACACCGCTTTTATTCGTCAGCACCATCTCAACGCAGCATCGCTGGAAGGATATTTATTGCCGGACACATACTCGTTTTACTGGCAGAACGATGAAGAGGATATTATAACGCGCATGCTCGATGGGTTTCAAAAATTTTACAGCGACAGCCTTCTGGCCCGCCAGCATCAATTGAACGTCTCGCAGCAGGATGTCCTGACTCTGGCCTCGATCATCGAAGCGGAGTCCGGCGTTATGGAAGAACGCCCGGTTATCTCCGGCGTGTACTGGAACCGGTTAAGAAAGAAAATGCGGCTTGATGCGGATCCAACCGTTCAATATGCACTGGGCAGGGAACAGAAACTAACGCATCAGGATTTGCTGATATCGTCACCCTACAATACATATATGCATCAGGGACTGCCTCCGGGACCCATCAACAATCCGGGGAGACTGGCGATTCTTGCCGCCCTCTATCCGTCGAACCACGGCTATCTCTATTTTGTGGCGACGGGAATCGGCGGGCATCATTTTGCAAGGTCTTACAGCGAACATGAGAAGAATATTAATTCCTATCGGCGTGTCAAACGCGCCCAACGGTATGGACAAAAGAAATAACTTAAGAAAAGCGTTTGCAGCGGTAATGACAGCTTTGCTCCTTGCCGGCTGCGCAGACCAAAGGCCTCCCACAGGCGGACCGGTCGATCTTACGTCTCCGGAAATCGTCCGAACATTTCCGCAGAATAAAACGACCATGTTTCACGGCCGCTCCATCACCTTGAAATTCAACAAATATGTAGATCAACGGACTGTTCAGGAATCGATATTTATTTCCCCGTTTGTCGGTCAGCCGGAATACGACTGGAGCGGAAAAGAAGTGGAAGTGCATTTTCCCGATTCGCTTCATGAGAACACGACGTATGTTGTCAATGTGGGAACCGATGTCGTCGATCTGACCAACAAAAACCGCATGTTGCACTCGTTTACACTTGCTTTTTCCACGGGCAGTACCATCGACAGTGCAGCGGTTGAAGGATATGTGCTGCCGTCATACGAAAAAGAATCTCTTTCGGGAATAATGATTTTCGCTTACCGTCTGTACAGCATCGATGCGGCAATGCTCGATCCGCGGAAACAGCGTCCTGATTTTATTACACAATCGGGAGCGCGGGGGGACTTTTCTCTTCATTATATTCCTGCCGGACTCTATCGCATCATTGCGGTGAAAGATGAAAACAGGAATCTTCTCTACGATCCGGAATCCGATGAATATGCTCTTTCAACGTCCGATATCAGACTGACACCTAATGATACATTATATTCCGGTCTTGTCATGCAAATGGCGAAAGAAGATACGACGAGACCGCGCCTGATCAAGGTCACAGTGCTCGATAACCGGCATGTGTCGGCAGAGTTTTCGAAGTGTCTCCTGCAGGGAACGTACACGAACGCTTCCTTTGTCATCCGCGACACGCTCAATCATGAGCCGCTGCCTGTTCTCCTGGCATATGGGAGTATCGGGAAATTATCCGTCGTTAATCTCGTTACGGATGTTCAGGATTCCACCAAAGCATACCGGTTGTTTGTTCACGATGCATCCGATTCTTCAGGCAATCGAATAAACGTGATGGCAAATTCAATGGCCTTGAGCGGTTCTCCAAAGCCGGACTCGACCGTTTTTAAAGTAGCATCCTTTCCTCTTAAGGACAGCACAACGGCAGTTCCGCTTGAGAATTCGTTTGTGTTTCATTTTTCCGATGCTGTGGAGCCATCCTCTGCAGAGCAGAATATTCATCTTCTGAATGCCGGGGAAGAAAATGTTCCCGTCAAATGGAATTGGCTCTCTGCGGATGCTGCATCGCTGAGTCCGAAGCAAAAACTGCGAAGCACTGAATGGTATGTACTGCGGGGGGAATTCCGTGCTGTTAAAAACTGGAACGGGCGGGCATGCAATGATTCTACGAAAGAAATCCGTTTTCAGACGCTCGATGAGTACGACTTGAGCAGTATTGAAGGAATGGTTGTTAACGGTAACGATGAAGATACATCGGGGCAGTTTGTGGTGACCGCATTCCAGCTCGGCGGCGGCGCGGAAAAATCGTCGACGGTTGTTGCCGATGCACGGGGAAATTTTTTAATCGAGGGACTCGAAGAGGGGCGGTACGTTCTGCAAGTATACGTGGATAAAAACCGGAACCATAAATTCGATCCCGGCCGGCCATATCCGTTTCGCCCCGCAGAACCGATCAGCGCTTTTTCAGATACGCTTCGCGTTCGCGCCCGCTGGCCTCTGGAAGGAGTGAAACTCAAATTCCACCGGTGATGTTGTACAAATCGGAACGTCGTTGCTTATGCGTCCATTTTTGTTTAGTATCTTTGGGAACCATGTATGCTTGAAAATTATACACCGATATTTTTGATGATCGGAGTAGCGATGGCCTTCGGCATCGTCATGAGCAAGGTCAACGAGATTCTCGGTCCCAAACGCCGGAACAGCGATAAATATTCTACGTACGAAAGCGGTATGGAGCCGCTCCGTTCGACACGTGAACGATTTTCCATCAAATACTATATGGTTGCCATGCTTTTTATCGTGTTCGACATTGAAATCGTTTTTATGTACCCGTGGGCTGTGACCTACAAACATCTCGGATTTTCCGGATTCATTGTAATGGCTTCCTTTATCTTCGTTCTTCTGCTCGGGTATTATTTCGTATGGAAGAAAGGCGCGCTGGAATGGGATTAGAAAATTCGATCGGGGACGGATTCGTTGCGACGAAACTTGAAGCTGTCATCAATTGGTGCCGGAAAAATTCCCTGTATCCGATGCCGATGGGAATTTCCTGCTGCGCTATCGAAATGATGGCGGCGGCCGGTCCCCGTTTTGATATTGCACGTTTTGGATCGGAAGTGATGCGCTTTACGCCGCGGCAGTGCGATGTGATGATTGTTGCCGGGACTACCACTTACAAGATGGCGAAAGTCGTGCGAAAAATTTACGATCAGATGCCGGAGCCGAAATGGGTTATCGCCATGGGTGTCTGCACATCTTCCGGAGGAATGTACCGCACCTATTCTGTCGTACAGGGAATCGATCTCTTCCTTCCGGTCGATGTCTATGTCGCAGGCTGTCCCCCGCGTCCGGATAATTTGCTTTATGCCCTCATGATGCTGCAGGAAAAAGTGCAGCGCGGGGAATCGCGCGGAATGGCACCCGCACATATCGGCGATTTTGGAAATCACGCGCTGCATCAAACGAATACCCGGTAATCCTATGGAAGCCCTGAACGAAGTTCTTCTTTCGAAATTGAAAATAAAATTCGGCGACATTGCTGCCGGATATTCGGAATTTCGCGGGGAACTCACGGTCATTGTTCCAAAAGAACGGATTGTCGAATTCTGCAAGTTCCTGAAAAAGGAAATAGATCCGGGATACGATCTTTTAGCCGATCTTTTCGGACTGGATATGAACACAGCCGAAAAACGTTTCTGTGTTGCATATAATTGTTATTCAACCACTTCCGGACACCGCATGCGAATAAAAGTTTTTACGGAAGAAAGCGACATGAAAGTGCCGACCGTTACGGGAGTATGGTCGACGGCGAACTGGCATGAACGTGAAACGTTCGATATGTTCGGCATCGTCTTTGAAGGACATCCAGATCTCCGCCGGCTCTATATGCCGGAAGAGTTCGAATATCATCCGCTGCGGAAAGATTTTCCGTTGATGGGTATTCCCGGTTCGCTGGATTTACCGAGTAAATATGAAAAATATGGAACAGACGACAGGACAGACCGGACGTAAATCGAAGATTCTTCAGGCGCTGGAAAACGAACACACAACCGTGTCGTTCGACGACCCGCTTGAGAGCGAGATGATTCTCAATATGGGACCGCAGCATCCGGCTACGCATGGCGTCCTGCGGCTGCTTATTAAGCTTGACGGCGAAACGGTAATCGCAGCGGTTCCCGAACTCGGCTATCTGCACCGCGGCTACGAAAAACTTGCGGAACATTGCAGCTACCACGAATTTATTCCGCATACCGACCGGCTTGATTATATTTCTCCCATGTCTAATAATACGGCGTATGTGCTTGCAGTGGAGAAATTGCTCGGCATTGAAGCGCCTCCGCGCGCGCAGTATATCCGCACGCTGGTATCGGAGCTGGCCAGAATTTCATCGCATCTGATGTTTGCCGGATCGCTTGCAATGGACGTCGGCGCGCTGACGGTATGGATGTGGACATTTAGGGAACGGGAAAAATTATACGATATTTTTGAAGCGATTGCCGGAGCCAGATTTACAACGAGCTATGCGCGCATCGGTGGAGTTGCTCAAGACCTTTCACCCGGGGCAATGAACATGATTCGGAAATTCATAGAGGAATTTCCGGCGAATCTCGGCGAGTCCGAACAATTGCTCAATACGAACAGTATTTTTATCGGAAGGACGGATGGGATCGGAACGATTTCGCTTGAGAACGCTCTCGATCTCGGCGTTACGGGTCCTTCACTTCGGGCATGCGGTTTCCAGCATGACCTGCGCCGGGCAAATCCGTATCTTGTCTACAAGGAACTCGATTTTGAAGTTCCTGTCTTCGAGGGAGGAGATGTACTCGCGCGATATTATGTGCGCATGGCGGAAATGAAAGAAAGTACGAAGATCGTGCGGCAGATCCTGGATAAAATACCGGCCGGAGAAATTTATCCTGATCGTCCCAAAAAAGTCCTGCCCCACAAGCAGAGGGTGTATTCAAAAATGGAAGAACTGATTCATGATTTTATGCTTATCAATTTCGGCATCGAACCGCCGTCCGGAGAAGTATACCATGCCGTCGAATCGCCCAAAGGTGAACTCGGATTTTATATCAACAGCAAAGGAGACGGCTGTCCCTGGCGCCTGAAAATCCGGTCCCCTTCGATGGTAAACCTGCAGGCTCTCGGCCTCATGGCAAAAGGAGCGATGATCTCCGATGTCGTTGCGATTATCGGCAGCATCGATCCGATCATGGGAGAAGCGGATAAATAAATTCAGAATTCAGAATATAGAATTAAGAATACAGAATTAAATACATAACTATATAACAGTGAAACCAGACAATCGTTCAACGGCAGCACCGCAGCCTGCCCGCATTGGGGCGACGCCGACTGCTGACGTCGTCACGCAGGCAGGCACATTGAACGATAACGACGAACCGCGAACTTAGAACTTTACTTGATATGCTCAACGATGTAAATACAGCCAAGGTCAACGAATTACGGAATCGGTATCCGACGGCACAGGCATTGGTACTGCCGGTGTTGTGGATTGTCCAGGAACAGGAAGGATATATTTCGGAAGATTCCATGAAATATGTCGCGGCGCTGCTCGGTTTGCCGTTCGGTCATATTCTCGGAGTTGTTACATTCTATACGATGCTGCATTCAAAACCGACCGGCAAACATCATATCGAGATCTGTACGAATGTTTCCTGCATGCTGCGAGGTTCGGGAAAAATTCTCGAACATCTGGAAAAAAAGCTCGCTCTCAAGCCGGGAGAGGTTTCTGCAGATATGCGATGGAGCCTTGAGGAAGCCGAATGCCTGGGCTCGTGCGGCACGGCGCCGATGATCGCTATCGGCGATGAATATTATGAAAATCTAACGATTGCAAAAATCGATGCACTCATCGACACAATCGCCAAATCAACCGATGATTAAATGATCGTTCAGCCTTCCGATATTGAAAAAACTACGGCGTGGAAGAATGTTGTTCTTCCCCCCATTACGGATTTGCATAAGATCGATATCTACCGTGCAAATGGCGGGTACGAGGGTTTAAAAAAAGCTCTTGCGATGAAGCCGGAAGAAGTGATCGATGAAGTCAAAAAATCCGGATTGCGGGGACGCGGCGGCGCATGTTTCCCGACCGGATTAAAATGGTCGTTTATGCCCAGGACATCATCGAAGCCGAAATATCTTTGTGTTAACGGAGACGAATCGGAACCGGGGACGTTTAAGGACAGGCAAATATTTGAATACAACCCGCACCTTTTAATCGAGGGTACACTGATCGCCTGCTATGCTATGGGGATGACCGCTGCTTATATTTATATCCGCGGGGAATACAATAAATGGATTCGGATTCTGCAGCAAGCGCTTGATGATGCGTACGCCGCAGGGTATGCCGGCGCGAACATCGCGGGGAGCGGGTTCTCCGCAAATATTTATATTCACCGCGGCGCTGGAGCGTATATCTGCGGAGAAGAATCCGCACTCATGAATTCGATCGAAGGACAGAGGGGTTATCCGCGCATCAAACCGCCGTTTCCGGCACAAGCCGGATTGTGGGGCTGCCCGACAACTATCAACAATGTAGAAACCATTGCAAATGTCTCTGTCATCATCAAAAACGGAAGTAAGTGGTACAGCGAGATCGGTACGTCCAAGCATCCGGGACCTATGCTTGTCGGAGTCAGCGGAAATGTTAATAATCCCGGAGTTTTTGAAATGCCGACCGGGGAACCGCTGCTCGACATTATTTATAAATGGGCGGGAGGCATTCCGGGCAATAAAGCGGTGAAAGCGGTTATACCGGGAGGGTCGTCCACGATGATTCTGCGAGGCGAACGGC
The DNA here is from genome assembly GCA_003162695.1 of Ignavibacteriota bacterium. Taxonomy (GTDB): domain Bacteria; phylum Bacteroidota; class Ignavibacteria; order UBA10030; family UBA10030; genus Fen-1254. The sequence continues at coordinate 20,370 of PMML01000099.1, read as the reverse complement.
TGGAGGGGGTTCGTATGGATGCGGATTCTCTCAAAGCGGCAGGATCATCGGTCGGTACTGCCGGCATGATCGTCATGGACGAGGATGCAGACTTGATTCGCGTCCTGACACGTATTGCAAAATTCTATTATCACGAATCGTGCGGGCAATGCACGCCATGCCGGGAAGGAACCGTCTGGATGTTTAAAATCATGAAACGATTCGAACAGAACCTGGCAGTTGCGGAAGATGTCGATCTGTTGATGGACATAGCTGGCAACATTGAAGGCAATACAATATGCGCTCTCGGAGATGCTGCTGCCTGGCCGGTGCAATCGATGATACGGCTGTTTAGGGATGAATTCGAAAAACGAACAAGGAAAGTAACTGCCTCCGCCATACCTCTGGTATAATAAAAAACCCTCAATACCTTCAATACCCTCAAAAACATCGTAATTTTCACAAAGTATCAGAGAACCACCTTGCGAAGGTCTACACCTTCGCAAGGTGGTCTTTATGCCCGCACTTTAAAATTGAAATTGCAAAATTTCCCGTTTTTCCAATGAATAATTCGTGCATGAATTTTGCGGAACTCTCACGGCTGCAAATACGTCAAACATCCGGTTATTGAAAAATCGCAAAAGCCATGGAAGCGAGGAAAAGAGGAGGGAACACGGCTGTTTTATTTACCGGTATTAAATGGAAAGGCCGCGCGCAAACTGTTGCTGCTGGTGTTCCGGCAGGAAGTTTTGTACCTTCAGATAAAAACTTCAATGCAGGAACTTTAATGGCACAAGAGGTGAAAACCGTTCCAATATCCGGAATGAGCGACGAAGAACTCATCCTTCTGTTTCAGAAGGGGGAAGAACACGTCTATAGGATTCTGGTCGAACGGTATCAGGAAAGGATACGAAATCTTTTGTATTCGATTTTCCATGAACAAAATATTATCGAAGATCTTGCACAGGAAGTCTTTATTAAAGCATATCAAGCGCTGCCGCGTTTTCGATCTGAATCCACTTTCTATACCTGGCTTTACCGCATTGCTGTCAACAAAGGGCGGGATGAAATACGAAGGCGGAAACTGCGGCGTTTTTTTTCGCTCCAAACGCTTGATGAAGGGATAGATAACGAAATACAAATGAAAATGTCGGTCGCTCCGGAAAATCGCGATGACCATGAACTTATCGCGCTGGGACTGAAAACCCTTCCTGAAAAATTTCGGACTGCCGTCATTCTTAAAGATATCGACGGTCTGCCGTACGATGAAATCGCTAAAATAATGGAATGTGAAGTCGGAACCGTCAAATCGCGCATTTCTCGAGGACGAACAATGCTGCGCAAAGCTCTTGAACCGCTTGTAAAGGAAGCACGCCTATGAATCTATTGTCACCATCTGAACTATCCGCAATGCTGTCCGACTATATTGATGGATCCCTTTCCGAACCGGAGAAGCAGGAATTGGAAAGATATCTCCGGGACCACCCGTCCGCCAGGGAAGAATTGGCCCAGCTTGAGTTTATAAAGCATCTGCTGGCGAAGAAAAAAACAATTGAACCGAATTTTGCATTTTGGACGCGGCTTTCCGTGAAAATTGAGGATCAGAAAAAAGAAGCGTCGAATCTTTTACCATTTCCGCGAAAATATGCCGCCGCATTTTTCACCATTGCATCTGCTGCACTTGTTGTCGCCGGCATTTTTGCAGTTCAGCAACGTGCAATGATCTATACTTTTATTACGAATAAATCGCAGACAGCGCAGGTTGCTTATCAGAAAAATATTCTTAAGAACGGGCTGCTTCCGTTTTTTACTTCCGTGAATAAGGACCAGGCGCTGCAGTTCTCTCTCTTCGGAACGCTGGCTCTGGACGAGAAAAACGAAACCGCTTTGCACGTAGACGGAACCACCCAAAAAGGATTTCGCATCGAAGTTCGAAAGACTGCGTCCCAAAAACAAAGGAATATTACGTACCGGCAATTTGTCGATGCAGTAAAGCCGACGGAAGAACAAACACGTGTTCTCGACAGCCTGTTGGAACTTGCAGGCAGGCGCATCGGCTCTTCTATTCTTGTCGGCGAGAATAGCGCATTTGCAGTCGATCCATCGCTGCCGAAATTAAATCGTGTGATGGTTGCCAGCATCGCAGCGAATCTCGAACCGCTCCAGCGCGTTCAAATGGAACGCATCATGGCGATGAATGAAGCCCCTTACATCATTTCCGGCAGCAGCGCCCCGGCGCGAATCAATGCGGAGCATATTTTCAAACATTTTGCCAATACTGCTTCAGAGAGAAAATTTATCGTTATCAATTCGGACACGGCGCTCTACTCGGAAGTTGCCGTCAATATCGACAGCCTGCAGCACATTCTTCCGCTCGATGTCATGGCGCTGCAGATGCTCCGGAACAAAATGATAAAGAATTTCTTTTTGCGGCAAACTCGTCCCCAGCAGCGCTACAGCGAAGCCGGAGAGGTGACTCAGATCAATGAAGATTCCGGAGGCATCAGCGTAGAAATTACTGGACAGATCGAACGTCCGGGTGCAGCTGAAGCGTTTCCTGTTTTTGCCACACCGCGGTTTCGAAAGCCGTTCGTACAGACGAAAGCAAAAAGACTCGAAATTCATACGGGGGATGAGGTCGAGACGAAATAAGTCCGCACAAGGATAGTTTTAAAATTGCTCCAAAAAAGCTCGAACATGCGTCCGGGCTTTTTTCTTGCTTATAGCTGGAGCATTTGCTATCTTTATAAACAAAACCATTCTTGAAAAAATAGATAAAAAGAAGGAAATCGGTATGAAACAGAATTTCATTCTAGCCGCAATCTGCACATGCTTAACTGCGATTGTTTTGACGGGCTTTGAGTGCAGTGCCGGCGATTATAGCCTGGCCAAAGAATATGTCAATAAAAAAGAAAATGATAAAGCATTGCCGTTACTGGAAAAAGAAACAAAAATCAATCCGACGAACGCTGAAGCATGGTATCTGCTCGGTCGTATCCGCGGAGACAAGGGCGATTATGCAGGAATGAATACGGCTTTCGATAGTACCTTGAAGTATTCAAAAGAAAAGGCAGGTGATATTGCAATTGTCCGCTACGCATTCTGGGGCATACACTTGAATGCCGGTGTTTCCTATCTGCGCCGTGCGAGCAGCGATTCGACTCAATATTATCGTCGTGCTCTCGATGAATTTTTCCTTGCCCTGGCGGCAAAACCGGATACCGTCTTTACGTATGAATTTCTTTCTTCTGCATATTACGGCAAAGGCGATATCGATAGTGCCCTCATTATGTTCACCATACCGTGGACGAAGTTCCAGGACGCAGACCTGTATAAGCAGGCTGGAAAAATTTATCTACAACGCGGGGTCGAGAAGAAAAACAAATTCGAAACAGACAACGCAGAGCTTCTAAAAATCCAGAAGATTCTTGGTAAAGCAAAAAAGGGAATTTCTAAGGATGATATTGTGCAGGCATTAGGTCTCGCCGATGCGACGAAGAAAGATAAAAAGACCAAAAAAGAAGAATGGACATATTCGAAATACGGTTTAACCGTCAACATCGACAAAGATAATGCATTGGTGACGAAACCGTATCATTTACCGATCGATTCGACGGTCTATCGTGAAGCGGCCGTTTATTTCAATAAAGCAGTCCAGGTTTTCGAGGAAGTGAAAGCAAAGAACCCGAAGGATAACGAAAATCTCAACCTGCTGCTCCAGTCCTATGTGTACGCCGATCAAATTGCCGAAGCTGCGAAAGCTTTCAAGCTGTCGGTAGAAAACGATCCGGGCAATAAAACGAACCATTACATTCTCGGCATTCTTTACAAAACGATCAATGATTTTGTATCGGCAGTTGCGGAATTCGAAACGGCACTGAAGATCGATCCGGCATATGGCGATGCGATATACGAGCTCGGTGCGACGTATTACAATTGGGGAGTCGACATCCATAGGCAGTCCCAGGATGCCAAAGAAGGAGAGACATTCGATTACAAATCGAAATTCAAGAGCGCTTTACCTTATATAGAAAAGATGACGGAATTAAAACCTAAGGATGCGGTAATCTGGCAAACACTCGGCACCATATATTTGCAGGTTGGCGAGGCGGACAAAGCAAAAAAAGCTCTGGATGAGGTGGATAAGATCCAGAACGGAAAGTAAGGACATTATGAGCGATCAGGTTCAACAGCAGCAAATTAATATCGAGCTTGGCGAGAAAGAAGCAGAGGGTATTTATTCCAATCTTGCAATTATTACGCATTCTCCCGCTGAATTTATCGTCGATTTCACGCGTATTCTGCCGGGTATCCCGAAAGCAAAAGTGCATGCACGCATTATTATGACGCCGCAGCACGCTAAAATGCTGCTTCACGCCCTGAGCGACAATATCGATAAATACGAAAAAAAATTCGGTGAGATCAAAATCGCCGGCGATATACCGAACGGTTCGTTCTTCGGCATTCAAGCCGCTGCTAAGGAAGAGAAAATCCACTGAACATAAAAGATCGAAATTGAATATAAAACCGGCATGGACGGATGGTTCTTGCCGGTTTGTTTGTACGTGAGCGGGAACACAAAGTCGGGAAACGAGTGTTATAGCTTATTGACAATCGGATGGGGCCTCGGTATATTGTCTTATAAGATTAGTTACTTTTCTCACGTTAGGTGAAGGAGTTATATGAAGCACACCACCTTGTTTTTGATAAAAACAACTCTCACGGGGATTCTCGTATGTTCACTTGCTCTTCTTGCATTGAACTGCATCGAGAAACCGCTAGCTCCGGTTTTAGCTGCATCAACAGTTTCCATCGGTTCCATACCTCTTGTGGATATTACGGAATATTTCAGCGAGTATGCGCAAAAACCGGCTTCGAATCTTGTCGTACACGGCACTGTAGGCATGTATGATTATGTGAATACACAATCTGCGGCAAAGCAACGCATCACGCTGCCGACGATGACAGCGACCGATACGGGTATGCAGGTTTCTGTAGGGACATTTTCTGTCGGGTCTATTTCACCAGTTCCAACTTCTATTTCGGCAAGCGCTATCGGTTTGGTCTCGGGTTTCCCGGTTCCTGCTGTCTCTTATGCCATAGCTTCACAGTCGGTAGGAGACACTTCGAAGCTTCGGTATGTTCAACTATCCGATATGTCAAGCAATACATTATCGCTGACTGTTGTAAATACTTTGCCGGTCAGGATTGCGTTTATAGCACCGATCCTCCTGAGAAATAACTGGCAATCTCCTCTGGACACGAGCTGGGTAGCAAATTTTACTATTCCGGACACCCTATCGGTCGGTGAATCCAAAACATACCCAACCTCTATAGCGGGAAAAAAAATGTGGGGGCTGCTAAAAACCGATTCGATAAAAATTTATACTCCGGGTTCGGGTTTTACTCCTGTGTCTTTTACTTCCAGTTCGGGTATCGCTATAAGTCTGTCATCGGGACCTTTAACTGCCGACAGCGCTGTTGCGACGATACCGAGCCTGACGGTTTATAATCAGAATAATGCGAAATGGGTTATCGACGACTCCACGATATTGAGCAGTGCTACATTTGATGCGGGGGCGTTTCATTTAAAATTTACCAATAACCTCGGTGTCAACGTTGGAGTAAATCTTACAGTGAATGAACTGATCAATGCTTCGACGGGCAGAAGTTATTCGATCGACACTACATTGCCGAGTGAAACAATAACGACACTCCCGCGGATTGATATGAGTAAATATTATGTTGTAACCGGCGGAACTGCTGCGAGCGGGACATTCGGTACAAAACTGACATATTCGGGCACCGTAAAAACGCTTACAGCAATAGACAATGCAAAGGCGACAGTCAGAAAATCGGATTATATTATCACGGAAATTGTTCCCGATGCTCCTTTTGTGATTAAATCATTGAACGGAAGAGTCAGAACGACAAATGTCAATATCGATCAGCGATTTGCATCGAATATCAACGTCAACCAATTACAAGGTTTTTCGGGATCAATTGCATTAGACAGTATATACCTCCTGGTGACTCTGCCGCTGGGCGGGAATGACGGATGCTCGGCCGATTATGTTCTTACGATTACGGAAAAAAATACGAAGCATAATACCATCGACACATTGATCATTTCATCGTATAATGGCTATAAACGGATCGTTCCCGGCGTTACTACACAAATACCCGTTAATAGCGTCGACCATCCCGCTTTCTTTAATTCATTGATGCGTTTTTTCCCCGATGTGCCTGATTCTTTCTATATACAGGGACATGTCGTTATCGATCCTGATTTTGTATTGAATCCTGCTTCCTATTCCATCCATGACACAAGCGGAGTCTATCCATCGTTTAATATAGATCTTCCGCTCAGATTCAATATCAGCAATGCTCTCTACTCGCAAACGATGGCGTTTGACAGTTCTCAGATTCCTACCGACTTCACTAAAAATATCGGTAAAGGATCGGTAGTGTTTACCGTGGTTAATAACTTACCGCTTCAGATGAGTATGAAAACGGCATTCCTCCATTATAACAAGGCGACACGTCTAAGCGATACGCTTTTCTGGCTTCCGAAAAGAGATACCATATCGAACACAGTCGATTCACTGTATATTCTTGCAGCTCCGGTAGATCCTCAAAGTGGATGGTCTAAAGGAACTTCCAAAACGACATCGACGGTGTCTCTCAATAGTTCCGATATGGCGAACTTTAATCAGACGGATTCGATTTATATCAGGCTTTATAATCTGCAATCAACGGGCGGGCAAACGGTGCGGGTGCTGGGAACGAATTACATTCGCATTGTCGGCATCGGCAATATCACATATACGATCAAACCGAATTAGGAGAACAGCCATGAAAACGATGAGAATATCTTCGCTTGTTGCACTGGCAGTGGCGTTTTCTTTATTCGCTTTTGCCCAGGATAGAACAAGTATTACAACACTCGGTATGGGGCGCACAGCAGTAACAATTGCAAGGGGAACGGATGCCATCGGCATCAATCCCGCCAATCTGGCCGTTCCGGGCATTGCCCCCTTCGTTATCAGTCTTGTTCAGACGGATACACACATCAGTACGGAATTGATGTCCTACGACACATATATGAAATATTTTACAGGCATTCCCGACAGTACAGGCAAACGCGTTCCTTACCCGCTGACGGATGCGGATAAGAATTATATTCTAAGCCAGATGCCGGCTAACCCGAGGACAAAAGTGAATGTCGACATAATGTGGGCAGGCCTGTCTTTCCAGGCAGGAGTACTAGGGAATTTCGGTTTTGCTGTAATGGACCATGCCGGTTCCACAATCACTCTCACACAGGGATATGTAAATCTCTACATGATTGGCCTGCCCTCAAATTCCACTTTTGATTTGAGTGGAACAAACTTTGATGCATGGTTGTACCGCGAATATAATCTTTCCTATGCGCGAAAAATTCCGAATTTTCTTCCTTTTACTAAGTCTTTATATGTAGGCGCCGGTATAAAATTTATCAGCGGATTTGGAATTGCCCAGACAACGAAGAGTAACGGCTTTATCACAAATTCCACGACCGATGATCTTGGGCAGAACACGATTACTGCAAGTGATGATTTTGCAACACAGCGGGCCGGTGTGGATTTCTTCAATAACGACGCCAGCCCAAAACCGGAACTTACACCGTTTCCGAGTCCTGTCGGTCAAGGCAAGGGATTCGATTTTGGTCTGACGGCGGAATTGAATGATGGCATGATGGTTTCATGGAGTCTAACCGATGCCGGAAGCATTACATGGAATAAGAATGTCATTATCACGACTGGTGATACCAGCTTTGTATATCACGGATATTCCCCCGCAATCCAGGATAGTGCGAAGAATATCTTCAAGGGTAAAAATCAAACAGGCGGCTCATTTACAACGGCATTACCGACCGTCATGCGCCTGGGCACGAGCATGGAAGCGCAAAAAATTCCTGGATTGTCGTTCCTGCCGGGTCACATGATTCTTGCTTTTGAATATGCGCAGGGATTTAACGAATCGCTTGGCAATACGACAAAAGCGAGGTACTCCATCGGCACGGAGTACAGGATTATTCCGCTTCTGCCGCTGAGGACGGGTCTTGTTTTAGGAGGAGACGATATTACACGCTGGGCATTCGGTTTCGGACTCGATTTCTGGGTGCTCGATCTGGATTTTGCCACGGATACATTCGGATCCGCATTCTACCCGAAAAGTTTCAACGCTATGACGGTGGCATTTGGGTTGAAGGTTCGGCTGTAAGTTATAGAGAACAAAGAAAGATTTTTTAAAAAAGGGGCAAGATGACTTGCCCCTTTTTTTCTTCTGTAGCCGACACCGGCGCTGCCCCTATGGGGTGGTGTCGGGATTCCCCGCGACCAGCGGTCGCGGCTACAAGTGGTGTCGGAATACTCCGCGACGACCTCTCGATAATTTCTATCAATATTCTCGGAACAACCCCATGGGGGCAGGTCTGTCGCGGCTACAAAGTTAATGGTGAAATTTAAAGGCTTTTATAAAATGTATCGGCTCAGGTCCCGGTTCTTGACGATTGAATTCAGTTTCCGTTGAACGATTTCTTTCGTGATGTTAAGGGAAGTCGATTTGAGTGCGTCGGGGGCATCGTAAAGATGCTCTTCCAACAGCGTCGTCATAATCGTGTGCAGTCTCCGTGCGCCGATATTCTCCACCTGTTCGTTCACTTCAAAAGCGATTTTTGCAATCTCGCGAATAGCGTCCGCTTCGAATTCGATTGTAATTCCTTCCGTCTTCATGAGAGCTATATATTGCTTGAGGAGTGCGTTTTGGGGGAGCGTTAGAATTTTAACAAAATCGTCTTCGCTCAAGCTTTTCAGTTCCACGCGGATTGGAAAACGGCCCTGAAGTTCCGGTATGAGGTCGGAAGGTTTGGCGATATGGAACGCTCCGGATGCGATAAAGAGAATATGATCGGTCTTTACCATTCCGTATTTTGTTAAAACATTCGATCCTTCGACGATCGGTAAAAGATCCCGCTGGACGCCTTCCCGCGATACATCCGGCCCTCCCTGCTGCCCGCGCGCGCTTGTAATTTTATCGATTTCATCTATGAAAACGATTCCTGAATTTTCGATGCGTTCCAGGGCTTCTTTGACCGCCTTTTCCATGTCGATCAGTTTCTGCGATTCTTCCTGTATGAAAATCTGACGCGCTTCGGCGACGGTTACTTTCCGGTTCTTCTTTTTTTGCGGCGCTATGCTGCCGAGCATTTCCTGCAAATTGATTCCCATCTCTTCGACGGAAAAAGGACCCATCACCTGCATAAGCGGTGTCGGGATTGCCGGCAATTCGATTTCCACCAAGCGTTCTTCAAAGGAACCGTTCAGCAATTTATCACGGAATTTGACGCGAGTTTTTTCCTGATCGTCATGATTTTCATGCGGCTGTTCGTCCGGAGATGCAATCTGTGTTCGTTTGACCGGCGGAAGAAGAATATCCAGCAGCCGTTCGTCGGCAAGGGTTCGTGCTTTGTCCTGCACTTGCGCGGATTTTTCCGCTTTGACCATGTTCACGCCGATTTCCGTAAGGTCCCGAACGATCGATTCCACATCGCGCCCGACATAACCGACCTCCGTGAATTTGGAAGCTTCCACCTTGATAAACGGTGCTGCGGAAAGTTTTGCAAGCCGTCTTGCTATTTCCGTTTTTCCGACGCCGGTCGGTCCGATGAGTATAATATTGTTCGGCATGATTTCTTCGCGCAGCCCTTCGGCGACCTGAAGCCTTCGCCAGCGGTTCCGCAGGGCGATTGCGACCGATTTTTTTGCCGCATCCTGCCCGATGATATATTTATCCAATTCACGGACGATCTGCCGCGGCGTCAATTCATTGCCGTTTGATTGTATTGATTGTTTTTTTGCCACGTTATAATTCTTCTATAGTAAAATGTTTGTTGGTGTAAATACAAATATCCGATGCTGCCGAAAGGGATTCCTCGACTATTTCTTTGGCATCCAGCTTTGTATGCCGGATCAACATGCGCGCAGCCGCCAGAGCATAGCTGCCGCCGGAACCGATGGCGACTATGCCGTCGTCCGGCTCGATGACGTCTCCCGTGCCGGAAATAATGAGCGCATGTTCGCCGTCTAAGACGGCGAGAAGCGCTTCGAGCTGGCGAAGGTATTTATCCGTACGCCAGAGTTTAGCCAATTCTACAGCCGCCCGGACTACCTGTCCCTGATATTGCTCCAGCTTTTCCTCGAACCGTTCCATTAAGCTGAAAGAATCGGCTGCTGAACCCGCAAACCCTACGAGAATTTTATTGTTATGCAGTTTCCGGATTTTATTTGAATTTTGTTTCATCACCGTTGAGCCGAGGGTTACCTGGCCGTCTCCGCCAAGAGCGGTTTTTCCCTTATGGCGCAGACCGATGATAGTGGTACCATGAATGGCCTCTGTGTTCATAGGCGTTTAGACCTTTCTCCTGAGACGTGCGATTGGAACTCCAAGCTGGTCGCGGTATTTAGCTATGGTACGCCGGGCGATACGGATACCGTCTTGTTTGAGCAGCCCGGCAATTTTATCGTCATTCAGCGGAGTTAAAGGATCTTCACTCTCGACGATATTTTTAACTTTTTGTTTAACCGCCTGGTTCGAAATATCTTCCCCGCTTTCCGATTCCAAGCCGGAAGTAAAATAAAACCGCAGCGGGTGAACTCCGAATTCCGTCTGGACATACTTGCTGTTGACAACACGGCTGATGGTGGAAATATCGACATTCACAACGGATGAAATATCGCGGTAAATCATCGGTTTAAGAGTTTCACCTTCTTCGAACCATTTCCGCTGGCGTTCGATGATGGCACGCATGACCTTCAGAAGCGTCTCCCGCCGCTGATGGATGGATGCGATAAACCATTTTGCCGACTCGAATTTTTTCTTTACAAAGTCTTTTGTTTCCGCAGATATTTTTTTTCCTTTGGGGGCAAGCAGTTCCTTATAAGCCGCGTTGATGCGCAGCGGGGGGATGTTCCTGTCGTTCAGAGTAATGATAAAATCTCCGTTGTCTTTTTCAACGACGAAATCGGGAGTTACATAATTATCATGCGTGCTGAATTCTCCCTCGCCCGGTTTGGGATTCATATGTTGAATCAATTCGATTGCTTTTTTCAGCGTCTCTCGGCCGATTCCGAGGTCGTGCTCAAGTTTGTCGTAACGTTTAAGTTTGAAATTATCAAAATACTCGTGAAGAATCCGTATGCACAATTCTTTTAAGGAATGGGAATACTTTGCAGCTCTTAATTGTGCAATCAGGCACTCCTGAAGGGAACGCGCCGCAATGCCCGGCGGCTCCAGAAGAAGAATTTTCTGAATCGTTTCCTCCGCTTTTTCCATCGCAATGGCCAGGCCATAGGTCAGGTTCAGATCCTGAACAATCAGGGAGAGATCGCGCCGCAAATAACCGTCCTCATCGACGTTTCCGATGATCTCTTCCGCCAGGAGAATGGATTCGTCGTCGACATCCAGCATGCGGAACTGGCTGAGCAGACGTTCCGAAAGCTGAATATCGGAAGGAATCGGCGGCTCATACGCATCGTCTTCATCGTTGGAACGGGATGCTTCCGGACTTTTAAAGCCGGCCTGATCGTCGTTCATATAATCTTCGATCGTATAGGAATCCTCTTCAACGTTTGTGGGCGCTTCCTCTGCTTCTGCAGCCGGTTCGTCCTGCTCGATCGAAGATTCGAGATCATCGTTCAATTCAAGCATGGGGTTCAACTCGAGTTCCAACTTAAGACGCTGTTCGAGCGCCAGCGTGGGTAACTGCAGGAGCTTGAGGTACTGCACCTGCTGCGGTGTCAGTTTCAACCCGAGACGAAGTTGCTGCTGCAAGTTGATCATGTCGCTTGTATTCCTTTACAGTTCAAACGATAGTCCATGCGCGTTTGTTCCGTTTGACAAAGAGAAAGAAAACGCTCGTACCAAGTATCGCCGTAAAGACGCTTGAGAGGCTCGGAAAGGAAATCGTAGAGATCAATCTGCTCGTTCTTGCCGCGTTCAAGTGCCGGCGCACATTCGGAAATCCGTTCGTAGCGCAAATGCTCCGTAAAAAAACGATCCAGGCGAAGGGGAAAGAGATGACAGGAAATCGGTTTAGGCCAGTGTAAAATGCCGCCGCGATAAGCGTGTTCGAATGCGCAAAATGCGATGCCGTTTTCATAAAAAACGAATACACACGCCCGCTTTTCGATGCACGTGGTCGTGTATGCTCCCGGCGGCCCTTCATAAAGACCGTTCTGTTCGATGGTCTTCAAGTGTTCGGCAGGAAGATTGTTTTTGATGAGCGGAAACGATTTTTCAAGTATGGGAATTTCCTCGTCGAGCAGAGGCGCTCCCATGCCTCCATACAACGTACAGCATGCCCCTTTGCACGACTGTACATCACAGGCAAATTTCAAATGGACGATAGAATCGTCGAATTCAGTATTATCGATAACATGCATATTCTTCATTACTCTGCACATGGAGTATAGGAAAAAAAAACCAGAGACGAAAGGAGCAAAAAGAAGCAAATATAAAATGCTGAACTCCGTTTGATAAAAAAAGAAGGTGTTTTCTCTATGCGCGGATAAAATGTTTTCCGGGAAGTTGACGGATAAGATTCTTGCATTCCAGGGAAAGTAAAGTGACCAGCGTATCGGATGCCGCCTTTCCTGTCCGATCGGCCAGCGCATCGATATGCTGGGGTTGTGAAGAGAGCACGTCGAACAATCCCTGTTCCTGCGGGGAAAGAGAAGGATGCTGAGTCTCCGTCTGTTCCCCGAATGAGAATTGAAGCTGCGCCTGCAGCTCGGAAAAAATATCGTTTACCGAGGAAATCAATTTTGCTCTTCCGTCCCGGATAAGTTTGTTCGTACCGCTGCTGCGCCGCTCGGTAATGTTGCCGGGAACAGCAAAGACTTCGCGGTTCTGATCAAGAGCCAGGGATGCGGTGATTAAAGCGCCGCCGGTTTCTGCGGATTCAATCACCACCGTGCCGAGTGAGAGACCGCTGATCACGCGGTTCCGACGCGGAAAATTTGCAGAATCCGGTATCGTTCCCATAGGAAATTCGGAAACGACCGCTCCCGATTCGGCAATGCGTTCCATGAGCGGACGGTTCTCGGGAGGATAAGGAATGTCAATCCCTGATCCGATGACGGCAATCGTTCTTCCGCCCGATTGAAGCGCGGCAGTGTGAGCGGCCGTATCGATGCCGCGCGCCAATCCGCTGACGACGCATATTCCGTGCTGAACTAAATCGCGGGAAAATCGTTCTGCAGTGCTTCGGCCGTATGCCGTCGGATGCCGCGTTCCGACGACGGCGATCGATTTCTGATCGGATTCCAGCAGCTTTCCGCTGATAAAGAGGAGAACCGGCGGATCGTATATTTTATTCAGTAATTCCGGATAATCCTTATCCCAGAGAGAAACGATGCGCACACCATGTTTGATCGTCTGCTGTAATTGGGAGTCGGCGAACAGTTCATCGCCGCTGCGATGAGCAATGTTATATGCATGTTCTTCGTAAATTCCGGGAGCGCGAAGAATTTGATGCGGTGAGGCGCGGAAAATATTTGTTGGACTTCCAAAGAAGGAAATAAGCGACCGGATTTTTTGAGGACCTATCCGCGGAATAGAAACAAGCCGGAGAAGGCCGTGAATATCTATGGAACTCCCTGACGGTGAGCTTGATGACATTGTAGTATCCCCCTGAAGAACGTTAAATGGTAAATGGAAAATGGAAAATAGAAACTAAGAACCAAGAACCAAGAACTTTGAACGGCAGCACCGCAGAACATTGAGCTACGATCCAAGAACTTCTTCCGTAAACAATCGAACAAGCTCTTCTGCTTCGGTGCGTGCAGGCGCTTCAGCGATTATCCGGATAATCGGCTCTGTATTGGATTTTCTTAAATGTACCCACGAATGTGCAAAATCTATTTTCAATCCGTCGTCTTTGGTCACTTTTCCGGAATGAGCATGTGCCTGTTCGATGCGTTCGAGCGCTGCATCGGGATCTAATGTACCGAGATCGACTCTTCCCTTGACAATAAAATATTGCGGGAGACCTGCTTTGAGAGCGGAAAGCGGCCCGTTAAATTCCGCAAGATACTGCAGGATGATGCCGATGCCGACGATCGCATCCCGTCCGTAATGAACATCAGGCAAAATTACTCCGCCGCTTCCTTCGCCGCCGATGAGAGACCGCTCCGCTTTCATGCGTTTGGCAACGTTGATTTCCCCGACCGGAGTCCGGATTACGGCGGCATGGTACTTATACGCGATATCTTCAATTGCACGCGTCGTCGATAAATTAACGACGACAGAAGGCTTCGAAGCGGTGTCCGCTTTCTTTGAAAGGATAAAGTCCGCACATGTGGCAATGGTGTACTCCTCGCCGTAGGGTTCTCCTTTTTCATCGATTAAAACAAGCCGGTCGACGTCCGGATCGACGGCAATGCCGAGATCTGCGTGTTCCCGTTTGACCGCCGCGCATAAAGAGGATAGGTTCTCCGGAATCGGTTCCGGCGTATGGGCAAAGATTCCGGAGACTTCGCAATTCTGAAGGATGCACGTGCATCCGAGCTCTAACAGCAGTCTGGGAACGATAATGCCTCCTGCGGCATTGACGGCATCTATGACGATTCGGAATTTTCTTTTCCGTATAAGATCTTTTGAAAGAAAAGGCAGGGAGAGAACTGCACCGACATGTTCGTCGATAAAGTCTTCGGTAAGAAGATACGAACCCTGCCGGTCCCATGGGGCATAATGCGGTACTGAATTTTTTGCCAGATTCCAAAATATTTTATTTTCTTCCGCATCGAGAAATAGTCCGGTCGGTGCAAAAAATTTAAGGCCGTTCCATTGCATAGGGTTATGGCTTGCAGTCACTGCGATGCCGCCGGATGCTTTTTGTCTTTCAACAGCCAGTGCAACGGAAGGAGTAGGGCAAATGCCCAGATCCACAACATCGCATCCCGCCTGTAAAAGAACGGAAGAAATAAGCGTGGAAATATTCTTTCCCGTAATGCGGCCGTCACGGCCGATAATAATTTTTCCGCAGCGGCAATATTCCGCATAGGCAGAGACATATTGAACGATCGTTTCGGGAACGAGCGTTGTTCCGACAACCCCGCGTATTCCTGAAATACTCACCATGAGCGGCATGAGTAACCTCCTCTTTATAATTCCAATTTACATAATAGGAAAAAGCGAAGCAAGAGACATGGACGAAAAGTCGGTTCTGCGGGAATTCATACTTATTGATGGAATGGATTCGCGACTTATATTCACACTCATTAATTTTCGTTCACATTTCAATGTGAACGAGGTGAACCGGTCATGACAGCAAAAAGACAAATTTGTACTTGACAATTTCCATCTCTTGAAGTAACTTTCCGGTGCGCGTATACCGAAACAATCTCTCAACGCGCTGATTCATAAACGACAAATTATAGAAAAATGTACCAATGTACGCCCATGGGGTGTACTGTTGTTTGAATTCAAGTGTATAACGAACAAGGGAAAGCACTATGAAGTTACGACAAAGCAACGGTATTCTACGTATTATTTTAACGATCATTTTTTCTCTTCTATCCGTTCATCAACTTTCATCACAGATAAACATTAAACAACGGGTCGAGATAGCGCCGAATACAAAAATTAATAAGATAAAACCTGCGTCATGGATCTTGACTTCTGCGGCTAAAGACTACCCATGTTTTCAATGTGATTTTGATCCAACGAGTCCGTATCTGACTGTTTGGCTTAGCCGGCCTTGCAGTCAAGTGATGTTCACCTCAACGCTTCAAACAGTGAACCCAAATCCCATGGCTGTTTTCATTGGCGGTTCTGATGTGACCGACAGTACAGGTTCTATAGATGTAGGTTCACCAAGATCTCTCATTACAGGTTGTGGAACTTTTTTTCCTTTTGGCTGCGAAGCGTATGGATATGGTTATGATAATCCCGTTTATATCGTTCATTCGAGCGTTTCCATGACTACCACAACTTTAGATTTTCAAGTGAGTGGGCAATGGTGGCAGGCAAATCCTTTTAGAGTGACAATACATCTTCAGACTATGCCGTTAGATTCGGGACTGGCTGACACTTGTATACTTAATTTGGGATGGCCTGGAATGATCAATGCATATTATACCAATACATTATATACATGGCCATTCATTTACGATTTGCATCTGAACTATCTTCCGTTTTGCGGCATTGAAACTTCATCTTATAGTCTTGAAAGGCTTGATAATAATCCACTCGGCAATGTATATCTTTTCAATAATGACGAGCTTAATGTGGGCACTCCTGTAATGGGATCATCTATCAATGTGGAAGAACCTGCCTATGCTCATGCTAATCTCTATTGGGATGGCAGCGATCTTGTAGGTGATGTCGATTCTGTGGCAATTACTGCAAATTTATTCGGTTTTCAAAGCAAAAGAGCAGTAGTGCTTTTATACAAAGCGAAGCCCCATCATTTCTTAGTAACATCGGATCGTACAACGATGATGGGAGGAGATTCCACAATTATCACCGTTATTGCACAAGATGTCAATAATAATGAAATGGCATTAGACGGCAACGCAAATATAACATTGTGTGAGGGCTCAGGATTAGGTTACTTTAAACTTGAAAATGATACGAATTGCTATTTTAATCTTCAAGTGCCCTATAGCGTTGCGCGAAGTGGAACAATAAAATTCTATGTTGAATTTAATCCCCCGAACACTTCAAGTGAGGTCATTGATCCTTTCGTGGCGCTCCGAACCGACTATCCGGACAGAAACGGATCTTGTTCAATAGATGTTTCACTCGGTTGCTTCCATGTAGCGCTACAGGATTCGACTATTTTACCGGGGGATTCGACACAAATATTGCTTAATCAATTACGCTATGATGGTACTTCCATCGTACCATATTCGGATAATCAACAGTTCAATGTCTGGCTTGGTAATGGAATGTCGAGTTATGGCTTTATCCGATCGGAATCCACCGGAGCAACTGGAGCCTCTCTACAGAATGATTGGGGACCATTTTACTTCATTGCCAAAAAGTCTATTACTGCAGATTCTGTTGCAGTACAAATCTCTGCATCGTTAGGAGACGTTGTACAGCGATATCCTTGCGGCTTGATCATCAGCAATTCAATGAACCCGATAATAAATGGCGCCAAGACAGAAAATAAAAACATTACGACTAATTCTCCTGTGCCAAATAAAAAAACAGTCGGGGCATTACAGCAAGAGAGAATAGAGAAAAGAAAGCGAATGGTCGATGAATTATTCTCGAAATCCAGATATGCTGCTTTGCTGTCAAGATCGAATGCGAAGAATAAGGACAGTCTTATAACGTCACAAAAAGCAACAGTACTGAAGTTGAGCGATGAGACGGAAGCTCAAAACCCTCATACATGCAGCTTGCCCGTTGCCACTTGTATTGTCGTTCATTCCGTTCCTACCAATATCTCGTTGAAAGCAAACCCTATAAAAGTAATCCATGGTCAAACGGCTACTCTAACAGTATCGTTAAAAGATCAGAACGGGAAAACAATCTCTCCGAACACAAAAGGTATTACGGTAAACTACTATTCACAAGAGACGGAACAATTTGGGGAATTGACAGGCAATGGGCAAAATGGATTGAATTTGACCGATATACCCTACAAACAAGCTTATAATGGATCGGTTTCTTTTGTATTAAATGGCATCGAATATACGGGAAGATTTCCAATGGGAATTAGCTTTTATGCAACAAGCGGTACATCATTGGTGTCTCCCACAAGAAGTATTATGCTCAAAGGAGCTAATACTCTTGGAGAATATTATTGTCAATGGCAAGATTATTGGGCAGGTCAAAATTACGATAAAGATGAGGATACCGCTAAAACAAGAATAAACGGCAAAACGACATATTATCATATTAGCGCGAAGGGTTGTGCTATGTCTGACATGGCAATGGCTCTGAAAGGGTTTGGGTGTAATGTTGACCCTTCAATGTTGAATACTTGGATGGATGATCCAGTTAACCAGGGATATGGTAATCATGGAAATGTTCAGTTTGAAACGACATTGTTTGGTTATCCAGATAGTCCAGTTGGTGCATCTGAAGCAGTAGGTATAGGTCTTCTTTATCACAACCACCATATGTACCCTCCGTCGATTGCCGCCTTTACAGATGCTTTAGATTACAATCTTAGTCAGGGATATCCATCTATTGCACAAATTATAAGTCCAGACGATGGTCATGAACATTGGGTGCTTATAACGAGCAAGATCGGCAATGGCCAATACACGATTTTAGATCCTGGCAATCCTGATCGTGTGTATCTCGATACTTCTGTCATACCAATTTGGAAATACAGAGAAATTATTCCAAAATTCGAATAGTAAATAAGGGAATGAAGTAATGAAAACAATAGTTACGATTATTCTATTGAATTTAAGTTTAATGCAAGCTATAAATTCTCAAACAAAAATTTATATGGATGTTTCATCAGATATCAATTTCATTGTCACAGATCCATCTGGTAAAAAGACAGGTATCGATTCTCGATATTCTAAACCGTATAATCAATGGACTTGGTATAAAGAAATTCCAAATGCAACAATTGGTTTTGAAGGAATAGGGGATGGTTCCCCTTCAATTGTTCTTTTTGAATCTCGCATGGATACTTCTGATGCTTATGGTAATTATACTTTTCAATTCATAAGTGATACTTTAGAGGTTTTTGATTTTCTTGTAGAATCATTTCCATTGAGTAAAAATAGTCTATTACAGAAAGTCCGTTACGATCTTAAAAATATTCCTATCGATAATGATAGCGTTGTAACATATCATTTTAACTATCATGGTGCTCTTGGGTTCAAAACAAGTCTCATTAAGGTTGTTTCCCCACGCACTCTCATCCAGGATGTATCCGCGATGCAGAAACTTGGCTGGATACAAAGCCAGACAACAAGTCAAAATTATATCCAATTATATAGCACCATTAGCTCGCAGATGTCAAATAATGATACTCCAGATGCTCGTAGCACGCTTAATACCGTTCTAAATCAATTGCGTGCTGACAGTGGATCCGCAATATCCGGTGATGCGTATAAGCTCCTTAATGCAGATACGAAGCAGCTTCTCAAAAGCTTACCGAATATTTCTCAATGTTTGGTGAAACTTCTCTCCAGCACAAGCTCGCTACTTACGGGTGGCACACTTCAATATCGTGATAGCACATGGAGAGACGCTGCGAACAACAACGACGGTACATTTACCTTCACAACTGCTCTTAAAAAGACAAGTTTGCGCATGACGTACGCATATGGAACAGAAACCAAATCAAATGTTACTATCAAAAATGATTCAACAATTATCTTCCAAACAAAGAATGTCGCTGTAAACCTACAGAACAGCCAGGGTAATCCATTAGATACAGGAATTGTGCAATATAATAGCACCTCCGGTTGGCAAAATTTCGGAACGACATCAAACGGCGGTGTGACGAATGAACTTCTACCAATAAAATATACATTCCGTCTTTCATATAATAGTGCTACCGTCATCAAGGCACAGAACATCGATTCCAATGCAACGGTTGTATTCCAAACTATTCCGACATCGGTTCAATTACAAACCAGCACAGGTGTTCTATTGGATGCAGGCGTTGTCCAGTATAATGCCAATGGCCCCGTGGGGGCAGGTTGGCAAAATTATGGAATTACTTCAAATGGTGTTGCTTCAAAAGAATTGCTTCCGACCAAATATACATTCCATATGACGTATAATGGCGCTACAGTTAATAAAGCACAAAGCCTTGATTCTAATGCGACGGTTGTGTTCCAAACAGTTCCTGCGAACGTTCAACTGCAAACAAGCACTGGCGCTCCACTTGATACCGGTCTGGTGCAATTTAATGCCGGTGGCCCCGTGGGGGCAGGCTGGAAAAACTTTGGAACGACAACGAACGGAGTTGTAACGAAAGAACTGCTTCCAACTAAATATACATTCCGTATAACATATAACGGCGCGACTATAAGTGAATCGCAAAGCATCGATTCCAATGCAACCGTTATATTCCAGACGGTGAGAACATTAGTGCAATTCAACAACAGCCTCGGAAATCCGATTGATACTGGTGTAGTCCAGTTTAATTCAGGTGGGTGGCAGAATTATGGGAGCACATCAAATGGTATTGTATCGAAAGAACTGCTGCCTGTGAAATATACATTCCGCTTAACATATTGCGGCTCCACTGTCAGTATAGCTCAGAATGTGGATTCTAATGCAACTGTTGTTTTTTCAACGGTCTTATGTACTGTCAGCGTGACAAACTCATCCGGCAGTTTACTCAACAATGCCACAGTA
>PMML01000088.1 GCA_003162695.1 Ignavibacteriota bacterium | reverse complement strand
TCGAACGCGCTGCGCAGCGGTGTAAACCAGAGCCCGTTATAGACAATGTCCGCATAATCGTTGGAGAGTTTTGCTTTGTAATGCTGTGTCTCTTTATCAAGCGTTAGCCGTTCCAGTTCACGGTGAGCAAAGTGCAAAATCACCGCGCCGGGGGCTTCGTAAATTTCGCGCGACTTTATACCGACCAGACGGTTTTCCACCATATCGAGTCGTCCGATTCCGTTCGCCCCGCCGATCGTATTCAGAGAATCAATCAGCAAGGCACCGTCCATTTTTTTTCCGTTGAGTGACACAGGAATACCTTCTTTGAACTCGATCGTACAATAGGTCGGTTCATCCGGCGCAAATTTCGGGTCGATGGTGCGCTGGTATGCATCGGCGGGAGGTTCGACCATCGGATCTTCCAGAACGCCGCATTCAATGGCGGTGCCCCACAGGTTTTCATCGATTGAGTATGGGCTTTTCTTTGTTGCCGCAACCGGAATGCCGCGCTGTTCGCAGTAGACAATCTCTTCTTCGCGGGATTTGAAATTCCATTCACGCACAGGCGCGATAATCTTCAGTTCCGGGGCAAGAGCCGCCACGGAGACTTCAAAGCGGACCTGATCGTTTCCTTTTCCCGTGCAGCCGTGAGCAACCGCGGTACATTTTTCCTTTCTTGCAACGTCGACAAGAGCTTTTGCCAGAAGCGGCCGGCCGATAGCCGTTGCCATCGGATAAGTATATTCATAGAGCGCGCCGGCTTTAAGGGTCGGCCAGATGTATTCGTTGACAAATATTTTCGAAAGATCCTGAATAAACACTTTCTTGGCGCCGGACTTGAACGCTTTTTCTTTGAGACCGACGAGTTCTTTTTTCTGACCGAGATTTCCCGTGACGGTAATGACCTCTGCATTATATTGTTCTTGCAGCCACTTCACAATGACGGATGTATCGAGCCCGCCTGAATAGGCTACGGCTATTCGTTCCTTTTTCAATTCAGTTTCTCCTCTTTATTTTAGTTCGTCGTTCGTAGTTCTTGGTTCTTAGTTGTAATTTACCACGCATTAAGAACTTCAGCACTGCGAACTTTATTATTTAACCCATATCACCGTGATGCCGGCGTTTGCGGCGCCGAAATCGGCATCACCCATCTGTCCGCATTCTTTGCGCAATGCCAGAGCATCCGCGTGAAAAATATCGTACTCAGTTCCGGGAATGACGGCGCGCAGCCGGTCCCTTTGCCGAAAGGACCAGTTCAGGGCGACTTCTTTAAGTACAGCCGGATGTTCATTCGATCCTTTGCCGTGAATAATTTTCAAAACACGTTCCTGCGGATGCGACCGGATTGTCCGAAGCTCTTCATCGAGTACCTGTTCCGCTCGCTGTGCCGTCAGGGGCGGGTGGGCAATATCGACCGTATGAATAGAGGGACCCGATGCCACAGCTATGATCCGTGCGCATGCGTCAGCGCTTGTTTGATATCTCCTATAGTCTCGGAAATTTTTTTAGTTGAACGCGGCAGAATTAAAATAGTATTATCACCGGCAATCGTTGCCATGACCGATAAAAACTTCATGCGATCTATGATTTCTGCGACCCCCTGCGCCCGCCCCGGAAGTGTTTTGACGATAACGGTCGTTTCGTTCGCTTCGATATGTTCTATTTCCATACCGATCAGCGACGTCAGGCGTTCTTCTTCCTGCTCGGGACTGAGCATATAACGTGCGCCGGTCGGCGTATAGACCCATGCAATGCCGATCTCTTTCATATCGCGGGACAGCGTTGCCTGTGTAGTGCGGAATCCCGTTTTCCGAAGCGCAAGAGCAAGTTCGCTTTGCGTCGTAATGGTGTTTTCCGCTATAATTTGTTTAATTGCCGAATGTCGCTGCTGCTTTTTCATCGTTCCCGCTCCGTTGCAATTCATGAAAAGACTCTTCCCGAATCTATGATTCGTGAATCATCTGTGTGCCGATCCCTTCGTCGGTAAAAATTTCCAGAAGCATCGAATGTTTTACACGTCCATCGACGATATGGACTTTATTGACGCCGGTGCCCAGTGTAGAAAATGCGGAACGCACTTTAGGGATCATTCCGCTGTGAATGGCTCCCTCCGTAATCAGCTTTTCCGATTTTGAACGGGTAAGTGTCGACACCAGATCGCCGTCGACGAGAACTCCTTCTATATCGCTGAGGTACACAAGTTTTTCCGCTTTCAATGCGGAAGCAATCGCGCCTGCCGCCAGATCGGCATTGATGTTCAGAATCTCTCCGCTCCTGCTCCAGGCAAGAGGGGCGATAACCGGCATCATGCCGTTTTTCAGCAGCAGGTCGATAAAGCCGGTATTGACCGAATCCACTTCTCCGACCATGCCAAGATCCGCGCCGTCCGAAGCGCAGCGTACTGCGCGGAGCAATTGATTGTCTACACCGCAAAGTCCGATCGCATCGCCGCCGTTGGAATTGATGAGGTTGACGATTTCTTTGTTCACTTTTCCGGCAAGCATCATGAGAACGATATCGATCATCGTTTTATCGGTGTAGCGCTGGCCGTTGACGAATTTCGTTTCGATGTTGAGTTTTTTTGCCAGGCCGGTGATTTCCTTTCCCCCGCCGTGTATGATAACGATGTTGATGCCGATCTTTCGCAGCAGCGTGACGTCCTTTGCAAACATTGCTTTTAATTCTTCGTTCGTCATTGCTGCACCGCCGTATTTAATGACGAACGTTTTTCCTTCATACTTTTGAATGTACGGCAGGACTTCGATCAGCACTTCTTCTTTATTTTCTATTTTTATCGGTGTCATAATTTTAATGGTCAGGTTCGGTAGCTGGCGTTAATGTGAATATATTCTTCCGTGAGATCGCATGTATAGAACGATGCGATTGCCGTCCCTTGATGGAGATCGATGCGGACGATCACATGATCGCGCGAAAGGACATCTTTTGCCGCGGCTTCATCGAGAACAATTTCATAATTCGGCTTCAGGACGGTAAGGGTATTGAATGCTATTTCCACTTTTGCCGGATTGAAATCGATTCCGGAATATCCGACAGCACAAAGAATTCTGCCCCAATTGGGATCGGCGCCATGGATGGCGGTCTTGACCAGGTTGGAATTCGCAACGGCACGGGCGGCTTGAACCGCCTCTGCTTCGGTTTTCGCTCCGCCGACAACGATTTCAACCAGCTTCGTCGCTCCTTCCCCGTCCCGGGCTATCATTTTTGCGAGTTTTATTAAAACGTATTCAAGAGCTTTGGAAAATTTATCAAATTCATCCGAACCTTCGACAATTTCCTGATTGCCTGCAAGACCGTTCGCCAGGATGATCAGCGAATCATTCGTGCTCATATCGCCGTCTACCGTCAAACGGTTGAAAGACCGTTCGTTGGCAAAAGCGAGCGCCTGCTGGAGAGACGCCGGAGAAATTGCCGCGTCGGTCGTAACAAACGCCAGCAGCGTCGCCATATTGGGTGCAATCATGCCTGACCCTTTGGCGATGCCGCCGATCGTAATTGTGGAATTTCCTATAGTGCACCGGACAGCCGCTTCTTTAGAAAACGTATCGGTTGTCATAATGGCTTCCGCAGCGTCCCGGCTGCCGTCTGCGCTTAATTTTTGTGCCAGATCCCGGATGCCGTTCGTAATTTTTTCGATCGGAAGATATTGACCGATAACGCCGGTAGAGGAAATGAGAACCTGGTTTGCAGGGATGCCGAGCGCTTCCGCAGCCGCTGCAATCATCTCACGGGCATCGTTCATTCCCCGTTCCCCGGTACAGGCGTTGGCATTGCCGCTGTTGACGACAATTGCGGAGCAGCGCTTGGACTGCTGCAAATGTTGTTTGTCGAGAACTACGGGGGCAGCCTGAGTTTTGTTTGTCGTAAAAACACCGGCAGCCGCGGCCGGACTGATCGACCGGATGACGGCAAGATCCTTCTTGAGCTTGCGAATGCCGCAGTAGAGCCCCCCGGCAACGAAGCCTTTGGCGGCAGTTATACCTCCGGAGCATTCCGGAAAAATATCGAGAGCCATTAAAACAATCCTTCCGTTTCGTTGAATCCGAACATGATATTCATATTTTGAACCGCCTGCCCCGCCGCGCCTTTGATAAGGTTGTCAAGGGCGGAGAAAACCACAAGTTGTTTCGTTTCCGGAAATATTTTATATCCTATATCGATGCAGTTTGTTTGTACTACATTTTTTATTTCCGGAACAGCCGTTCCCGAGTAACGGACAAAAGGTGCGTCCTTGTAATATTTTTCAAACGCGTTATAAACATCCATCTCCGCGGCGCTGCCTTTCAATGTCGTATACATGCTCGTATAAATACCGCGGTTAATCGGAATGAGGTGCGGTACGAATGTCAGCTGCGTCTTGTATCCGGAAATTATTTCTATAATGCTGCGAATTTCCGGTATATGCTGATGATGACCGACTTTGTATGCGCGGACCGATTCGTTAATTTCAGTAAACGACATATCCGCAGATGCGCTTTTTCCTGCTCCGGAAACACCGGAGAGCGAACTGACCGCAATAGAATCCGGATCGATCACTCCTTCCTTGATCAGCGGTGCAAGCGGAAGGATTGCGCTCGTGGGATAACAGCCCGGATTGGAAACAAATGCGGCTGAACGAATTTCATCGGTAAACCATTCCGGCAGACCGAATACTGCGCTTTGCAGCGCTTCCGGAGCGGTGTGCGGACGTTTGTAATAGCGCTCGTAAAGAGCGGCATCTTTGAGGCGGAAATCTCCGCCGAGATCGATGACCCGTTTTCCTTCTGCAAGAATTTGCGGAACAAGCTTCAGCGCTTCGCCCGAGGGAAGCGCGATATAGACAAGATCGCTCGATCGTATTTTTTCCGGAGAAAAAAGTTCGAGATCCGCATCGACGATTTTGCCGAATACAGGAACGACTTCATCCAGGCGTTTTCCCGCCGACGTGTTGGCAAAAAGACGTCCGATCGAAACACCGGGGTGTCTCTTAAGAATTTTAATAAGTTCGATGCCCGAGTATCCGGATGCACCGATAACGCAAACTTGAACAGTCTTCATAGGGCTTTCACNNCTTGATTTATTTCGTATAAATATACGTTTATATAGATAATTATACAAGAAAAATCAATCTAAAAAAACATTAAAAAATATTATAAAAAACCCGTACGCCGGCCGTGCAGGGACTTCTTGGATTGCGAGAAAAGGTTGGCTATATTATGACAAAATTTCAAAGGAGCGTATGGGTTTTACGTGCGGTATCGTAGGGCTGCCGAATGTAGGCAAGTCGACATTGTTCAATGCTATCACGGCAGCAGGAGCGGATGTTGCGAATTATCCTTTTTGCACAATCGATCCGAATGTCGGAGTCGTGGCTGTCCCGGATAAGCGCATCGACCGGCTTGTGGAAATTTTTCAGCCCCCGAAAATCGTCCCGACGACGCTTGAATTTTTAGATATTGCCGGATTGGTCAAAGGCGCCAGCCAGGGAGAAGGCCTCGGCAATCAGTTCCTTTCCCATATACGCACCGTCGACGCCATTGCGCATGTCGTGCGCTGTTTCGACGACGAAAATATTATCCATGTGGACGGAAAAATCGATCCGAAAAACGACATCGAAGTGATCGAAACCGAGCTGATCCTTAAAGATCTTGAAACTCTGGAGAAAAAGGTCGCCGACGCCGATAAGCGCTCCCGCACAGGCGACAAGAAAATAAAATCCGAACTGGAATTCTACAACCTGCTGAAGGCGCATCTTTCTTCCGGCCGGCTGGCGCGTTATCATGAAGTCCACGGCGAGGATGAACGTTTTTGGATGCGGGACATGCATCTGCTGACGAATAAACCGGTGATGTACGTCTGCAACGTACACGAAGCGGAATTGAAAACAGGCAATGCATACATAGATGCGGTGCGCGCGGTTGCGGCAAAAGAAGATGCGCGGGTCGTGGTCGTCAGCGCTGCGGTCGAAGCGGAGATCGCGGAACTTCCAGCCGCTGAACGGTCGGACTTTCTGGCAAGCCTCGGTTTGCAGGAATCCGGATTGAGCCAGGTCGTTCGCGAAGGATATGATCTTCTGAAGCTCCTTACATTCTTTACCGCAGGCCCGAAAGAAGTGCATGCTTGGACGGTACGCAAAGGTTCCACAGCCCCGCAGGCGGCAGGAGAAATTCACAGCGATTTTGAACAGGGATTTATTCGTGCAGAAATTATAAAGTTTTCCGACCTCGACCGGCTCGGATCCGAACTTGCCGTGAAGGAAGCCGGTTTGATGCATATCGAAGGACGCGAGTATTGCATTGAAGACGGCGATCTTCTGGTTGTCCGTTTCAATGTCTGAAAGAAAAAAACCGAGAGAAATTTTCTAAGCGAGAAACGCATGCAAACATCCGCAATGCATATTACGGAAATATTACAGCGGCCGGGCACACATTTCAGTTTTGAATTTTTTCCGCCCCGTTCGGAACAGGCTGCACAAACCCTGCTGCAGTCTATTAAGGAATTGACGCCGTTGAAACCGTCGTATGTCAGCGTAACGTACGGTGCAGGCGGGTCGACGCGTCAGCTTACACACGAGCTCGTAGAACGGCTGCAGCGGGAAACACAATTGACCGTCGTTTCCCATATTACCTGCGCGGGCGCCGGCAGAAATGAAATTGCTGCAATTCTTGAGAAATACAAGGAAGCTGGAATTCGCAATGTCATGGTTCTTCGCGGAGATCCGCCGAAAGGACAATTGGAATTTGTGTCCCAACTCGGCGGTTTCCGGTATGCTGCCGAGCTCGTTGCATTTATAAGAAATTGCTTCCCGGACATGGGTATAGGTATCGCAGGTTTTCCAGAGGGACATCCGGAAACACCGAACCGTCTGAAGGAAATAGATTATTTAAAAGCAAAAGTCGATGCCGGAGCGGATTACATCTGCACACAATTCTTTTTTCAAAATAGCGATTTTTATGATTTCTGCGAGCGCTGTGAAATCGCCGGAATTTCTATTCCGATTATAGCCGGCATCATGCCGATCACGAGCCGCAAAGGAATGATTCGCATGTCGGAGCAAGCTCTCGGCGCACGTTTTCCGGCCAAACTGCAGCGTGCAATCCTGCGCACAGAGGACGACAACGCGGTCGAAAAAGTCGGCATCCACTGGGCAACACAGCAGGTTCTGGATTTACTCGATCATAACGTTCGCGGTATTCATTTTTATACATTAAATCATTCCCGGGCGACACTCAAGATATACGAATCGCTGGGAATCAAGACATCAGATGAACTTAGGATATAGATGGTTTTTGTTTGTTTTTCGTGGTTTCTTGGCGGTTTTCAACTTTTAAATGGTAAGAAAAAATCATTCCGCCGCTCATCAGACGCTTTTCCACATCCGGTACTCTTGAATGACGCCCCCCCATTCTTTACATTTGTATATTCATGAGAATGAATTTGTCACTCACACCTTTATCAAGGAGGATCTATGAAATTATCGAATGCCGCGGCAGCAATCGTGCTGACCGTTTTTCTCGCCGGCTGCGCTACACTCGTTCTTCAGCCCGCCAATTTCGCATGGCCTATAGAACTTGTTCTGAAACCCGATGCCAAAGGCATGGTGCATGATGTACGATATGAATTCAACTGCAACATTAAGCCGCTGCTGTTCGAAGAGCGGCAGGATTCGATTCATGTATCGACGTATACTCTGCGCATTATTCGAGATCAGGCAGGATACTATTATATCACCGGCAAGGGATTTAAGAACGTCTATATCTTTGCCCAAACAGAAGGCGCTCTGAAACTGGATAAAAAAATTCAGGTGTCCGAGAAAGAACTCGAAGCCCCGGCATTCAATCAAAAGACTTCATTTATTCAGCTCGTGAATGAGGAAAATGAAAATGTGGCTCCGATTCTTATAAACAAAGACGGAATTCAACAAGGAGAAAAAAAATGAGTGCCCAACATTTCTTTGCAGCAACCCTGATCGCTCTTTCCGTGCTCGTCCTGCCCCTGGCCGCGCAGAAATCGGATCGCGCTGTTGTCGATAAATTTGAAAACCAGACAAAATCATTGATCCCTCTGATTGATTCCGCAAAGACCGTCCAGGAATGCGCCGATATCAATGCGGCAATCGGAGAAATCGAACAAACATTTTCCGAACATAAAAATCTTTTGGACAAAGCTCTTTATCCCGACAACTATGAGACAACTCTGGCAAATTTGAAAGGACGTCTTCTCATTCGCCAGAAAGATCTCGGCGTTATAGAGACTCAGTTCGCCCGCATCATGGAGCTGGAAACTCAGGTAAGGGATCTCTCAGGAAAAGTGGACAGCTTGGGCCGGCAAAACGACAGGCTGCTCGGCGATGAAAAACGTCTGGAAATTTCGGTCAAACAAAATCAGGGGTTGTACGATTCGCTCACTGCCGTTATCAAAACGCTGAGGGAAAATTTAAAGCAGCGCGACGATTTAATCTTTGCGCTTGTCGACAGTCTCTTCCTGCAGTATGATAAGAACGTTACATCGCTGACCGATGTGGAAAAACAGGGCGTTGTCGGAAAATTGGAGCGGCGCAATGTTTTGACCAATATTAAAAAATCGATTTCCGATAATATGAAGTTTATAGAATCGACCTCCCTGACGCCGGCCGATTTTGCACTGCTTCTTCAGCAGCACACTAAATTCCAGAGCCAATGGAAGGGCATCGGTACCAGGCTCGCAAGCGTCTATTCCAGCGGCAAGCAGAAAAAGAACGATGTTGCCCTTATCGATTCGATGCTGACGACATGGTCGGCTAAAATCAACAGCGGGACATGGAGGACGATTGCCGGGATGTTTGAGAAAAACGGCATTGTTGTAAAACCGTTTGCAAACGGAGACGAGTTTTATGCGAATGTTGCATCTTTTATCGATGCCGAGACCAGGAACGTGCAGCAAGAGCCGAAAGATGTTCTTACGAAACGATTCAATAATTTCAACGATAACATCTGGAATGCGCAGCTGAAAACACAATGGCTGCCGGCACTGGCGGAGTCAGGGATGCTAACCCCCGACCAAAAAATCGACCTCGAAAAGAAAGTCGATGCATGGCAAAGTTCAGTAGCGCCGACTTCGTGGATGGTATATGTTCTCCTCGTCATTCTTGCCGTCATCGTTATTGCAGTGCTTGTACGGTTCTTCCGGAAAAAACCGGCCGAATAAATACTGCAGGTGATCCGGATCGATAAAATCAGACCGCTCTCTTAATGGGAGCGGTTTTTTTATACCTGTCCAAGCAGAAAAAACGTTTCTTTGTTCTTGATTCGCAGTTTGCTATTGTGCCGGAATGCAGAAGTGCCCGCCTGAATGACTGCCAACCCGCTGCGCATTTTGGCGGGCGTCAGCAGCCGGCGTCGTGGCATTGCCACGTCGCCGCAATGCGGGCAGGCTGCGGTTCAAAGTTCAAGGGCGGCGGGTCAATGAGTTTAGCAGATGCTTTTTTCGTTCTTTCTTCTGAATCCTAACTTCTCTTTCCTGTATTCGATTGCCCATTCACTGTTTACCATTTACCGCTTTAAAAATGAACCGTCATGCTGAGACCGGACCCGGTCTGAGAAAAATATGGGAGCAGGTCGACCTTCATACCCATGCTCCGTTCGGCTGCCGGCAAACCTTCCGGATGCGCTGCCACCATTCCGAAATAGTATCCGATAAAAAGCCCGAGAGGATAGTCGCTTATCCAGTGAATACCGTTGCACAACATGCCGAGTCCGACCAGCGATGTTACCGTATAGCCAACAGGCCGAATCCACTGCACTTCAGGATAGTTCTCTGCAATCGTAATAACGGTCGCCATTGTGGTGCAAAGATGTCCGGAACAAAATGCATCGTTATACGGTACCATCCGATGGTAATCGATCTGGTTTGGAAAAATTTTCCAGACACCGGTCGGTGATGAACGAACGTACGGACTTTCGCGGCCGGTCACATGTTTGATGACTTGCACGACGGCACCGGATGAAAGCACGACCGATGCAACTTCAATACCCGTCCGAAGCGCTCGTGTATCTTCGAAGAGAAGACCGTAAGCAGTAAAGGCTCCCGCAAAAAAATACTGCGATGTCCCCTCTCCAAATTCAGCCAAGAAATTGCTGATGTTTTGTGCATCGGGTGAACTGTTGTACAGCCTGCCCGCCGGCACATACGTTGCATTGTCGGTCGCAAATGTCGCAAGAGTCAATCCGCCGATCCAAAGCCAGTCGTTCGTGCGTTCTGCGCTGAATGCAACACCACACCAATCATGCCATTGATGCGGAATGTATTCGATCACCGAATACCAATAAATCGGCGGTTCAGCCTGCGCCGCTGGCATGGTACGGAGCGTATCTGAAATGCTTTGTGCGCCGGCAGGCAGGCACATGAAAAAAAACAGTGTAATGAAGAGAAAAAAAATGTTTTTCATATCATTAAAATTGTGCCGCAAAATGCACACCGCAGCCGGCCGGTTTGACTTCCGGCAGCAGGCTGAATGATGCAGATCCATAGTTCCATTTTTCGACAAGTTTTGTTCCGTAATGACCGAGGAGTGCGCCGACAAAACAGTCGCTCAGCCAATGCGTGCTTTCCATGACACGGCTGATTGCAACCATACCGGCCGCGGTATAGGCGGCGTACGGCACCCAGCTGTCCGAATATGCATCGGCAAACGTTGTAGCCATTGCAAACGCCGTCGTTGTATGTCCGGAAGGAAATGAATCGAAGGAAGCGAGACTTTGATCTTTCGATTTACTGAAATAAGCAAGCGGTCCGTACCAAAAGCCGGCTTTGCGCGTCGCCGCACTCGGTCTCTCGCGGCTGAACGTGTATTTCAAAATCTGGCATGCTGCACCGGTCAGAACATACGATTCGATTCCGATCTTTGCCGTTTCAAAAGATTTTTGATCATGAAAAATCAAGCCGTATGCGCCGAATCCTCCGAACACAATCACCGGGAACGCTCCATTCCCCATGTCCGTGACAAGAGGACTCACATTCTTAAGGAACGGGCTCCGCATTTTCCATCCATGGATCGTATTGTATGTATCCTGATCGGTTTCAAGCAGCCCGAACGTAATAACCGAAGAACCGAGAAGAATCAGTCCTGTTCTTGCCGCGGCCGAACAGGTGGAATCGTGTGCGGCAGATTCCGGCGTCTGTGCAAAACCGCAGCGGATCAAAAGAAAGCCCGTTAAAAATATTATGGTAATTCTTTGTGCCGGCATTTCAATCAAAATTATTTATATTTTTTTCCGGTGGGGAAAAAAGTAACAGCTGCTTTTGTCCTTATTTTCCGGATATATATGCCGCTAAACAGTTATTTTTATAATATACAAATTTATAGCTGAATTGTGCAAAATAAATCGAAAACCCGGTACTTGTATTTTTCCACTTTCTTCGTACATTGGTCAAAAATCGAACCGAGAGAAAATTATGGAAGTGCTCAAACCCAAACGGCTGCGGCAGGGCGATGTCATCGGCCTGGTCGCTCCCGCCAGCAGACCTTCGACCGATGAGAAAGTTGAAAAAGGCGTACAGTATCTTGAGCGCCTCGGTTACAGGGTAAAAGTCGGACGGCATGTGTATGATTTGCACGGCTATCTTGCCGGACGTGATGAGGACCGCGCCGCCGATTTCAACGAAATGATTCACGACAAAAACATCAAAGCGATCTTTACCGTACGCGGCGGATACGGGACACCGCGTATTCTCGGTCTTCTCGATTACCGTGCGCTCGCGCGAAATCCGAAAATCATCGTCGGCTACAGCGATATCACCGGACTGCAGCTTGCCCTGCTCCGAAAGATCGGATTGGTCACATTTTCGGGCCCGATGATCGGCGTGGAAATGTGGAACGAAATCGACTCGTTTACGGAAGAATCGTTCTGGCGGCAGATAACATCTGCAAAAAAAATCGGGAGACTGAAAAATCCTGAACATGAACCGGTTTCATTTTTACGAAGAGGAAAAGCACACGGGCAGTTGCTTGGAGGAAATCTTTCCCTCACCGTTAACTTGATGGGTACTCCCTTCATGCCTGCGACGCTCGGATCCATTCTGGTTCTTGAAGATGTGGATGAGGAACCTCACCGGATCGACCGCATGCTGGCCCAGATGCTCAACGGCGGCATCCTGCGCGGACTATCGGGACTTGTGTTCGGGAAATTCATAGAGTGCACAGCGAGTGACCCCGACGATCCGAACCTGACGCTCGAACAGGTACAGCACGATTACATGGAAAAAATCAAATGTCCGGTCATTGCCGGCCTCCAGTACGGCCATATTCCGAAAAAACTCACGATTCCTATCGGCCTGCAGGCAGTTCTTGAGACCGGTCATGGCGTTTTGAACGTCATCGAAAACGGCGTTATTTAAAAAACTTGCACGGGGAGAAAATCGATGAATGCAGAAAAGAAAAGTGCTCTTGTCGCCGGTGCGTCCGGACTGATCGGAAGGCATTGCGTCGAATTATTGCTCAATCACGAAGCATATACAGAGGTGAAAATTCTTGTCCGGAAACCTGTTGCAATACGCCATCCGAAATTAACGGTCTACGTCATCGATTTCGACAAACTTGAAAATCATGCCGAGGCATTAATTGCCGACGACGTTTTCTGCGCCCTCGGAACGACCATCAGGAAAGCCGGTTCTCAAGCGGCATTTCGCAAAGTCGATTTCGATTACACGGTCAAAATAGCGGCTCTGGCTCAGCACGCAGACGCCCGGCAGTTTCTCCTTGTCAGTTCGATGGGTGCAAATCCGCGGTCGAGAATATTCTACAATCAAATCAAAGGAGATGTTGAAGAAGCAGTGCGAAGGATCCCGTTCAATGCAGTTCAAATTTTTCGCCCGTCGCTTGTGCTGGGGAAACGGGAAGAACGGAGATCGTCAGAGCAGATCGGTGCGGCATTGATGGCTGCACTTGGATGGGGGCTCGTTGGGCCGATGCGGAGATGGAAAGCTGTCGATGCGCATTCCGTAGCGCGCGCAATGGTTGCGTCTGCGCAAAAGAATTTGTCCGGTTTTCATGTCTACCAGTCGGATGAAATTCAAAGAATATCCGATGAAGCGCGATTGTAATAGGAGAAAACGATGCGCTATCCGATTTCAATTTCTTTCGGATCATCCTGATTCTCCACCACCTTCCATTCCTGCGCCTCCGGATCGAAATCCGCTATTTTGGACAACGGCATGCGCCAATATATGCCGGAGGCCGATGCGGCAATATCGCCGTTCGGCAGCAAGAGTTCACCGGTACCTTCGAATATCCGGCTGGTTTCTTTCGTCACCCTTCCGACGATACGAAGCTCGACACCGAGTGGAACCGGCTTTTTAAAACGCGTCGTAAACTCTGCCGTCACGCCCCACACCTCTTCCGCATGGTTGATAAGAATCGCCCTGCCGATCGTTTCATCGAGCATCGCCGTAATAATACCGCCATGGAGCCGGCCGGGATAACTTTGATGTTCTGTTTTCGGCGTGAGGATGCAGACGAGTTCGCTGCTCTCGAGTTCATAAAAAGAAGCCTGCAGTCCGAACGGATTTTTCAGGCCGCAGAGAAAACACATTTTGCTGTTCTGCTGTTTTCGAATAATTTTCTTTTTCATAATGTTTTTTCACTTCACTGTTTACAGTTTGCCATTCACTATTAACTCTTCACCAATTATTATTTGCAGTTTTCCAAATTGAATCCCGATGCCGCGTATTAACATTTTTTAGCCTCCGGCTGCCATTGACCATTTACTCTGTCAATACGGATGGAAAAAGAAGGACCACGCAAGTGAAAAACCCATCCACCAGAGAATTCCGTTTGTCAGGACGGGATGATATTTTTTTAAAAATCTCCAGGCAAACGCGGCGGGAATCATCGAACAGACGACTAAAAATGAAATAAGAAGCGAAACGAAAATTCCGGAACTGCTGCCGAACCAGTGCCGGATATTCCACTCCGGATTGACGACCCATCCGTAGAGAACGAGAAGATGGACGATATAAACAAAAAGCGACTGCATGCCCAGCATTGTCAGCCAGCGCGGGATCCATTTGGAAGGAGAGCCGTTTGAAGCAAGAATATCTTCAAAAAACCAGAGTGCGCTCAGCATCAGAAGCAGAATTCCAAGCCGCATCAAAAAATAATTCGGACTTGTGCTCCAGAAATTATAGATCGGATATGTCCGGAGGGGAAAACTGTCCAGACAATAACCGAGGACAAAGAGGAACAGGCCTCCTCCGAATATCCACCGCATAAAGAAAGCTTCTCTTCCCTTTTGAGCAGAGCTGAGAAATATCCACGAAACGAATGCGCCTGCAAAGAGAAATCCCAGAAAAGGGAATAATGGAAAAGGCGAGCCGCTCGATGTGGTCAATGCGGAAGAGAAAAAAAGCGGCAGATGGACGAACGATCCGGAGCCAAAAACGGGTGCCGCATACGCAACGGCAAGAGTAAGCGCACAAAGAGAGGCAATGAACACATGTTCCCGTTTGACAACGTAGAGGAGAATGCGGAGAAGCAGAATCCCTACACCGATGCACTGAAGGACATCGAATGCAAAAAAGGCATTCCATTGTTCCGGCGTTGCTTCGCGGATTGTTTTTCCAAGGGAAAGATACGGAAGATGGAGCGCATAGCCGATCAAAATAAGCATGACCGCTCTCCAGGTACGCTTGAATAAATTTATGTTAATCGTTATCGCTTCCGCCCATCTTCTTTGCGCTGCAATGGCGAATGCAAATCCTGCGCTGAAAAGAAATCCAGGCGCCGTGATACCGTGAAAAACCTCATGGAAAGCAAAAAGTTTCGCCGCGCGGAGTTCCGGGGTCAACAGTTCACGCACAACGTGCCCTTCAATCATAAAGAGAACAATGATGCCGCGGAAGAGATCGAGAAAGTCGTAACGTCCTTTACCCTCGCTCCAGGCATGTTCTTTCAGTTTGAAAAGATCCGGCATCCTTTTCCAAAAAAAATGAATCCCGGGAAAACCCGGAACCTGATGAAAAAACGTATGAGAAAGAATTGTGAAGTTTTAAATTGCCCCGGCAACAGCATTGATTGCCGTCACGGTTACAATATCCTCTGCAGTGCATCCGCGTGAAAGATCGTAAAAGGGTCTTTTCAATCCCTGCACAATTGGTCCGAATGCTTCCGCGCCTCCCATGCGCTGTGCAAGTTTATAGCTGATATTGCCGGAATCAAGATCGGGAAAAATCAACACATTGGCCTTTCCGGCGACAGGACTGCCGGGTGCTTTTCGATCTCCAACAGAAGGAACGATGGCTGCATCAAGCTGCAATTCGCCGTCCACTTTAAGGTCGGGGCGTTTTTGTTTGACAAGCTTGGTTGCTTCGATCACTTTATCGACGCGGGGATGCGATGCGCTTCCTTTTGTCGAAAAAGAAAGCATGGCAATGTACGGTTCCTCGCCGGTCAGGCGCCGGTGATTGCCGGCCGCGGCAATCGCGATGTCGGCCAATTGTTCGACGGTCGGATCCGGAACCACTCCGCTGTCTGAAAAAGTGTAGCTCTTATACGGAAAAACAATGAGGAAAAAACTCGATACAACGCTCATACCGGGCGGCATGCCGATGATCTGAATTCCGGCGCGCAGCACGTCGCTGGTGGTCGAAATCGATCCTGCAACGCTGCCGTCGGCAAGTCCTTCCCGTATCATCATCGCTCCGTAGAACAGAGGGCGAGCCATGGTTTTTTCCGCTTCCTCGAACTGGAGTCCTTTTGCTTTGCGTAGTTCATAAAATTTTTGAACGAAGCTCTCGAAATTCGACGAGCGCACCGGATCGACAATGGATATTCTTTCCAGATTTACACCGATCTCTTTCGCTTTTGAACGGATATCATTTTCGCTGCCGATAAGCGAAACAGATGCAATGCCTAAGTCGGTGGCGATGCGAGCAGCATGAATAGCCCGCTCATCCAGCGAATCCGGAAGAATAATGTGTTTTTTTATTTGCTGCGCTTTTGACCGAATATCCTGAATAATAGTGTTTGCCATAGTTTTGCTCTCTCAATATGATGGGTTAGCAGGGAAAATCCCTGGTAATAGTCTTTTTTTCAAGAATCAATAACAAATTCAATATACAAACGCATTTCTGCGCAATCAAACCATTTTTTTAGATGCTCCTGACGCCGATGTCTGCCGATATGTCAATAGTGACTGCCGATTATTAAAATAAATTTAGATTATGCCTACTATTAAATAACATTAATGATGTCATGCGTTCATTGCAGGTCTGTCAGAGTTTCATTATCATACATGCCACAATTAGAGATGATGAAAACGAAGAAGTTAGTCTTTTTAGAAACGTACGGTTGTCAGATGAATCTTGCCGACTCCGAAATCGTCCTCAGTCTTCTTGATAAAAGCGGTTACAGTCGGACTGAGAGCATTGGATCTGCCGATGTGATTCTCGTGAACACATGCGCCGTTCGTGAAAACGCCGAGCAGCGAGTGTACGGAAGGCTTGGAGATTTCAGCCGTTACAAAAAAGAGAATCCGGCAGTCGTCGTGGGAGTGCTCGGATGTATGGCTGAGAGGCTTCGGAAAGAATTGCTGGAATCGGAGAGTTTTGTGGATCTGGTCGTCGGACCGGATGAGTATCGAAAATTGCCGGCGCTGATCGATGCGGCAATTGAAGGCGAAAGAGGAATCGCAGTAAAACTTTCACGCATAGAAAATTATGACGATATCGTTCCGCTGCGCACAGACGGGTTGATAGCATGGCTTTCCATTATGCGCGGATGCGACAAGTTTTGCACCTTCTGCGTCGTCCCGTTCACGCGTGGACGGGAACGCAGCAGGACGCTGGTTAATATTGTTCGGGAAGTCGAACAACTGTCGCGGAGCGGTTTTAAAGAAGTGACTCTGCTGGGGCAAAACGTGAACTCGTACCGGGACGGCGAAAACGATTTTGCCTTCCTTCTTGCATCGGCCGCTGCAGTCGATCGCTCCCTGCGCATCCGGTTTATGACATCGCATCCGCAGGATATGTCGGACGCATTGATCCGGACTATTGCGGAAAATGAAAATATTTGCAGCTACATTCATCTTCCGGTGCAGTCCGGCTCGGATAGAATTTTGGAATTGATGAATCGTTCCTATACCGCGGATCAGTACCGCTCGCTTGTAAAGAAAATCAAAGCAACTATTCCGGGCATTGCATTGTCTACGGATATCATTGCGGGTTTTCCCACGGAAACGGAAGACGACCATCGCAAAACGCTGGAATTGATACGGGAAGTAGAATACGACGGAGCATATACGTTCAAATATTCGCCGCGCGAAAACACGAAAGCGTGGCAAATGACGGACGATGTTCCGGAAGAAACGAAGCTCCGCCGCCTAAATGAAATTATCGATGTGCAGCGTTCGATTTCGCTGCATACGAATCGTTCGCTCATCGGCATTACCATGGAAGTGCTGGTGGAAGGAACGAGCAAAAAATCAGAATCGGATTTCTGCGGCCGTACCGACACGAACAAGATGGTAGTGTTCCCGAAGAACGGCGGTGCTGCCGGAAGTTATCGACAGGTCAAGATCGATCATGTCAATTCCGCAACACTCTTCGGCCTGCAGCTGCATGCTGCGGCGAACGGATAAGATGGAGGATGCGATGAATAAGAAACTGCTTTTCATGTTCTGTGCTTTATTAGCTGCATTCACAGCGCCATCTCTGAGTGCTCAGACGGACAACGGTCCCGATATCCGCCACCGGCTGGAAATGATTGAAAACGGTCAGGCAGAATCCGTGCGTGCCGAGCTGCCGTCGTTGATGACGAATTATCAAAATAATCCGGGCGTCATGTATCTTCAGGCCGTTCTTACAGCCGACGGTTCGGAAGCCGCAACGCTGTACCAAAATATCGTCGACAATTTTCCGAAGAGCGAATGGGCGGACGATGCGCTCTACAAGCTTTACGAGTATT
This sequence comes from Ignavibacteriota bacterium, assembly GCA_003162695.1. Lineage (GTDB taxonomy): Bacteria > Bacteroidota > Ignavibacteria > UBA10030 > UBA10030 > Fen-1254. Next base: position 30,300 of record PMML01000088.1, on the reverse strand, counting down.
ACTATTCCATGGGCCTCTATAAAACGGCAGATCAGAAATTGCAGCAATTGAAAGAAGAATATCCGTTCTCCGCGTATGCCTCGGAGAAAAGTCCAGTCGCGGAAAAAAAGGCGGAGATTAAGGAGAAACCCGTTACGTTGAAGTCCGGAAGTGCGGCACAAAAATTTTCCGCAGGTTTTACGGTGCAGGTCGGGGCGTTTTCAACGCTGCCGAATGCCGAAGAGCTGAAATCTAAATTCGAGCATGAAGGTTATTCCTCCGACATTTTTACAATTGTCAGTCACGGAAAAAAAATGCATAAAGTTTGGGTCGGAGATTACAAAACCTACGACGAAGCCAAACGGCAGGCGGCAGCACTAAAGAAAAAATTCAATCTTTCATCAATTGTCGTATCGCGTTAATGGAACGAGAATTATTTCAAAAAACATACGGATTGATCGGTCAATCTCCTGAGATACAGGAGATTATCGACATCATACAGCAGGTGGCGCCGACGGACATCACCGTCCTGATCACAGGTGAGAGCGGTACGGGCAAAGAAGTCGCCGCGAAAGCGATTCATGCTGCAAGCCGCCGCTGCCAAAAACCGATGGTGACGGTGAACTGCGGTGCGATTCCCGAAGGCCTGATCGAAAGCGAACTCTTTGGACATGAAAAAGGGGCATTTACGAGCGCGAACGATATGCGCAAAGGTTTTTTTGAAATTGCCGACGGCGGGACGATTTTTCTGGATGAAATCGGCGAGATGCCGCTCGCGACGCAGGTAAAGCTGCTTCGAGTTTTGGAAAACGGCGAATATACGCGCGTCGGTTCGTCTGCACCGCGGAAGTCTGATGTCCGCCTGATTACGGCAACGAACAAGACGCTCGAATATGAAGTTCAGCAAAAGCGGTTTCGTTCCGATTTGTATTTTCGGCTGCGTTCGGTCAACGTTCATCTGCCGGCCCTGCGCGACCGGAAGGAAGATATTCCGGCTCTTGTCGAGTTTTATGTGCGCGAGATATCGGAAAAGAATAAATTGCATTTTGCCGGATTTACAGACGATGCCGCCGGATTGCTGATGGAGTACCGTTGGCCCGGAAATATACGCGAATTGAAAAATGCTCTTGAAAGCATGCTGGTTTTGGAAAAAGGCAGGCGGATGAATGCGGAAAACGTACGGAAATATTTGCGTGAGCAGATGCCGGTTGTCGGCGAACGCAACTTGCCGGTCTTCACGAATAAAAGCGTCGAGCAGGCGGAACGCGAGCTGATTTACCGCGCGCTGCTGGATCTCAAATCGAATATTATCGAAATGAAGGAAATGATCGACGATAAATTCCATACCAACGGCGACGGCGAACATGACAAACAAGTTCTGACGATGAACGAGATGGAACGCCGGATGATTCAGGGCGCACTGGAACGCAATAAAGGAAACCGCCGGCTTGCCGCACGCGAGCTGCACATCAGCGAGCGGACACTCTATAGAAAAATTCACGATTTCGGTCTCGAATGAAAAAGACATTAATAATCGGCAATCGACAATTGACAATCGACAATTGGCCATCCGCAATCCGCAAGCGGCATTTGACAATTCGCAGTTGGCAATTAACAATTTCTTTTTTACTGTTTGCCGTTTACAGTTTACTGTTCCTCGCCGGTTGTTCGGTTTCTTTCAAAGGCGGTTCGGTCCCTGCACACTTGAAAACAATTGCGATACCGATTGTGGAAGATCAAAGCGGATTCGGCGATGCAACACTGGCTTCAACGTTTACCCAGCAATTGACGGCGCGCTTTGTCAGCGATAATTCACTCCGGTTGACCGATAAAAATTCCGCCGATTCGGAGCTGGACGGCGTCATCCTGCAGATATCGGACACGCCTTCCATTCTGCAGGGAGTCGAAACGGTGACGGCGAGACGCATAACGATTCAGGTTCATGTAACGTTTCAAGATTCAAAATTACGAAAAAAAATCTGGGATAAGACATTCAGTGATTGGGGAGATTACGCTTCGGGAAGTACGCTGACCAAGCGTGACGATGGGATTCAAATAGCACTACAAAAATTAGAAGATGATATTCTTAACGAAACAGTTGCAGGATGGTAATATGATACTCGCATTTTCTTTCTTTACGTCGGGCATTTTTAACAGCCCTCTCTATACGGACGTAATTCTCTATGCATATTTTATATCATTATTAATCTTGTTCGCTTTCGGCGCGCATGGATTCGTCATGGTATATTATTATATGAAGCAGCGGGGACAGCATTCCCCGCAATTGCCTCTTACGGAAACGCCGGTCGTAACCGTCCAGCTTCCGCTCTATAACGAATTGTATGTTATCAATCGTTTGATCGATGCGGTCTGCGCAATGGAGTATCCGAAAGATAAATTGGAAATTCAGGTACTGGACGATTCGACGGACGAAACGATCGACGTATGTGCAAAAGCTGTCGCGCAGTACCAAAAGCTCGGGTACGATATTAAACACATTCAGCGCACCGACCGGACCGGGTTCAAGGCCGGGGCGTTAAAGTGCGGCCTGGAATGCGCCCGGGGTGAATTCATCGCAATCTTCGACGCCGATTTTGTGCCGAATAGAGATTTTCTCGCAAAGACCATTCCGTATTTTTTCACCGATCAGAAGATCGGCGTAGTGCAGACACGGTGGTCGCACTTGAACGGCGACTACTCGCTGCTCACGCGCGCCCAGGCGTTTGCACTCGATGCACATCACGTTGTCGAACAGAATGTTCGCTGCAAAGCGGGATTTTTTATTAATTTTAACGGCACCGGCGGTGTTTGGCGCAAAGCTGCAATTCTGGACGCTGGCAACTGGCAATCGGACACGCTGACGGAAGATCTCGATCTGAGCTATCGTGCACAATTACGCGGCTGGAAGTTCCATTACCTGTGCGATGTTACATCACCGGCAGAACTTCCTGCGGAAGTCAACGCGCTGAAGACACAGCAATTCCGGTGGACCAAAGGAGCCATTGAGACTGCAAGGAAAATGCTTCCCGAGGTGTGGAAATCAGATCTGCCTTTGCGGGTAAAAATTCACTCGACCTCGCATCTTACGAGTAATATCGTTTTCCCGTTCATTATTCTGGCCGGTATTTTAAACGTTCCCTTGATCTTCATCAAACAACACGGCGGGCATGAGGCCTATTTCACAATGATGTCGATTTTCGTCATTGCGTTCATCGGATCGTTTATGTTTTATCTTATTTCACAAAAGTCGATCTATCCCGATTGGCGAAGGCGCATTATGCTTTTTCCGCTCTTTATGGCAGGCAGCATGGGATTTGCGGTCAACAACACGCGTGCAGTGTTTGAAGGCATTTTTAAGCGAAAAAGCGAGTTTGTAAGAACTCCTAAATATGCAATCAAAGTAAAAGGCGATTCATGGAAAGCAAATAAATATACAGTGAAGAAAAAATTCGATTGGGTGGTCGTTATTGAAATAATTCTTGCAGTCTATTGTTTATTTGGCGTTATTTCTTCACTATATTATTTGGAAATTGCTGCATTGCCGTTCCAACTATTGTATTTCACGGGCTTTACTACCGTTTCATGGTTGTCCGTTCGGCATGCGCTTGAGGCACGAAAAATCCGCCATTAGGAATCGTAACCAGAATGACACAGCAAGAGATTGCTACGCTGGAAAAAAAAGTGGGAGAGCAGGCACACTCTCCGTTGTTTGCAATGCTTGCTCAGCAATATCTTGCTGCGGGAAGATCACAAGAAGCGCTGAAACTCTGCGACGCCGGACTTGCGAATTTTCCGTTTTTTACTACCGGCCATCTGGTTAAAGGAAAATCTCTCGTTGCATTGAACCTGATCGCTGAAGCGCGGCGGGAATTCGAATTTGTTCTGGAGTTTTTACCGGACAATACCGCAGTAGCGGCGCTTCTTGCTTCCGTTCCGCCCGGCAGCGATGAAACACTTACTGCGGAAGTTCCTGCCGAGCAGCAATCCTTACCTGAACCGATTTCGCCTGTTCCATCGCAAGAGGCCGCTCTCCCTCTTTCTGCGCCGCCCGATCCCTATCCGGAACAAATTAATTACCCGGCATATGCCGCGCCTTCTGCACCGCCGGAATCCGATTTTGGATTCGGAATTTCTGCACCGCAGACCGAGACTCAGTTCGGTTTACCTGAAGCGACGTCCGCTCCGCTGAATCCTTTCGATGCCATGACGCAGTTTACTCAAGCCTCCGCTGCGCCGTCTTCTCCGGATGCATCCGAGGAAGATCCGTTTGGTTTTGCAGCGGTGAATTCAGATGGACCAGGGCGGTCTGTTCCATCTTTCGATTTTTTGCCCGATACTTCCGGATCTCCGCAAGCACCCGAGGCAATCGCTTTCACAGCACCTCTTTCACCGGAGGAAATCGCTTCATTCGATATCTATGCCGCGCGAAAAAAGAATGAATTGACCGGAACCGATACTCTTTCGTTCGAAGATTTTAAAAAGTCGGCGACGCAGGCATCCCCTCCGGCAAGCGTCGAAGCGGCATCATCGGATTTTTCTCAAGATAACATCGGCGAGTTCACCGAAAAATTACAAAATGTTCAGCGCATGACGCCGGTCATCAACTTTGCGGAAAAAGATACACCGGCATTATCACCTGAAGAATCTACATCCAGCATGGGATTCGTAACGCCGACATTGGCAGAAATTTATGCCAAGCAGGGATGGTATGACGATGCCATCAAAGCATACAAGACACTTGCACAATCCAAACCTGCAGAGAGAGAAAAATTCGAGAAACGCGTTACAGAAATAGAAGAGATAAAGAAAAAAGCAGCGCAGAATATTAAGCCTTCATAAGTGAATAGTAAATTGGGAATACACGCATAACCAATAAACTGACAAACCAAATAATTTCTTAGCAGCACAGCAGCACCATCGCACATCATCACGACATTCAAGTACGAACCGAATAACTTCTTAACCGCAGCCTGCCCGCATTGCGGCGACGCCGACTGCTGACGCCCGCCAAAATGCGCAGCGGGTTGGCAGTCATTCAGGCGGGCACATCTAACCTTGTAAAGGATCTTCCGATGCGTATACGTTCCTTTCTTCGAATAAGCATGCTGTCTTTACCGGTATTGCTCTTCAGCGCATGTTCTCTCTTTATAACAAAACCGGAAGCAGTTTCGACCGGTATAATCGATGCCGACGATCCTTATATTCAATATACCGGCCGGTTTGATTTTTCCAATCCAAAAAAAACCGTATTCGATTGGGCAGGTGTACAGATCTGCGCAAAATTTCAGGGAACAAGCTGTTCCATACGGCTGGATGACAAAACAAACGAATATGCCGTAATCGTCGATCATCGTGCTCCGAGAATACTTACGACCGATTCATTAACCTTCGTCTACTGCATCGCTTCCGGTTTGTCGGATTCTCTTCCACATTCCATAATGATTCAAAAAAGGACGGAACCGCTGGTGGGAAAGGGAATATTTTCCGGATTCATTCTCGATAAAGGAAAGCAGCTCCTGTCACCAGAAAAACGGCCGGAAAGGCGGATTGAATTTATCGGAAACTCCATAACTTCCGGATTCGGAGACGAAGGCGATACGAACGGCCATTTTACTCCGCAAACAGAAAATGCATGCATGTCGTATGCGGCAATGACAGCAAGAGCGCTTCATGCCGATTATATGCTTATATCTTATTCCGGACGGGGCGTTGTCCGCAACTACGGCGACAGCAGTACAACATCGGCCGATCCGATGCCGGTCCTGTACGATCGTATCTGCTTTTTCGATTCGCTGCACAAATGGAATTTCAAAAACTGGATACCGCAGGCAGTTGTTATCAACCTCGGCACGAATGATTTTTCCACTCTGCCCTTTCCCGCTAAAAACGTTTTTCAGGAAGCGTATACACGGCTCATCGACCGCGTACGGCTTCAGTATCCCGGCGTGACGATATTCTGCATATGCGGTCCAATGACCGCCGACCCTTGCCTCAGTTATATCCGGGAAGTAGTCGAGCAGGAGCAAAAAAGGAGCAGGGATAAGGATGTATTTTTTATCGAAATTAAACCGGAGGCGCTGGCAAATACGGATTGGGGATGTGGCCATCATCCTAATATCATTGGAATGAGCAAGATGACGGAAATCATAGCCCCGACCATCAGGCTCCGGATGAACTGGTAACGGTTTTATCGAATCTGCAGGTAAGGACCAATCTCAAAAAAAAGCCCGGCCCGTTTGAAGCGGGTCGGGCTTTTCAGCTTGCAAAAAATCAAAACCTATTTTGCGGCTGGGGCAAGCTTGTTTACGTACTTTGTCAATCGCGACTTCTGATTGGAAGCTTTGTTTTTGTGAATGGTGCCTTTTGCGGCAAGTTCGTCCAGATACTTGACGGCAGGAGTGAGGGCTTTGATCCCATCCTCTTTCGATTTTGCCGTGCGTACATTTTTAACGAGCGTTTTTACTTTGGAAAGAAGCGCTTTATTGTGCTCTGTAAGCCGTTTGGTTTGACGAACTCTCTTTTCCGCAGATTTATGTTGTGGCATTTACATCTCCTTTTTCAACTCTTGTTATTTCTTTGTTCTTAAAATAGCCAAGATTTCCTAGAAATCCAAAGTTTTTTTTAGGAAACGGCGCAAAATGCGGCTCATCGTTTCTGCGAAAAATCCTGCAGAGACCGCAGTAATCCGCGAAGAATAGCGGCCGTAGCTCCCCAGATGCAATGTTTCCCGAAGCCGTAAAAATAGACCGGGAACGATATACCATTCAGTTCCCGCATTTCACTCCGCTCGCTGCCCGGTTCGAGAAAGAATTGCACGGGAATCGTAAAAACTTCATCGACCTCCGCCTTATGAATTTTCAGCCGGGGCATTTCCGAAAGGAATCCGGCCACGGGTGTGATGCAAAATCCGCTCGGAATCGAAAAATCGTCGTACATTCCCAGGACTTCTACCGATGCCCGTGCGATGCCTATTTCTTCTTCGGTCTCGCGCAGAGCTGTGGCAATCCTATCCGCATCGCCTGAATCGACGGCCCCGCCCGGAAAAGAAATCTGTCCTTTGTGATGTTCCACACTCTCCGTGCGTTTTGTGAAAATAAGATGCAATCCGTCCGGATGGAGAAGGAACGGAACAAGAACTGCGGACGGCCGCAGCGGGGAATCATGAACTGCACTTCGCTGATACGAAGAAAAAAACGAACGAAGCAATTGGAGATCGACGGCCATCGGCTAATATTTTGGGGAATTTGAAATATCGAGCAATAGATTCATCCCTATCGTTTTCGGGGTCGGGAATGAAAGCAGCACACCGGCAGTCGGAGCGATATCACACTGTGTATGCTTTGCTGTTACAACGCCGCCTGCGGGGATATTCCGTCCGATGGCAAAGAGCATGATATGCCTGCAACCTTCGCAGGAACAGCCATGATTGCTGAATCCTCCGTGCTCATCGTCATGACGCCCGTGATCGTTCGTTACGAACAATGTCGTCGAATTGCGATAGAAGGAGTCCGACTGAATCAAATTCCATAAAGCCTGAACGAGAGAGTCCGCAGTCTTGATGGCGGAGAGATAGCCGTTCCAGTCGTTCTTATGGCCGATAATATCGACGCTGGGAAAATTTATCAGGACAAGACGGGGATGTTTTTGTATGAGAACATTTTTGACCCGTGTAAAAACCGACATATCGCTGGAATCGAGATAGAATGCGGATCGGTATTCTTTTCCGTATTCGGGATCGGTGCTGTACGTCAGTATATCCAGTTTTTTCTTTCCGACAATAACGGCCGTCGATTGTTCATCGGCAAGAGATGCTTTGCGGAAATATTCGAAGAATGTCGGCTGGTGCGGCCGGTCGAGACCGGAATTATCTATATTTTGCCAGATGCCGGTTTCGATAGTGGAATGCCCCGGATCGGTTTTCGTTATGCTATCATTCCGGAAATCCGTCCATATCGTTCCTTTCGGCCGCAAGGTGGTCCAGATGTCCGGCATGTATGCCGCCTTTGCACCGAAAGTCTCTGAGTACCGCGCCCCGTCGATAACGAGGACAACGACATTTTGTCCGAACGCCGCAATAGAAACAACAGCAAGTAAAAAAAGTGCAAGTAAATTCCGAAGCAATATTTTATTTCTCATGTTTTTTAGATCGCAGTTCTTAGTTTATGGTTCTTGGTTCAAGGCGCTGCTGTGCCCGCCTGAATGACTGCCAACCCGCTGCGCATTNNGTCGTGGCATTGCCACGTCGCCGCAATGCAGGCAGGCCTCCGGCTGTGGTTCTTGGTTTCTATTTATTAGATTTTAACTTCAGCACTAAGCACAACGCACCAAGAACTTCCTTTAATTACTATGCACGATTGACAATTCGCAATCCTCAATTCACCATTCTCGGCTTCATCATTTTCTCCGGCAAAAGAATATTTTCGAGCTGCTCTTTTGAAAGGTATCCTTTTTCCAGAACAACATCGTAGACGGAACGATTGGTTTCCAGTGCAATATGTGCAATCTCTGTAGATTTTTCGTACCCGATGATCGGATTCAGCGCTGTGACCAATCCGATGCTGTTTTCAACCATTTTCCTGCACACTTCCGGGTTCGCCGTTATACCTTTGATGCAGCGTTCCGTCAATGTCCGGCATGCACGCCCGAGCATATCGGAGGACGTAAAAAGATTAAATGCAATAACGGGTTCCATCACGTTCAATTCCAGCTGACCCGCTTCCGCAGCCATCGTGACCGTCATATCGTTCCCGATGACCGAGAAGGCGACCTGATTGACGACTTCCGGAATAATCGGATTGACTTTTCCCGGCATAATGGAAGATCCGGGTGCCATTGGCGGAAGATTGATTTCATGAAAACCGGCGCGCGGTCCGGAAGAAAGGAGCCGAAGATCGTTGCAAATTTTCGACAGCTTGACCGCAACACGTTTGAGAACACCTGAAAGCTGTACATAGCCGCCGGCATCTTGAGTAGCCTCAACGAGGTTTTTGGAAAGCACGACCGGCACGCCGCATAAATCGCGGAGTATTTTCGTTACGAGAGGACCATATTCCGGATGCGCATTCAATCCCGTGCCGATGGCGGTCGCACCCATGTTTATTTCATCAATCAGCGATTGCGCATCATGAACGCGCTCGATGTCTTCGCCGACCATGACTCCCCAAGCGCCGAATTCCTGTCCGAGCGTCATCGGTACGGCGTCCTGCAGCTGTGTGCGTCCCATTTTAATAACATCCGCAAATTCCACGGACTTTGCTTCGAGCGCCAGTCGTAATCCCTCCATCTCGTGCGTAAGGCCGTCCATCTTCTGGCTTAATGTAATACGAATGGCTGTCGGATAGACATCGTTCGTGGATTGGGACATGTTCACATGATTCAGCGGATGCAGAATATCATACCGTCCTTTTTCATAACCGAGAATTTCCAGCGCCCGATTGGCAATCACTTCGTTCGCATTCATATTCGTCGATGTCCCCGCGCCGCCCTGAATGACATCGACAACGAATTCGCTGTAGAATTTTCCGGCTGTAATTTCGTCACATGCCTGACCGATGGCATCAGCAAGATTTTTCTTGAGCAGTCCGAGTTCACAATTGGCTATCGCAGCGGCTTTTTTAATTGAAGCCAGCGAATTAATAAACCTCGGATAATGGGAGATTGGAATTCCGGTAATATCGAAATTTTCCAATGCCCGCAGCGTCTGTATGCCGTAATAACGATCGGCAGGGACATCCCGCTCACCGAGCAAATCGTGTTCGTGTCTTGTTGTGGACATGTTGGTCAAGCAGTGAATAGTAAATTGTAAATGGTAAATTTTTATCAATGATCCGTTAAAATGTTGATGGCTCACTGTCAACAATAATCAATATTCAATTATCAAGCAACTTAAGAGCGTAAAAGAAGTTCTTAGTGCTGGGTTCGCGGTGCTGAAGTTAAAAAAACAAACAATAGAAGCTGGAAACTCAGAACAACGAACCAAGAACTACAACCGGAGGCCTGCCCGCATTACGGCGACGTGGCAATGCCACGACGCCGACTGCTGACGCCCGCCAAAATGCGCAGCGGGTTGGCAGTCATTCAGGCAGGCACTGCAACACGTTGAACATTGAACTTTGAACGATTTGCTTGCCTTTCCAGAGATTCTCTTTTAGATTGATCAATATGATAGAAGCTGTTATTTATGATATGGACGGCGTTATTCTGGATTCCGAACCTCTTTGGCATAGAGCGGAAATAAAGGTCTTCGCTACGGTCGGACTGAAGATGACCACTGCAATGTGTCTGGAAACGACCGGCACCGCTGTCGATGAAATGATCGCACTGCGGTTCCGCCAGTATCCATGGACGGGAAAAACGCAGGAAGAGGTGATGCACGAAATTCTCGATGCCGTCGAACAGCTCATACTGGAACGAGGCGAGCTTCTGCCGGGAGTCAAAGACTCTATCGCCTATTTTCAGCAAAAAAATCTTCCGCTTGCACTCGCTTCATCGTCTCCCATGCAGCTCATCGATGCCTCCTTGAAAAAATTCGACATCCAAAATTCTTTCCGCATTGTGCATTCGGCGGAGCATGAAGATTACGGCAAACCGCATCCTGCAGTTTTCCTATCCACAGCTCACCGTTTGCATATCGACCCGATGCATTGTCTGGTCATCGAAGATTCCGTCAACGGCCTGATCGCAGCAAAAGCGGCAAAGATGAAAACCATCGCCGTTCCCGCACCGCAGCAGTACGACGACGAACGATTCTCCATCGCCGACGTCAAGCTTCATTCCCTGGCCGAATTTTCCGAAGAACACTGGATAAAACTAAATAAATAAACGTGCTGCGGTGTTGCGGTGTTACCGTTCAACGTTAATTGGTTCATTTGTTACTTTGCTTGTCAGTTTACTGCAGTCCAATTTGTATTCCGCTGGCGCAGGATAACGTTATCGGTCCTACAGTTACAATTTTCATTGCTTTTTTTCAACTGCAGCACATTGAACCGCAGAACTTCAGCACGATCCATCACCATTGACCATTTATTATTTGTACATAATTCCTTATTCTTTCCTTCATGAAGAGCAAAGCGATATACGACGTACTTGTGATCGGTGCAGGCGTCAGCGGATTGAGTGCAGCCGTGGATCTTTCAAGCCGCGGATTGAAAGTACTTGTCTGCGAAAAATCCCCGCATGCAGGAGGACGCACTTCATCGTTTCCGGATAAGTTTACTTCCCAATATGTTGATAGGGGCCAGCATCTGCTGATGGGATGCTACACAGCTACTCGGCGGTACATACAAATGATCGGGTCGGACAGTCTCGCGGAACTTCAGCCGGTACTGCATATTCCATATTATCGGGTCGGATTTGGACGGACGGAACTTCGATGTTTACCGCTTCCTTCTCTTATGCATGCAGGTTCGGGACTGATTCGTTTTTCAACAATTCCTTTCCGGGAACGGCTGCGGATGTCGACAGTCGTGAAAGAAATTATTTTTCGGTCGGATCCCGAAGACTTAGACGGCATTTCCGCTGCAGAATGGCTTTCCCGTTTGAATCAGTCTCCATCCGCAAGAAAATATCTCTGGGATATGCTCTGCATCGGTGCGCTGAATAGTGCACCGGAAAAAGTCTCCGCACTTATTTTTTTCCGCGTATTGAAAGCGATATTCACAGGCGCGCGGACAAATTCCTGTTTTCTTCTCCCTCGCGCACCGCTGAGCACACTGTTGATCGATCCCGCTGTGGAATACATTCGCAGCCATGGAGGGGAAATTCGCACCGGAACGTCAGTACAGAAGCTGAAAATCGATCGGGACACTGTGATATCGGCGCATATCGCAGGTGGAAAAATAATTGCAGCTGACAGTATAATCTCTACCGTCCCCTGGTATGCAGTCAACGCAATGACCAGGCCGGAAACAATTGTTGACGATTCCGCATTTTTCTCCGCACCGATCGTCAGCATACAACTCTGGCTCGACCGGAAAATATTGAATGATAAATTTGCAGCGCTTATCGATACGAGCGTGCAATGGGTATTCGATGCAGGCGCACTTCTGAACAATCAAGAAAAGACCGGCCAGCATCTGTCGTTCGTTATCAGCGGAGCGGAAAGTTTCAACAAAATGACAAAAACCGAATTAATCGATCTCGCATGGAATGATTTGTGCTCGGTTCTTCCCGCTGCAAGGCAGGCGAAGATTGTACATGCATTAGCAATAAAAGAAAAGCGAGCGACATTCATTCCGGCACCCGGATTAGAGTCAAAACGACCCTCTGCGCAGACACGATTTAAGAATTTATTCTTAGCAGGCGATTGGACCGATACCGGTCTTCCCGGAACAATCGAAGGAGCGATAAGGAGCGGAGTAAGAGCGGCGGAAATGGTAGCCGGAGGCCTGCCCGACTGCTGACGCAGTCAGGCAGGCGGGGATACTGATCAGCTCCAAAAAAAAAATAGAAATTGCAGATTGTAAATTGAAAATTGGAGATATGCGGGTCTTGATTATATTAAATTTGCAAAAAGCTGCAATTTCTCGGCAAAGCCGACGGAACGCGTTGAAATTTCATCAAAAACTGTATGTAACTAATGGTAAAAAGTAAATTTTCAGGAAAGCTTTAATGTAATATCGGGGTCAAGTCCTGCGCAACAGAATAATGCTTAACCCCGCCAGATCCGGAAGGAAGCAACGGTCGGCAGAAGTTTTGTGTGACGCAGGGGAGCTTGACCTCTTTTTATTCTTTTAATCTGTGGTCTTTTAATTGTAAAAGCCTTCTCCATAGGCTTATTCGCTTAAGGCGGCCTGTTATGTTGAGGCAGATGCGCTGGCGAAATGTGCCCGGATTGCAGATGCCGGCTATGCTGCGCCGACTGTTGACGTAGTTATGCAGGACTGTGCTGGCATAAATGCAGATACAACATGGAGATAACTCATGATTCAATTTATTATCATACATATCATCACAGTTTCTGCTCTTATACTTACGGAGAAACTTTCCGGACCGTATGTGCAGGATTTTAGTCGATGTGGAAAAACACAAAAACGAGTATGTGTCCGTCAAGGGATATCTTGTTCGTACGGAACATTTCCACTTCGTCGAGAAAATCTGTGTGTGATAAACATCATTCAATTGATGAGATGGAAAAGAAACCGCTATGAAAAAAGATATTATCATCAACTCGACAGCGAATGAACATCGCATTGCTATTCTTGAAGACGGAAAATTAGCAGAACTTTTCGTAGATGTACCGGGAAAAGACAGGAATGTCGGCGATATTTATCTCGGGAGAGTCGCCAAAGTAATGCCCGGCATCCGGGCCGCATTTATCGATATCGGACATGAACAAGATGCATTTCTTCATTTCTCGGACATCGGAGCCATCGAAGAACTGAATTCGCTCTTTGAGGAAGATGACGAGGATGAAGACTCTAAAAAAGATTCCGTGCAGCCGCCTGCGGCGCCGGCTGATGCCCAACATCCCTTAGACACCCCCGCCGTTCAAACGGATACGTCTGTTGAAGAGAAACGCCAGTATCACCGTTATCCTCCTCGAAACCAGAACGAAGTGAATCTTCAAAAAGGGCAGGATATCCTTGTCCAGATTACAAAAGAACCGGTCGGGAAAAAGGGAGTTCGTGTTCGATCTGCCATATCTCTGCCGGGCAGGCTTCTCGTGCTCATTCCGTTCGACGGCAAGGTCGGTGTTTCAAAAAAAGTTTCCAATTTTAAAGAAAAACGCCGGCTGCGAAAAGCTGTTCGGGACATGCTTCCGAAGGGCTTCGGAGCTATCATCCGGACCGTTGCCGAAGGCAAATCCGAAGAAATGCTCAAACAGGATTTGGATGAATTAATCAAAACATGGAACGGTATTGAGAAGGCAGTGAAGATCGAGAAACCGCCGACGCTGATCTACAAGGATCTCAATACAACATCAAGCGTTATTCGTGATTTATTTCAGGATGAAGTGGAACATGTGATTGTCGACGGAAAGAAAATGTTCAAAGAGATACGCGCCTATGTGCAGTGGGTCTCTCCTGATATGCTCGATCGTGTCGAATACTTTAAAGGCAAAGAACCCATTTTCGATAAGTACGGCGTTGAAAAAGATATTCAATCGCTGTTCAGCAAAAAATTATGGCTGAAAAGCGGGGGATACTTATTTATTGAGAAAACGGAAGCAATGACAGTCGTCGATGTCAACAGCGGGCGCTATGCGGCAAAAAAAGAACAGGAACAAAATTCTTTACGGACGGACCTGGAAGCTGCGCGAGAAATCTGCCGGCAGACGCGTCTCCGGGATATCGGCGGTTTGATTATTATTGACTTTATAGATTTGGAAGAAGATAGGAATCGGAAAAAAGTTTACGACGAGGTGAAGAAGGAATTGCGCCGGGATCGTGCGAAGGTCACGATTCTTCCGTTAACGGAGTTCGGCTTGATGCAAATTACGCGTCAACGTATTCGTCAAAGCGTTCAAATGAGTTTCAGCGAACCGTGCCCGACATGCGGCGGAGCAGGAGTAGTGCAATCGAAGGGAACGACGATCAATCTGATCGAACGCTGGATCCGGCGGTTTAAAACAGAAAAACATGAACTGCGCCTGGAACTGCGGGTTCATCCGGCCATCGCGGAATTCCTGTCACAGGGAACGATAAGCCGGCTAACAAAAATTCAGATCAAATTTTTTGTCAAGGTAAAACTGCAGTCGGATCCGTCTCTGCCGGCCGATGAATTCCATTTTTATTCTCTGCGTCAGCAAAAAGATATTACGGATATGTACAAATAATATATCGGAGATTTTACGTGAAATTTTTTATCGATACGGCCAATATAGACGAAATTAAGGAAGCAGCCAGCCTCGGAGTTCTTGACGGTGTAACGACAAATCCGAGCCTTGTTGCAAAGGAGGGAAAAGAGTTCCGCACGCTCTTGAAGGAAATTTGTTCGCTTGTCGATGGACCGATCAGCGCCGAAGTCATTGCAACGGACTATGAAGGTATGATGAAAGAGGCTCACAGTCTTGCAAAAATTCATAAAAATATTGTCGTGAAAATTCCGCTTATCAAAGAAGGACTGAAAGCGGTGAAGACACTTTCCGATGAAAAAATTAAAACAAATGTAACGCTTTGCTTTTCGGCGCCGCAAGCTCTCCTGGCCGCAAAAGCCGGAGCGACGTTTATAAGTCCGTTTATCGGTCGTCTTGATGATATCGGTCAGGAAGGCATGCAGTTGATCGAACAAATCGTTACAATCTACCACAATTATCATTTCCGGACACAGGTTCTTGTGGCGAGCGTCCGTCACCCGCTTCATGTCATTGAAGCCGCCTTGCTTGGAGCCGATGTTTGTACGATGCCCTTTAAGGTGATCGACCAGCTGATCAAACATCCACTGACCGATATCGGCATCGAAAGATTCCTTGCCGATTGGAAAAAAATGCAGGGTAAATAATTTTGAAGCGGACACCTTTTTTTGACATGCACACGGCGCTCGATGCGAAAATGACGGATTTCGCTGGTTATGACATGCCGGTTCAATATGCGGGGATTATCGAAGAACATCTGGCCGTTCGGAATTCTGTCGGCATCTTCGACGTCTCCCATATGGGAGAATTTATCGTTGAAGGAACGTCGGCGGCGGCATTCCTCCAGCACGTCACTATCAATGATGTGACAAAACTTTTTCCCGGGCGTATTCATTATACGGCTCTCTGTTATGAAGACGGCGGAATCGTCGATGATCTTCTGGTCTACAAAATCACAGAAGAAAAATATATGCTCGTAGTGAATGCCGGAAATATTGCAAAGGATTGGGAATGGCTCAGCGGCCATCTCCCGGACGGGGTAAAGCTTACGAACCGGAGCGATGAAATCGCACTGCTTGCAGTCCAGGGACCTCATTCGCTTCCCATGCTCCAGAAGCTTACACCGATCGACCTTTCTTTGATTCCATACTATCATTTCTGTAAGGGAACGATCGCAGGCATTCCGATGATTATCTCGCGGACAGGATACACCGGGGAACTTGGTTTTGAATTGTACTTGGAATCGTCTCATGATGCCGCCCAAAGCGTATGGGATTCGCTCTTTGAGGCAGGAAAAGAGTATAACGTCCAGCCGATCGGACTTGGTGCGCGAGATACGCTGAGGCTTGAAATGGGATTTTGTTTATACGGCAGCGACATCGATGCAACAACAAATCCGCTTGAAGCAGGATTGGGATGGATTACGAAATTGAATAAAAAGGAATTTCTGGGAAAAAATGCGTTGTTGAAAGTTAAAAAAGAGGGTGTCAAGCGCCGGTTGATCGGCTGTACACTGCCCGGCAAAACGATTGCACGTCACGGATATTCTTTTTCATGTCATGGTGTGACGGTAGGGATTGTGACGAGCGGAACGTTTTCTCCTTCTTTGCAAAAAGGGATTGCCATGGGGTATGTCGATTCGGTGATTTTGCCGGGTGAGGAACACCTGGCTGTATCGATTCGGGGAAAAGATATTCCGGTGACGACGGCAACGATCCCCTTTCTCAAAAAATAAGGAACAGAGGGAGTGACTATATGAAAATAGATGTCAGCTTTTCGGCAAATCATTTTGATGAATTACAGCTCCGTGATAAAAATATTGTCGTTATCGATGTTTTGCGAGCGAGTACGACTACTATTGCTGCACTGGCGCAGGGCGCTCGAGAGATTATTCCGGTGGCGAATATTGAGTCTGCCGTAAAAATATCCGGAAGCCTTTTCGGTGAAGTAACGCTTCGCGGAGGAGAGCGGAGCGGAAAAATGATCGAAGGATTTAATCTCGGAAATTCACCGCTTGAATATACGGAAGCGACAGTAAAGGGAAAGTCTATTATTTATTGCACGACAAACGGATCGGTAGCGATGTCAAAAAGCCGCTATGCCCGGAATTTGCTCATCGCTGGGTTTGTCAATATGTCTGCGGTCGTACAAAGCCTCAAGGAACTCAATAACGATTTTCTCATTCTTTGCGCCGGACACTCCGGTACGAGCGGTAATTTTAGTCTTGAAGATGCTGTATGTGCTGGAATGATCGTAACGCGTCTGCAAAAGCCGGAATTGCTTTCACTGGAATTAACCGATGGCGCTCGAGCCGCCCAGGCATTATATAAATCTTTCGGCCGGTCAATTCTGAAAATGATGAAAACTACTGATCATGGCAAGTATCTTGTCGAAATTGGATATGCCGGCGATTTGGAAATTTGTTCTGGAATAGATACTATGCCGGTGCTTCCGCAGTTATCCGGAACAGTGATAAAACTGAAAAAGTAAAGAGAACAATTCCGTTCGACGCGGAATGTATTGAAGGTTTCGGGAATTTATTATGGCCGAGCAGTCTGTACGAATGGACAAATCAGAGGGCACACCGCACAGAAGGCAAATTAGCGCGTTTATAGCGCTTCTCCTGTCTTTTCTTTTGTTTTTAAGTCTGATTTCCTATTCGTCATCGGATCAGGCGAGCGGTGAAATTTCGTTCTCAGACCTTTGGAAAGTGTTTTCGAACGACGAAACCATTCATATTAAAGCTGCTCATACGCAAAACTGGCTCGGGCTGCTCGGCGCTATCATATCGAATTGGCTGATAAATTCGACGATCGGATATGCGGTGCTCATACTTCCCGTCCTCTGTTTCATCTGGTCTCTCTACCTGTTTAACCGGAATAACCTTCATAAAAAAATCACATTTACGAATTATGCAATTATTCTCGCAATTCTTTTTGCGTCGCTTGCGGGTTCGTTTCGGAAACTCGACGATGGTTTGCCCATGGAGTGGAGCGGTATTGTCGGTCATTTCCTGGCTGAAGTCATGTCGACAACGATCGGTCTGTTCGGCACAATCGTCGTTCTGCTCGGAACAATTTTTATTGTTATAACACTGCTCATCGATCTCGATTATCGGGTTACTCTGGACCGGCTCAATGAATATTCCGCTCTGCTTCGCCGCTGGTGGATTGATTATTCCGCGCGGATGAGAGAACGACGAGGCGCGAGAGAACAGGAAGTTGAAAAGACGGCAGTACAGGAACATGCGATAAAAATACGGCGTCTGGAAAAAGAGATACCGGCAGAAGAACATGTGCCGCTTCCTGTACTGAAAAAAGAAAAAAAGAAAAATGAACCATTTGGTGAAGAAAAGCCAAAGAGTCCGGTACCGCGGGAAGAGAAACATACACTCGGGGAATCCGAGCTTGCGATGGAAATCAACGAACCGATAGCGGAAGACGAAGTAAATTTTGATGAACGTGAAACCTCTCAGGATAACCAGCTCGATGAAGAAATAGATTATGTTTTCCCGTCTGTAGAATTACTCGACAGTCATCGCGGCGGGGAAGAGGTCAATGAAGAAGAACTGAAACTGAACGCTGAGCTGCTGCGGGCAAAACTTGCAGATTTTTCCGTCGAAATTGAAAATATTTCCGTGACGCCTGGTCCCGTGGTTACACTCTACGAATTGATTCCGGCGGCCGGAGTAAAAATAAGCAGGATTGAAAATTTACAGGACGACATTGCTCTTGCTTTAAAAGCAAAAGGAATTCGAATCATAGCCCCGATGCCCGGTAAAGGAACCGTAGGAGTGGAAATCCCGAATCATAACCCTTCACTCGTTACTATCCGGAGCGTTATCAACTCCTCTAAATTCAGGGATGCAAAAGCAGCTTTGCCGCTTGCCCTGGGCAAAACGATTTCAGGCGATGTCTATGTTGACGATCTTGCAAAAATGCCGCACCTGCTCATAGCCGGAGCGACGGGATCGGGAAAAAGTGTCGGCATCAATACGATCATTACCAGCATTCTCTACCGATTGCATCCGAGCGATGTAAAATTTGTCATTATCGATCCCAAAAAAATAGAACTCACTCTGTATAGAAAATTGCGCAAACATTATCTTGCGGTTTCGCCGGATATCGATGAAGAAATCGCTACAGAACCGAATAATGCCGTTCTCTTGCTGAAGAGTGTGGAACGTGAAATGGAAGGACGGTATGACAGGCTTGCGTCAGCCGGCGTCCGCAATATCGCTGATTACAATGAAAGGCTGCAGGCGGGTCGTTTGCACGATACAGAAGAAGTAAAGCATAAGAAGATGCCTTATCTGATCGTTATCGTCGATGAATTGGCCGATCTGATGATTACTGCAGCGCGTGAAGTGGAAGAGCCGATTGCACGGCTTGCGCAGCTGGCGCGTGCCGTAGGGATTCACCTTGTCCTGGCGACTCAGCGTCCATCTGTCGATGTCATTACCGGCGTCATTAAAGCGAATTTTCCCGCCCGGCTGGCGTATCAAGTCTCTTCAAAAATCGATTCGAGAACAATTCTGGATATGAACGGAGCGGATCAATTACTCGGAAACGGCGATATGCTCTATCTTCCGAGCGGTTCACCGAAACCTCACCGGATACAGAATGCGTTTATTTCCACCGATGAAGTGGAGCGGATTACGAATCATATAGGAAAACAAAAGGGATATTCAAATCCTTTTAAACTTCCATCGGCATTGGAAAAGAAGAAGGGAAATGGCAGCCTTGTCAACGGCGATCGCGACGAATTGTTTGAGGAAGCGGCGCGCGTCATTGTGCGCCATCAGCAAGGTTCGGTTTCGCTTTTGCAGAGGCGTTTGAAGGTGGGATATTCAAGGGCTGCCCGTCTTGTTGATGAATTGGAAGCTGCCGGTATTGTAGGCTCGTTTGACGGCAGCAAAGCGCGTGAAGTTCTGATAGAATCGGAAGCCCAGCTTGAAGCTGTGCTCAAGAGCCTGAGTTAATGTACTTTTTTTTGTCGTTGAAGAACTTTAAAAAGAAGAAGCCGCTTACTTTTTAGCGATGGATTGACAGCATGAAAATATTTTTATATCTCCTCACCATACTCTGCTGCCTGAGCTCAGTATCATTGACCCAGGATGCGGATATGACTTCAAAACAGGTTGCCGATCATATCCAGCGAAGATACGAAATGATCGATGATGCAGTGGCTCAATTTGAGCAGCAGGTAAAATTCGGTTTTTCCAACATTGAACAAACGTTTGTCGGCACGCTCACCATGAAGAAACCGAACCATTACCGTATAGAATCGGAGCATCAGACCATCGTTACCGATGGAACAACCGTCTGGGCATATTCGGAAACCAATCATCAGGTCATCATCGATAAATACAAAGAGAATCAGAATTCAATTTCCCCTGAAAACTTCATGCTCAATTTGCCGGCGAATTTTTACAGCGCTCGTATCGGCGAGGAAACGTTCAAATCGCTCAAATGCATTGTTTTAAAGTTAACTCCAAAAGACGATCGTTCGTTTATCAAATCTGTAAAAATCTGGGCCGACACGCAAAACTGGATGGTACATAAGATATTCATTATCGATGTTAATGAAACCGAAACAACATATATTGTAAAAGATATAAAGTTGAATACGAATATTCGAGAGAAAGTCTTTTCCTTTACAGCTCCTGCCGGCACTGATGTCGTCGACTTACGCTAACGGCGCGTAGGGTGATTTTATGATAAAAAAGAATCTTTTCCGTTTCGCATTGAGCTTTTCTCTCGCGGCATTCTTCCTGTACTTTGCTATCCGGGGAGTCAAATTATCCGATCTGGTTCTTTCGCTCAAGAGCGCAAATTATTGGTGGCTTGTGCTCCTTATTCCGATCGCTCTTTTAAGCCACTGGATTCGTGCGCTGCGATGGAAATACCTTATGGCGCCGATTAAAAAAGATTGCTCGATCTCGCACCTCTTTGGCGCTGTGATGATAGGCTATGCAGTCAACAACGTTCTGCCTCGAGTGGGGGAGCTTGTGCGTCCATATGTACTCGGCCGACAAGAACATGTCTCGAAAAGCGCTACCCTGGCAACCGTGGTCGTCGAGCGTATTCTTGATCTTATGAGCTTTTATTTTATTGCCTGTGTAACTCTTTTCCTCTACCCGCATGCTCTCGATCCGTTTTTTATGGATGCGACCGCCGTACGTCCTTTCTTTTTCGCAGGTTCGTTTGCCGGACTGGGATTATTTCTTTTCCTCTTCTTCAAAGCGGATACATTCTTCCGATATTGCGCTCTCATTAAAAACGTTCTTCCGAAAAAGTATTCGGCAAAGATAGATCCTGTACTGGATTCGTTTTATCAAGGACTCGGCGTCATCAAAATGAAAGATAAATTCGCCGTCATTATTCTTTTAAGTTTTGCGATGCAGGCGCTGTACGCGCTCGGTATGTACGAGCCGTTCTTTGCTTTTTCCTCGCTGGCAAAGCCGGAATTGAATTTCGGCGCTTCCGTCGTTTTGCTTGTGATTTCCTCGATAGCGTGGATATTACCAGCCCCCGGTGCAATGGGGACATATCATTCGTTTCTTACGATTGCTATGGTTAAGTTGTATGGAGTGGATAAAACGACGGCGCTCAGTTATTCTATCGTTACGCATGAACTCGGTTATATTGTCATCATGGTGTTCGGCGCATATTATTATTTTAAAGATCATATAAATGCTGCTGAATTCGGGATAGGAGAAAAAGACGTTTCGAATCCGGCGGGAAAAGAATAAGGATTTATGCTGCATCGATTTTTTCGGTTACGGAATATTTTCATGTGGCTTTGCATGACAACCCCGCTTGCAGCGCAGGAAACGCCGGCAGATTCCTTGCCGGTAACACATGTGCGAATAGAAGCGGGCTTGGGCATAAGCGGCATGCTGATGCCGTCCGTTTGGAATTATATCAACACATTCGCTGATCTTCCCAGCGGACAGAATGCGGGCGGTTTTATCTCAACTTCCGAATTTTTTTTTAATACCGATGTGCACATCGATTCATCATGGTCGGTCGGACTGGAATACAGCTACGGGCTCTGGTCGCACTCATGGACGGGCAGTGCGTGGGATTTTGAGGAGCAGATCCAAATGCCGGCGGTGTGCCTTCATTATGTTATATGCTCTGATCGATCGTTCCTCAGGCTGGGAGGCAGCATCGGCTATTATATCAGCGATCTCAGCAAAGATCTGGAAGGACAAGCGACCATCTATCGCGCTCACGGGTTAGGACTCAAAACCGATGCTGCTGCGGATATGGCATTGAACGATCATGTCTTTTGTTCGCTGACAGTCGATATCCGCGGCTGTCTCGGAAGCTCTTTTACAAACAACGGCACCGAACTGTCTTTCTATGGCACAACTCCTAAAATAAATTTTTTAAGCGCCGGGATTAAATTCGGAATTAATTATCAGCTGTAAACGGTGAATGGAAAACTGTACATAAATATAATAGTTATGAATATGANNAAAAAATATTTAAAAGAACGGCTTTGTCGACTTTTCTGCTCTCTGTTATAGCCGTATCGTCAATTATTAATTTTCAATGTGAAACTAAAAAAAGGATTATTGTGAACGCAATCATTGAGACTTCCAAGGGGACAATCGAGGTGGAATTATATCCGTCCGAAGCTCCAAAAACGGTGGCAAATTTTGCAGGACTCGCCGATGAAGGGTATTTTAACGGAATTATTTTCCATCGCATTTCAAAAGGTTTCGTTATCCAGGGGGGAGATTCAACCGGAACCGGCCGGGGAGGAAAAAGTATTTACGGAAAAGAATTTGCCGATGAGCTCGATCAAAAGACACAATCTTACAAAGAAGGATATAAACGCGGCCNNGAGGTACGCTGGCAATGGCAAACAGGGGACCCAATACAAATACAAGTCAATTTTTTATCATGCTGAAAGATGCACCATGGATGCCTAAGAATTATTCGATCTTCGGAAAAGTGGTAAAGGGTATGGATGTAGTGGATGCGATAGCCGATGTTGAGATCATCCCTGAAATGGGACCGACCGACGGCAGGCCGAAAGTCGACGTTGTTATAAAAAGTATTACGATAAAAAAATAATTGCATGGCATGGGCAAAAGGAAAAAAGGAGAAATATCCCTCCTACGCGGACTTTTCACTGCAGACCAAAGGAAAGGCATACGGTCCGGTCTATCTTTTTATCGGAACGGAAGATTTTCTCATCGACGAATGCATTCGTTCAATTATCGGCGATCTTCTGACTCCGGACGCCAAATCGTTTAATCTCGATATGCTGGACGGCGAAAAAGTCAATACGAAAGACGCACTGTCCCATGCTGCGGCATATCCGGTGATGAGTGAACGGCGTGTCGTTGTTGTGAAAGACTTCGACGCAATGGCCGGAAGTGAAGGCGCACGCTCGGCTTTGTCCGATTACATTCAAAAACCCCTTGAAACGACATGCCTCATTTTGGCTGCAGAAAAGCCTGATTTTCGGACGAAGCCGTTCAACGAATTGAAAAAAAAAGGAGTTGTTTTTGAATTTGCTCCGTTTTATGATGATCGTATCCCGGGATGGATAGAATCGCGCTGCGGTTCATTCGGAAAGTCCATCGACACTGAAGCCTGCCGCTTGCTTCATTCTTATGTTGGAAATTCGCTGAGAGTTCTCAGTAACGAGCTTGAAAAATTATCGATCTACATTGCCGAAAGGAAAAGGATTACTGCAGATGATATCGTTCATGTCGTCGGAGTAACCAGAGGGAATTCGATTTTCGATCTGCAGAATGCTCTTGGCCATGGAGATTTGCAGAAAGCGCTTACGATCGTTCAAAGGATGATGGAAAGCGGTGAATCGCCGCAGGGTATGATTGTTATGCTCACACGATATTTTACGGTGCTATGGAAAATTAGGGAACTCAGAATGCAGGGTTCTTCGGATAATACGATCGCAGGAGAAATAAAAATATCTCCATATTTTTTAAAGGATTACATTGAGGCATCGCAAAATTATTCACCGGGACGTCTTGAAACAATATTTATTGCACTTTTGCAGGCAGACATTGATCTCAAGTCGTCATCACTCGATCCTCTTGAGTGCATGACTTTGATGATTTATACGTGTGTGCGTCCGGAAGAACGGAGAGAACGGAGTTTTGCTTAGCTATCCTTCGTCAGCTCTCCGAGTATTATGCCGGATATTTTCAGCAGATATCGGAATGGCGGATTTTTAGACGCGTCTTTCTGATTATACGGCTCTGCGCCGGTCATGTGGAAGGCTTCCGCAAGTTGTGAAAGCTTTCGGCTGAATTTTCCCGGAAGTTCGTGCATATTTCCATCGGTCTCATCATTTTATTCCTTCCTAAAATATTTATACATGCATTTCCTTTGTTTGTACTTGGCTTAATTTTTATCCTGATCAATGCATCTGCTCTCCGGATGCAATGGCATGCAGGGATGCATGGGACGGATAGGCATTCGTTCGAAAATGTGCTGTATCCGGTCTCATTCGTTCTTCTCGTTCTTTTTTTTCCGGGACGGGCATTCGGAAATTCCTGCGATCGCGATGTTGGTGATGGCTCTCGGAGTCGGGGCTGCTGCGATTGCCGGCCAAGCGGTGTATTCCTCCCATTTTTACAGCCTTTCATCGAATAGAAAATCGCTGAAGGATCTGCTGTAATGTTCATTGTTTCATTTGCATGTGTTCTCGAAGGACTGAATTTTTATGCTCAGGATAGACTTTCATTGCTCTTTTCTCTGCAGATGTCATTTGTTATTGCCTTAAATGCAGCCGCATGGGAATGACTCTCTTCGGGAGGATGGGATAATTGCACGGTGCCTCTTTTTTCCGGACTGTTTTGACTGGTTTCATGACTCTCGCTGCCGGTATCGCTCCGATGTAAATATTTATGGGAATAGTATTTACGGTCTGTATCGGTGCGGTTTTCTGGAAAGCAAAAATTCTTTCTGTCAGCGGGGCCGTTGCAACTGCTCTGGTTCTGTAACGGATTATTCTCGATGCTTTTCTTGCTTCCATACCACTATTCTCGTATCTTTATAAAATTCTGAATTCTTAATCGATTTAATGAAAGCACATAGAGTTTGATGTATTATAAGTATTTGGTATTTATTTCATGTATAGCTTTAAGTTGTACGTCTAAGCAAGTCGTTGTCAATGAAACATCGGGAGGAATGAAGCCGCTTTCAGCCACAAAGTCCTCGCTTTTGAAAGGAGACACTTCTCTTCAGAAAGCTTCTCTCCCTCTGCCGCATCAGCTTCATCACAAACATGATTCTTCCCTTGTTTCTAATGCAGCGTTAAATGAAAATTCTTCGGCACTTTCCGCTGATTCCGTTTATGCTGATTCGACTTCCGGCGATAAGGAATTTATAGACCAGCGGCTTGAACAAGCGCGTATCCAATATCTTGCAGCGCTTCGGGCGCAGGAAGTGGAGGATACATCGAACTCGGAAATTGATTTTGAAAATTCTATTCAAATTCTCAATGAATTGAGCGATTTTCCGGATATAGACACAAATCAGGAATTTATAGACCTCAGTAATAGCATCGTTGAAGATTACGAAAAATATATAGCAGCTATCGATACGCTCTCGCCCTACGCGTCCCTTTATGCATTACGTGAAAAGTTGAATCAAGTCGTCGATGAAACCGATACATCGAAAATTGTTGTTCCTACGCCTGAAATTCATGGAACACAGGTTCCCCTTCCTTCCAACGAATATGTAGAGCGTGCTGAAAAATTCTTTATGGAACGCGGAAGGCACTATATGGATCGCTGGCTTTTCCTTTCCGGAAGGTATGTGCCGATGATGAAAAGGATATTCCGTGAAGAGGGGACTCCGGAGGAGCTCGTCTATCTCTCTATGACGGAGAGCGGGCTCCGGACCGATGCACGTTCATGGGCGCGTGCGGTGGGGTTGTGGCAATTTATGAAGGGAACCGGTTCTCTTTATGGATTGCGTTCAAATTGGTGGTATGACGAGCGCAGAGATTTTGAAAAATCGACCCGTGCAGCGGCAAGACATCTTAAGGAATTGTACTCGGAATTGAACGATTGGAATCTTGTTCTGGCATCCTACAATGCAGGTGCAGGAAGAGTTTTCCGGGCAATGCGCAGAAGCGGCAGCAGCGATTTCTGGGAGATGAGACGTTACTTACCGCGGCAAACGCGGAACTACATTCCGCAGTATATAGCTGTGGCACGTATGGCTTTGAATCCGAAAAGTTACGGCTTTATCGATACGCTCAAAGCGGATTCGATGGCGTATGATGTTGTGGAGGTCAACGATTGTATTGATCTTCGAGCGCTTGCAAAATGCGCCGGAACGACTCTAGATACTATTCAGGATCTCAATCCTGAATTACTGCGATGGTGCACTCCTCCGGGTGTGAGCGGATACAGGTTTCGTATCCCTGCCGGAAGAAAGGATATATTCCATGCACAGTACACATCCATTCCGAAAGAAGAAAAAAAGGACTGGGTCATTCATACGGTCAAACGAAAAGAAACCCTTTCGTCGATTGCCCGGCAATATTCGATGAGTGCATCGCTGATCAAAGAAGTGAACAATATTTCTTCAAATAGGAGACTCAAGATAGGAACCGCATTAGCAATTCCTATCCCGAAAGATATAGCGGATGAAAAAATGCCGTTCGATTATACCCCGCAGGTAAGAGGATTGAATTTATCAGCTGCAAAAGTCATTGAACGAACGAAACAATCAGGCAGCCATCACAAGGCAGTATCGAGCAGGGATGAACTGGAACAGCCGAAAGGGCGCGAACGAGTCGTTTATCATGTCAAGCATGGCGATACAATGGGGCATATCGCGGAGTGGTACGGGGTTCGAGCGAGCGATATAAGAAACTGGAACGATATTTCATATGGAAGTTATATCCGTCCGGGTCAGGCTTTGGAGTTATGGATTCCGAATTCCAAGATTCCGGCAATGAAAAAAATCGATAAATTGGCTTTCAGCGAAAAACAAAAAATTGTACGATCGGAGTCTGAGGAAGGAAACTCTCCAATCGCCGGCTCAGGACATGTAAAAGCGGCATCTCCAGACTGGATTCAGCACAAAGTAAAGTCGGGAGAATCCCTGGATAAAATTGCCCGCATCTATGAGGTTTCAATTGCGGATCTTAAGCGGTGGAATAATTTAAGAACTTCTAGGATCAAAGCCGGCCAAACTATTGAAATTTACGACAAACCGGAGGAGAAAGGAAAAGTTATAGCATCGAGCTCGAAGCTGGTTCCAGCGAATAATTCGGTCGTCGTTAAGACTTCAAGCAAGGGGCTTTTTGCGCCGATGCATAAGGTAAAAAAGGGAGAAACAATTTCTTTTATTGCGCAGCATTACGGTGTTGACATTAATAAGCTGAAAAAAGCAAATGGTTTACGGAGTAATAAGATAAAAGCCGGACAGATGCTTAAAATTCCCGGAAAATCAGATTCATAAATCGACTGATTTTTACCTCGCGCGCATCCGGTAGAGGTCATTAAAAAACCGTCACTTGAAAGAAGAACGGTTTTTTCCCCGGGTTCTAGAATTATCAGCGAAAGACAGCGAGAGGATTCTCGAGAAGATTTTTCAGGTACAGCAGAAACCGTGCCGCAACTGCGCCGTCTATAATGCGGTGATCGGAAGAGAGCGTTAGCTTCATGATGTGTCCAATAACAATGGATCCATTCTTAACAACAGGCTTTTCGAGAATAGCGCCGACCGCCAGAATAGATCCCTCCGGCGGATTGACGATAGCGGCAAAGTCTTCTACACCGAACATACCGAGATTGCTGATGGTAAACGTAGCCCCTTGATATTCTTCCGGTTTTAGTTTACGGATGCGTGCGCGTTCAGCAAGATCACGAAGCTCCTCATTCAGTTGTCCGACAGTTTTTCTTTCACAATTTCTCAGGACAGGAGTAACCAGACCTTCATCGAGCGCTACGGCGACGGCAATGTGCGTTTCGGCGAATTGCCGCACAGCAGAACCCGTATACGATGCGTTGATACCGGGGTTTTTAAGAAGTGCAAGAGATGATGCTTTCACCAGAATATCGGTGAAACTGATTTTTGTGCCGGTGGTTTCGATATACTGACTGCGCAGGGAAATTGCAGACTCCATATCGGTTTCTACGGTAACATAAAAATGAGGCACCTGCTGTTTGCTTTCCTGCATCCGTTTGGCAATTGTCTTCCGGATAAGTGAGAGTTCCACATCTTTGTACTCGCCGGAAGGCGGCAGTCCGGCATGTGCGTTCGATTGAAAGGATGAAAATACCCGGGCGCCTTCGAGATCTCGTTTTATGATCCTTCCTTCGGGACCGCTGCCTGTGAGCTTATGTAAATCGATATTTTTTTCGCCGGCAATTTTGCGGGCGAGCGGCGAAACTTTGATGCGCGCATCGGGTGAGGCTGCTGTATTCCGAGGTGCAGATGCAGGTGTTTCCATCCGGGCTTCTGCAGTGTCAGTTTGATGCTGTGCAGGAACAGCCGTTTCGGGTACGAGAAGGGAAGCGATGTCTTCGTCTGCTTCACCGATGATTGCAATACATTCGCCGATGGGAGTCTTACCGCCTTCGGGTATAAGAATTTTTCTCAGAATACCGGAGTCGTAAGATTCAAGCTCCATATCCGCTTTATCGGATTCAATCTCAACAAGAATTTCCCCCTGTTTGACCGGATCTCCTTCTTTTTTCAACCACTTAAGAATGATTCCTTCGGTCATCGTATCGCTGAGTTTCGGCATAAGTATTTTTGCAGCCATCCTGATTTCCTTACCCTTTATACATTGCTTTTTTAACAGCACGAATAACTTTTTGAATATTTGGCAAAGATGCAACTTCAAGATTGTGCGCGTAAGGAAGAGGGACATCTTCCTGTGTTACACGTTCAATAGGCGCATCCAGAGCGTCAAAACAATCGTGCTGAACCTGGTGTGATATTTGAGCGCCTACACCGGCAAAAGGCCAGCCTTCCTCGACAATGACCAGACGGTTCGTTTTCCGTACGGAATTGTAAATCAATTCCCAATCCATCGGCCGAATTGTTCGGGGATCGATCACTTCTACGCTGATTCCTTCTTCCTGTAAACGGTGAACAGCTTTGAGAGTAATGTGCTGCAATATTTTGGACCATGAAACGATAGTCACATCGGTCCCTTCCTGCACAACTTGACCGACTCCGAAGGGGATTGTATATTCTCCCTCCGGTATTTCTCCTTTCTCGCCGTACATAACTTCACTCTCGATAAAAATAACGGGGTTATTGTCGCGAATAGCTGTTTTGAGCAGACCCTTTGCATCTTTCGGTGTGGAAGGCATAACAACTTTCAATCCGGGGATGTGTGCAAAAAGAGATTCCAGAGCCTGCGAATGCGTAGCTCCGAGATTATGTGCTGCACCTCCCGGTGCGCGGAAAACGATCGGGACATGAAAATTTCCGCCGGACATTGAAAGCATTTTCGCGGCATGATTAATCAACTGGTCATACGCTACGAGAGAAAAATTCCATGTCATGAATTCTACAATAGGCCGGAGTCCGACCATAGCTGCTCCGATACCGATACCTGCAAATCCGGATTCTGCAATGGGTGTATCGATTACACGGGCAGGGCCGTACTTTGCGAGCAAACCCTGACTTACTTTATAGGCGCCGTTATATTGTGCAACTTCTTCTCCCATGAGAAAGACGCGGTCATCGCGCGACATCTCTTCATCCATCGCCTGATTAAGCGCCTCACGCATACTTGCCACCGGCATTAACTCTTCTCCTTCAATAGAATAACATCACTCAAAAAACACGTCTGTATACAATTCCTCCAAAGGAGGAATGGGACTGTTTTCCGCAAACTCTACGCTTGCTTCAATATCTTTTTTAATTCTCTTTTCCGCGGTTTCAAAATACTCCTCGGTGACGAGCCTCTCTTTTTTTAAGACTTCTGCAAAAACAGTCAGTGGATCGAGTTTCTTCTGCTCTTCAACTTCCTCTTTCGTGCGGTAATGTCCGCTCACGGGGTCGGACATGGAATGTCCGCGGTACCTGTAGGTCTGAATTTCGAGCAGACTCGGTTCATACGTTTTGCGTGCATGATCCACAGCAGCTTTTACCGTCCGGTACACCGTCAGTACATTGTTTCCTTCGCAGGCTTCGCTTCTCATCCCGTACGCAGCTGCCTTTTTAAGCAGAGTTTCAACTGCAGATGCGCGCTCGATCCCAGTTCCCATTCCGTATTTATTATTTTCTATGATGTAGATGACGGGAAGTTTCCAGAGAGCTGCAAGGTTAAGCGATTCGTGGAATTCGCCGATGTTCGTTGCACCATCACCCATAAAGCAGAGGCAGACACGTTTTTCACCGCGGTATTTGCTTGCAAATGCTGCACCGGTTCCAATGGGAATATGTCCGCCGACAATCGCGTGGCCGCCTAAAAAGTTTTTCTCACGGTCGAATAAATGCATGGAACCGCCTTTGCCTTTTGTTGTGCCGGTGTGTTTGCCGAGAAGCTCTGCAAGA
>PMML01000032.1:66520-68086 GCA_003162695.1 Ignavibacteriota bacterium | reverse complement strand
AACGAGTTCGCGGATCAAATCAGGAATCCTCATCGGTTTCATCGATACGCCCGTTTGCCGCGCAAAGGTCAGAATCTGACGGACAAGCGCTGCACCGCGGTTTACGGCTTGAATAATAGCTGCCGTGCTCTTCGATATTTTTTCTTTGTCTCCTCCCGATCGTTCCAGCACGGAAGTAAACGCGAGAATAATACCGAGGATATTGTTAAAGTCGTGAGCAATCCCTCCCGCTAATGTACCGATGCTTTGAACTTTTTGCGTCTGCATCAATTGATTCTGGTACAATTTGCGCTCGGTGATATCGCTTATACTGCCTATAATTTTTTCCGGATTACCCTGAGCATCGAATTGAAATTTTGCCGAAATGGAAGATGGAATATGCGAACCGTCCCGGTTTTTAAGCATTACCTCGTAATCCGTAACACTTCCCCGTTCTTGTATTGCCGAGAGGAAAGCATTCCGTTCTTCGGCATTGAGATAGAAATCGTTTATTGACTTTCCTATGAGTTCATTTCTGTTGTATTGTTTTTTCGATATCGTTCCAATGGAAGGGCTAATTTCAAGTATCGTACCGTCGATCAATGTCTCATAGTACACATCCTGAACATTCTCAAAGATGCGGCTGTATTTATTTTCACTCTCCCGCGTTTCTTTTTCTGCTTGCGTTCGTTTATCCTCCAATTCCAGAGAATGAAGGGCATAAGAAACGTCCATTGCAAGTTCTTTTAGAAGTTCCAACTCCTCCTCATTAAAAAAGTCTTTTTCACTTGAATAAAAATTTACAACACCTATGAGTTCATCGTCGACATCAAGCGGAAATGCAGCCAGAGAGCGATAGCCGAGGGCGAGCGTTTTATCCCGGAGGGACATCAGCCGATCGTCATGTTCAATATCGTTGCAGATTACAATTTGACCGTCAAAAAGAGTCATCCAGAGCGGTTCTCTTCCCGCCATAATTTGAACGATGGATGTGTGAAGATGTTCCAGATATCCGTTTGCTTTTCCCGCACTGGCGACAGGTTGGAATGAATCTGTTTCCGCGTCAACAATCCCGATCCACGACATTTGGAATCCGCCTTCTCGAACAGCAACATTGCATACTTCATTCAACAAAGTCTGTCTGTCTCCCTCCCGAACGATTAATTCATTGATATTGCTCAGGACCGCGTAGAGACGGTTGAGCCGGCTGATTTCCTGCTCTTTCCGTTTGCGTTCCGTTATATTCTCAATCATACCCATATGATATAAAAGCGCTCCATCCTTATGGCGGACGCTGGAAATAACGATGTTTCCCCAAACAACCTCGCCGGTTTTACGGATATATCGTTTTTCTGCTTTGTAAAAAGGAATTTCTCCAAGTCCCAGCTTCTTCAGACTCTCAAAATCCTTGCCGGCATCGTCCGGATGTGTAATATCGGCAAAACTCATCGAGGACAGCTCCTTCTCCGTATACCCGAGCATATTGCAAAATGCGGGATTGACTTTTTCGAACCGGAATTCCGGCGTCGAAGTAACTACACCGAGTTGACTCTCCTCGAAGATTTTTCGGAAGCGTTCCTCATTCTT
>PMML01000032.1:38669-66498 GCA_003162695.1 Ignavibacteriota bacterium | reverse complement strand
GTGAAAAAGTCAAAGTCTGTTTTCCCTTCAGCTTGTTTCGGGTCACGAAGACCGAATCCCTCAGCATGAGACTTATTCACACGCAGAAAACGGCTGTTGATATCTTTGAAGTAAATATGATCGGGGATAGTATCCATGAGCGCGTTGAGAAGATTCCGTTCACGAATAAAAGCGTTCTCGGCGAGCTTGCGCTCAGTGATGTCTTCAACACTTCCATCGTAATAAAGAGTTCTTCCGTTAGTATCGCGGATTGCCCGGGCGCTCTCTCTTATATAAATAATCGATCCGTCCTTATGAGTCCAGGCCGACTCCAAACCCTTAACTTCTCCATTGAGTTCAATTTGTTCAATAAATTTTTTTCTTTCATACGAAGGTTCAAATCCTGCCTGTTCAAGATTCCTTGCGGCAAGTTCTTCAAAGGACGAATATCCAAGCATCTTTACTAACGTAGGATTGCCTAATATAATTTTTCCATCAGGACTCGTTCTGTAGAGTCCGATCGTAGAATTTTCGTANNTCCGCCCGCTTGCGTTCGGTGATGTTTCTTCCTTCTCCCAGAATGGATATTGGCGCTCCTTTTTTATCACGAACCAAGCCGTATGTGTTTTCCGACCAATACGTAGTACCGTCCTTACGATAGAATTCAAGCTCTAAAGTGCGGCTAATATTATATGCCGGGTCTGCCGCCACCTTCGACTGCTCCTCCAAAAAAGCATTCTTTGCCACCTGGAATGAGGCGGGTGCGACCTGCTGTTCAAGCGATAATTGCTGGAGTTCTTCCAGCGTATATCCCCGCAGTTTTTCTACGGATGGACTGATGTATGTCGTTTTCAAATTCATATCCATGAGCCATACCGTATCTTTCATGTGTTCGGCCAGCAAACGGTACTGTGCTTCGCTTTTCTTTAGCATCTCTTCCGAAAGCTTGCGCTCGGTAATGTCATTGAATGTGACAATAAGTCTCTCTGCCAGGAAACCGGCATAAATTTCACAAATACGTACCGATCCATCCCGGCAGCTCACCCTGTATTCTCCAGCATTGATCGCCTGTGTGGAAAGTTTTGCCTTTTCCAGAGATTGTTCCCACTGGTCAATCACTTCGCGCCTGTAATCGGGGTCCGGGTATGCCATCCGGTACCATTCTTCGGCAGTCGGCGCGGTATGTCCGAAAAGAGTAAGAGCGCTGCGGCTCCAGTATTCAATGTTATTCTGCGAAACATCGACTAAAGCAACAGGGAAACGTGTCGCATCGAGAACGGCGCGCAACTGCGCCTCGCTTTTCCGTAAGGATTCCTCCGCCTGCTTGCGGTCTGTTATATCCAGTACAAATGCAGCAATCTGTTCCTCCGATCCAGGAAGTAAGGTATCTGCAAGAAAAACCGGAACACGTGTTCCATCCTTCCTTCTATATTCCTTTTCATAGGGAGTACAGGTCCCCCGCTCGCGCAGTTCCCTGATCGCTTTCTCGTCTGCCGGCAGCGATTCAGTCGGTGTTATGGTTCGCCAATCGACTTTTCCGGACTCAAATTCCCTGCGTGTAAATCCAAGCATGTTCAAATAGTAATCGTTAGCCTCCAAAATCTTTCCATCAGCGGCCGCAATAATCACGCCGACAATATTTGAGTCGATAAACCGCTTGTGGCGGGAATATTCTACATGCAGCGCATCCTCCGCCCGTTTGCGTAATTCTTTCTCTTTTGCTTCATCAAGCGCGCGTTTGATGGCAACAGGAAGTCTCGCCAGCCGATCTTTCATGATATAATCGACAGCTCCCTGCTTTAAAAGTTCGACAGCCGACTCTTCTCCAATCGTTCCTGAGACGCAGATAAAAGGTACTTCGGGGCAAATTTCCACAGCATGCCGCAGCGCACCGACGGCGTCAAAACCGGGCAGTCTAAAATCCGCGAGAATGATATCGTATATACTGCGGCGAAGAAACGAGACAAATTCCTCTTCCACCATAGTACAGTCCATGTCCAGTTCAAATCCCGCTTCGGTCAACAACTCGCGCATGATCTCAACATCTTGCGGCGAGTCCTCAAGACAGAGTAATTTTAATTTGCCGTTTCTATCAGCTTTTATCTCCATTGGAAGAATCCCCTATAGGTGGTAATTCATTAATCATCGCCCAAAAGACACCGACTTGCTTTACCGCACTTACAAATTCTTTAAAATCAACAGGCTTGACAACATAGGCATTAACTCCAAGTTCGTAACTTTTTATCAGATCCTTTTCCTCGCGAGAAGATGTAAGTATAACGACAGGGAGCATTTTCAGCGCAGCATCGCTTCGAATGGCTTGCAATGTTTCAAGGCCGTTCATGCGCGGCATTTTAATATCCATCAGGAGCACGACGGGAATCCCCTTTTGACGCATCTTGTAATTTCCTTCGCATCGGAGAAATTCCAATGCTTCCACGCCGTCCTTTACTACAATAACTTGATTTGCAAGGTTATATTCGGTCAAGGCTTCCAGAGTTAATTCGACATCCTTCGGATTGTCCTCCGCTAACAGAATTGTTTTTAAATCTCTCATGGTTTCTCCTCATTATGCTTGGGTAATGTGAAATAGAATGTTGCTCCTCCTGCCTTGCCGTCAGGCAGGTTCTCCAGCTCCGCTTCAGCCCATGTGCGTCCGCCGTGTCGTGTTATGATGCGATGCACATTAGCCAGTCCAATGCCGGTTCCTTCAAATTCTGCTGCAGAGTGCAGGCGCTGAAAGACGCCGAAAAGTTTCTGAGCGTACCGCATGTCAAACCCAACCCCATTGTCGCGCACAAAAAATACAAACTCCTTGTCCTCTTCTTGAACTCCAATCTCGATGCTGGCTTTTTTTCTTTTGCTTGTGAACTTAACAGCATTACTCAGAAGATTTTCCCAGACAAGATGCAGCATTGCGTTGTCGCAATGGACGGACGGCAACTGAGCGATCGTCCATTCGATATCGCGCCCGGGATTATCCTGGCGTATTTGTTCCGTCACTTCCTTAACTACCTGATTCATTTCAAAAGTTGATTCACGCATATCCGCGCGCCCGCTTCTGGAAAAATTAAGCAGGTCGTCAATCAGCACACCCATCTGGTGCACGGAATCTGTAATCGCATCCAGATAATGCCATCCTTTTTCGGACAGTTCGGTTTGAAATTGTTTGCCCAACAGTTCCACGAATCCGTTGACATGACGCAATGGCGCGCGCAGATCGTGCGACACAGAGTAACTGAATGCTTCTAATTCCTTATTTGCTAGTTCAAGTTGGACTGTGCGCTGTAAAACACGATGTTCGAGATCAACATTGAGCTCTAAGACTTCTTCCTCTGCCCGCTTGCGTTCGGTTATATCCCAGAAAATGCCGAGCAGGCCTACTATATCGCCGTTTTTGTCCCGTACCGGCGTTTTGATAGTGTTGACCCAGGTTTCTTTTCCGGCCACCATATACTTCTCTTCTAATTCCTCGGTCTCTCCCGGTCTCCATGATCCTGACATCGTCGGAATGGTACTTGGCGGCGAGTTCCGGCGTAAACAGGTCGGTGTCCATCTTGCCCACCACTTCCTCGGGCCGCAAACCGAAGTCACGGGCGAGGTTCTCGTTGATCGAGACCCATATACAATTCCGGTCCTTCATGAGGATCTTCTGCGGGATGTTCTCAACAAGCGTTTTGTATCTGGCATCGCGCTCTTGCAGTTCCTGCGCTGCCAGTTTGCGCTCGGTTATGTCGATACAGGTGCCAACCCATTCCCGGATGCTTCCGTCTTCTCGAAATACAGGGAAACCACGTGTCAGCAGGTACGGATAAACACCATCATGTCTGCGCATGCGGTATTCGATCTCATAGAAGCTTTTTGTGGCAACAGCATTATTCCATACCTGCAGGGTTCGCTCAAGGTCGTCAGGATGAATGGTTTTAGCCCATCCTGAACCTTTGGCCTCATCATAGGTCTGACCGCTAAATTTCCTCAAGGACGGCACATCCTCTTCAACTTCTCCGTTAGCATTAGTAACCCATCCAATTTGACCTGTCGCGTCAATATAAGACCGATAGCGTGCTTCGCTTGCCAGCACCGCTTCCTCTACCCGTTTGCGTTCGGTGATGTCTCTTATATTGCATTGGATGACTTTGCATTGATTTACAAGATAAACGTAGCTGACGAACTCCACATTGATCGTTTGGCCATTGATAGTTTCTAACGGCAGACATTCATAACGGATATACTCCTTCAACTGTAATTCCAAAAATTTTTCCCGATTAGCTATAATATCTTTGAATAATCCCAACTCCCAAATCTTTTTTCCCAAAAATACTTCATGCGAATAACCCAGCATCTCGATCAAAAACGGATTCACATCTGTGATCATTCCTGTTTCAGCATCGAGGATCAAAATGCCGTCTCTCGCCGCTTCAAAGAGCCGGCGATATCGTTCCTCTGAATTACGCAGCGTCTCCGCTGCCTTATACTGTTCCCGATGAAAACGACCGAGCTGCCGGCGCCAAGCCAAACCCACACCGGCACCTGCAGTGCCAAGTAAAGCGCCAATAAGAATTATCGTCATCCATAATCTTTCTTTGAGAGGTTCGTTCATTTCCTCCATATCCATTTTGGCGACAATGAACCAGGGGGAGTTCGGAACTGCGCGCACATCGGCAATCACCGGCACTCCGCGATAGTCCAAACCTTCGACAATTCCTGTCTGGCCAAGCGCTGCCTTCACAGCGGGAGCATCATTACCTGCCAACGGAATCCGTAAATTCAATACCGCATCGCTGTGAAATTTAGGATCATTGAGAAACAGCGCATCGCTTCCATCCTTGCGGATGATTAAAGTTTCGGACGTTCGGCTTGGTGTGGGCCATTTCTTGATGAGGGGGAAAAGGTATTCCTCGGGACTAATCCGGAGTACAAGTACGGCAACCAATCGATTTGAAGAGTGAGAATCCAAAATCGGGACAAGGACCTTCAAATGAATGCGTTGATCTTTATCATTTCGATAAAAATCCTGAAAAGCCATATTTCCCGATAGAAGTATTTCAATGTTTGTTTGATCGATTTCTAATCGAACTCGCTCCTTATTCTCCGGATACACTAATATCGTATTCAATTGTATATCCAGCAGCATCGTGAGATCGTATCTATTAGCGCTTTGTACTTGTCCTACCCATGTTAAAATTCCCGTCTTTGCGCCGCGGTCGTTTCGGTTCCGGATGAACCGCTTTACGAGTGTGGAAAACTCATCATTCTTGTAAAAGACCAGCCCATCCCCCAATCGTTCTTTCCGCCAGGCTTCAAGCTGATCAACTTTTAAATCTGCCACAGCCGAAAGCTGTTTTTCAGCGGCAACGCTATAGTTTTTCTTATAGTTTACGTAATCGAGATAGCCGCCGATGAGTATNNTTTTTTCAGGATTATGCATAAACAGGTCCATCGCGTCTACAATTTGTCGAAAGCTGAGGGACAAAGAAGACATATTATAATATGCCCCGCATCGATGAAAAATGATAAACAGTGTAGAGTAGATTTTATTAAAAAGAAATCGAAAGGAATATGTATGGGAATAATTCTTTGCTCATACACTGGAGCGTGGGACAAGCACCTAACATGAACAATCTTCACGGACAAACCCCCTTGCCCACTTAAAAGTCAATATGCATATTTGCAAGCGATCGCAATTCTGAATTGTTTACTCGTAAAAGAGGATCCATCCCACTCCGGGCACGAAATTCTCCTTACAGGCAAAAAGGATACTAATGATTATACAAATATTGAATAGCCCAAAAGGATGAAAAAGGGATTAATCCCTTTTCTTTGACCTGCTATAAACAGCGCGCTGGCTGACACGCAACTCATTTTTGAATACCTGCGTCGGAATCTTGAGGTTCAACCGTTGTTTCAAACTTCTACCGATGTCATTATGAATAGATTTTCGACTTATGCTATTCACCTTCCGCCGGTCAAAATCAAATAAACGGACCAATAACAGTTATCGAATCGGGACTAAATAAAATATTCCGCTTTTTTATCTTTGACATGCAGTGTTCCCGGAAACGTTAATAAGAGATCAAAATCCGCTTATCTCTCGCCTTAACTTTCGCTCTCTCATGGTGTTTTCGGCTCTTAAAAGACAGCTCTTTCAGCAATATCTATAATTCAAGGTAACTACTCAAGCAGGATGGAAGATCACTTGTGGATTAAGTATGGAGTTTTCAAATCCGTTTCGGACGAGGATATGAATTCCATTAAAAACATGTTTTCATCCTCGTTTTAATGTTCCAGCATTGCCTGCTATTTTTTGTTCTCATCCAATGCCTCTCTCACAATTCGGAGCACCTCATTCAGATTGTATGGTTTCAGAATGAATCCCTTGGCGCCTTCTTTGAGGAGTTCGGATCTTGTTTCAAGTGAGATGAAGCCGCTCGCAAAAATGACCGCCACAGCCGGATTCATTTCTTTAAGCATTGCATACACATCTATTCCCGACAGCTTGGGCAATCCCATATCGGTGAGAACAAGAGAAATATTTTTATATTGTTTTTTATAGATTTCTACAGCTTCACGACCATCGGCAGCAACGAACACGTTATAGCCGTTCGATTTAAGACACGATTGTACTATATCTCTTAAAAGCATTTCGTCTTCTACAAAAAGGATGGTTTCGGATCCGCCCTGTGCTGCTCCTGTTTTTATTTTTTCGACATCCAGAATCTTGCCGCCCTCTTGCGGCACCGGAAGATACAGGTGGAATGTCGTCCCTTCTCCGACTTTGCTTTCGACCGAAATAAATCCATGATGCTCTTGAATAACGCCGTAGACAACGGATAATCCTAAGCCCGTTCCTTTATCCTGTTCTTTGGTGGTAAAGAACGGATCGAATATGCGGCTGCTTGTAGCCTCGTCCATCCCGATGCCCGTATCCGAGACGTTGATAGAAATATACCGGCATTTGTCTGCTTTGGGAAATTGTTTAAGGAGAGTTTCGGAGGCGACTTTTTTTACTTCGATACTGATTGTTCCGCCTTTCGGCATCGCATCCCTGGCATTTACACAAAGATTCAATAATACCTGATGCATCTGTGCATGATCGGCATTGATGAAAGGTATATCCTTTTCCACGTCGGTCTGAAATTCGATCAATTTCGGGAATGTCTCTTTTAACATGGGAACGAGTTCACGGACCAAGCCGGGAATACTCAACGGTTTCATCGATATGCCCGTTTGCCGTGCAAAGGTGAGAATCTGGCGGACAAGCGCTGCACCGCGGCCTACAGCTTGTGTAATGGCAGTGGTGCTCTTGAGGATTTTTTCTTCATCTGCTTTTGATCGTTCCAAAACGGAAGTAAACGCAAGAATAATGCCGAGGATATTGTTAAAGTCATGCGCAATTCCTCCGGCCAATGTACCAATGCTTTGGACCTTTTGTGTTTGCATGAGTTGATTCTGCAATAACTTGCGTTGCGTGATGTCGTGCATGATAGCCTGCATTGCAGATTTTGCTCCAAAAACAAATGGAATTTCCGAGACTTCAACGTCAATAACCGATCCATCTATCTTAATAAGTTTTTCTTCCGCAACCGGGAGCGGATTCCCTTCTTTCAATCCAATGTGCATTCGCTGAGCAACGAATTCCTTGCTCTGCGGATGAACGACATCGAGGAATAATTTGCCTATCAATTGTGATTCATCCTGTGCCCCAAAAAGTTTAACTGCCGCCGGGTTGACAAAGACAAAAACTCCATCGCTGTATACGGCGATAGCATTCGGAGAGAATTCTACAAGAAGCCGATAGCGTTCTTCACTTTCCTGCAAAGCTTCCTCCGCTTGCTTCCGGATGGTGATATCGGTGATGTATCCTTCCAGCGAAACAAGTATGCCGTTCTCATAAATCCCCTTGCCCCGCTCCCAAATAAATTTGATATCTCTTGCAGCAGTATGTAACCGGTATTCCAGTGCATAGCTCTGATTGTTTGCGAGCGCTTTCTGAAT
The DNA here is from genome assembly GCA_003162695.1 of Ignavibacteriota bacterium. GTDB lineage: Bacteria > Bacteroidota > Ignavibacteria > UBA10030 > UBA10030 > Fen-1254. Next base: position 58,524 of record PMML01000032.1, on the reverse strand, counting down.
TTCCCCCCATACCCGGTTCCGATCTGCCTCTGCAATGATGGAATTGTACGAGCGAATCCGGTTGCCGATGAATTCCTCTGCAGGATACCCGGACAATTCAAAAATACCGTCGCTGATATATTGCATTGTCCATTCCGGATCGTTGAGACATTGGTATACAACGCCTGTCAGGTTATTGACGATCGTTTCAATTTTCCTGGTACTTTCTTTCAACGCTTTTTCAGCCGTAATACGCTCCGTAACATCCATTCCGTGGGCAATGGTCGCAATGATCGATCGGCCGTCCGAAGTATAAATATTTGCAGAATTCCACAGTACTGTCCGAATATTTCCATTCTTGCATTGTATAGGCATCTCCATAGATACCAACTGATCACCCTGTGAGGTTTGATGGATAATCGCCGACAAAGCGTCTTTCATGTGAGCCGGGAAAAGCAATTGAGGATGCTTCCCGATAATATCATACATGGTATAACCCGACAGCTTTTCAAATGCCAGATTGAACCGTGTAACTCTCAGTTCAGAGTCCCAGACGATGATAGGTGCATTCGCAAAACTTAGAATGTTCTCAAGATAATCGCGGGTTTCCCGCGATTCTTCTTCTGCCCGCATGCGCTCGGTGATATCGCGGTCAATTCCAATCGAGAATGATCTGCCATGCCACGTGACTGGCACACCGACATACTCAATGATATTATCTTTTCCATCCGGTCGAATCCATGAGAATGAACCCCGGTAAGCCTCTCCCCTGGCAAGGGATTCTATACGATTGAAATTTGCTTTTTCTTCAAGAGTAATCTGAAGTTCTTTCGTGTTGCTATACTGGAATAGTTCTTCGCGTTTTCGGCCTGACATAGCGGCATAGCGGTCATTACACTCGATAAGCTTTCTCTTTAAGGGATCGGGATCTTCAGTGTAGATGCTGATGCCGTCGAATACATTCTCAAAGATCATCCGAAATTTTTCTTCGGACTCACGAGCCGCATCTTCCACACGCTTGCGTTCCGTGATGTTCTCGATCATGCCCAGATAATATAAAAGCGATCCGTCATTATTGCGCACAACTGAGACGACCATGTTTGCCCAAACGATTTCGCCTGTTTTATGGATAAATCGTTTTTCCGTTTTAAAGAATGGAATTTCGCCGTGTTCCAGTTTTCTCATATTCTCGATTCCTCTGCCGATATCGTCCGGATGAGTGATATCGACAAAAGTCATCGAGGCAAGTTCTTTCGCCGTGTAACCTACCATACTGCAAAAAACAGGATTGACCTTTCCGTACCGGAAATCCGGCTCCAATATAGTCATGCCGATTTGACTTTCTTCGAAGATTTTTCGGAATCGTTCCTCGTTCTTGCGCAGTTCCTCCTCTATCAGTTTGTGTTCGGTAATACTTCTGGAGATGCCGAAAGTACCTACGATTTTCCCGTTGTTATCATAAAGAGGAAGTTTAGTCGTTGAAACCCAAGTTACCCGGCCGTCGGGCCACGTTTCTTTTTCCTCTAAACCCACTATTGGGCGTCCGGTCTTTATTATTTCCTGTTCGGCCTCATATGCCGGACGGGCATGTTCATCTGTGAAAAAGTCGAAGTCTGTTTTCCCTACGATCTGGGCAGGATCGCTTATGCCGAATCCATGAGCCTGAGCTTTGCTCATTTTGATAAACCGGCTTTTAAGATCTTTGAAATAGATATTGTCCGGTATGTTATCCATAAACGCATTGAGCAGGTTCCGTTCATAAATAAGCGCCTCCTCGGTATGTTTTTGTTTGGTAACATCTCTGGAGATGCCGAAAGTACCGACGATTTTCCCGTTGGCATCATAAAGAGGAACCTTGGTCGTTGAAACCCAAGTTACCCGGCCATCGAGCCACGTTTCTTTTTCCTCCAAACCCACTATCGGGCGCCCGGTTTTTATGATTTCCTGTTCAGCTTCATAGGCCGGACGGGCATGTTCATCCGTGAAAAAGTCGAAGTCTGTTTTCCCTATGATCTGGGCGGGATCGCTTAAGCCGAATGCTTGAGCCTGAGCTTTACTCGATCTGATAAAACGACTTTCGCGATCTTTGAAATAGATATTATCAGGGATGTTATCCATAAAAGCTTTGAGCAGGTTCTGTTCTTGAGTAAGCGCTCCCTTCGTACGCTTGCGCTCCGTGATATCCCTAATATTGCACTGGATGACCTTGTGATGGTCTACAAGATAAACGTTGCTGACGAACTCCACATTTATCTTTTGGCCGGCGATAGTTTCCAATGGCAGATCTTCATAACGGACATATTCCTTCGACTGTAATTCCAAAAATTTTTCCTGATTAGCAATAATATCCTTGAATGACCCCAGATCCCATATCTTTTTTCCAAGAAACTGCTCCCGTGTATAACCCAACATCTCGATCATATACGGATTCACATCTGCAACCATCCCCGTCCCGGCATCGAGTATGATAATGCCGTCTCTTGCCGCTTCGAAAAGGCGGCGATATTTAATCTCTGAATTCTGTACCGCTTCTCCGGACTTATATTGCTCCCGATAGAAACGGCTGCGCTGCCGGTGCCACACAAAGCCTACGCTGACACCCGCACCTGTAATGAGTATAATAACGAGGAGGATAATGGACCATAATCTTTCTTTCAGAGGCGTGTTCATCTCCTCCCTATCCATACGGGCAACCAAAAACCAGCCGGAGTTCGGAACTGCGCGCACATCGGCGATGACAGGCACTCCGCGATAGTCTACACCTTCAACGATCCCTTCCTCTCCTAACACTGCTTTTACGGAGACAACATCTTTCCTTTCCAGCGGAATCCGCAGTTTCAAAGCCGCATCGGTTAGGAATCTGGGATCGTTCAGAAACAGCGCATCGTTTCCATCCCTGCGGATGATTAATGTTTCGGATGTCCGGCTCGGGACGGGCCATTTCTTGATGAGGGGAAAAAGATATTCCTCCGGACTAATCCGGAGCGCAAGCACGGCAATCAGCCGTTTTGCAGAACGATCTTCCATTATCGGAACAAGAATTTTTAGATATATGTGTTGATCCTGATCGTTGAGATAAAAGTCCTGAAAGGCAATGTTTCCCGACCTCAGTATTTCAGTATTATTTTGGTCGATTACCAAACGCGCTCGTTCTTTATTTTCCGGAAACACCAGCAGTGTATTGAACTGCGCGTCCAGCAGCATCATGAGATCATAGTTGCCGGCGTTCTGTACCTGGCCTGCCCATGTTAGAATTTCCTGTTTCGCGCTGCGGTCGTTTCGGTTTTGGACGTACCGTTTTACGGCTGCAGAAAACACCTCGTTCCTGTAAAAGATTTGCCCGTCCCCCAGCCGTTCTTTGCGCCACCTTTCAATCTGATCGACCTTCAAATCCGCTACGGCGGCAAGCTGCTGCTCTACTCCAGTGCGATAATTCTTTTGATAGTTTTGGAAAGCGAAATAACCGCCGGCAAGAATGCCTAAAGCAAGGAAGCTGAATATCAGGAGGAAAATATATCCGGTTCGGGAGTCTCTTTTTTCAGGATTATTCATGGCGACGGTCCGTTCCAATATTATCTCTCTTCATAACCGGCCTTCTCCGTTCAGAGAGAGCATCATGGAATATTTTACTGATCTTGTTCGGCATGCGTTTTTCATGGATTTTCCCATTGAACAAAACTCTTTAAAAAAATACGCCATAAGACGCTGCGCTGCATTCCGGATATTATAAACTCAGATTATTTTAAGATGGACAGCGCAGTCGAGAGATAAAAGTAAACCTCAAGACTGCACGACAAAAAATATTCCCTGAGTTTCCGACTGAGGAGAGAAATTACAACAATTCATGGAAGAAAACAAATCGGCGAGGATTAAGTATAGTTTTGAGAATTCTCCGGTATAAATCGCCTCTCTCAGGGTGTAAACGAACGGTTATCCACTTCATGCCGGGAGATTCAATTCGATGTAATATAATAGTGATCGATTTGGGATCCGGATTAAAAAGATATCCGTCGTATTGTCTTTAATTCGCACCATTCCTCAGGGGAGCGATAAGAAATCAGAATCCGTTACTATTTTGTGCCGCTCCAATTAAGTAATAATGTGTTTTGTCATGCAGAATTACATTGTTTCCGCGGCACTAGGTATAATGGAATACAATATCATTTATTAGGATTGGCACTAGTCTTTCGGAACGCTCTATAATTATTTCTTAAATCGTGCATACTCATCATCGTTTCTCATCTCCCCGCATTGCTTTATGTGTTTTAAGAACACAAACACTTTTTTCATTGACAAATTCCTTTCACTCACGACAGCGGTTCACGCGAGCCGACAGCGCTTTTATCCGGCTTGCACAAGACTGAAAATAAGGGGCTCGCCTGCGGCGTATTGTTTCTCTTTCTTATCGCTTTCCGCAGCAGATTTCAATTGAACCGGAGCCCAGCGTTTCAGTGCGGAGATAACTTCCTCCAGCCGTACCGGCTTGGTAACGTAATCGTCCATACCGGCCTCGATACATTTTTCTTTATCACCGGACATTGCATCAGCCGTGAGAGCAATGATCCGGGGACGCTCGCTTGCCGGCCTGGAATTGACAATCTTCCTTGTTGCTTCGAGCCCGTCCATTTCGGGCATATGCACATCCATAAAGACGATGTCATAATGAGCGGCATCAACGGCTTCTTTTGCCTGCAATCCATTCGCTACGACATCCGCAGTGCAGCCGATTTGTTTCAGCATGCGCATGAGGATTTTTTGATTTGCAATACCGTCTTCTGCAATTAATATTTTCATAGTTGTTATCCCCGTAATTTCAATCACTTCCTTCTGAACATTTTTGGCTTTTCTTTCCGTTATTAATTCTTTTCCGGCAAGAACTTCAAGAATAGCATTAAAAAGCTGCGATTGTTTAACCGGCTTGAAGATCTGTTTTTGGAAGAGATCGGCCGGTATATTCAATCCTTTGACATTTGTTCCCAGAGACGAAAAGAGAATGAATGGCAGCGCCTCTTTCGTACGCTGTCTTCTTACTTCAGTTGCAAGCTGAATACCGTCCATTTCCGGCATTTGAAGATCGAAAATTGAGAGGTCGAACGGATCTCCCCGCTCGATCCATTTCAGAGCCTCAGCCGGTGAGGAAGTAGTACGCGGAACGAGTTTCCATACCTGACACAATTCCTTGAGTATTTGAAGATTTGTTTTATTATCATCGACAATGAGCACTCGTTTGTTTGTAAGTTCAAATTCGTTCTCATGAAGATATGCTCTGGAAATATTCAATTCATTCTGAGGGACGGTTGTCTTCATTGTAAAAATGAATGTTGAGCCTTCACCCTCTATACTTTCCGCCCGGATGCTGCCGCCCATCAAATCCACCAGCCGCATGCTGATTGCAAGGCCAAGTCCTGTCCCGCCGTACTTTCGCGTTATCGATGAATCTGCCTGAGAGAAAGGTTTAAATAGTTTTTCAATTTTATGAATGGGAATGCCAATACCCGTATCTTTCACTGCAAAGAGCAGTTCGAGCCCTTTTTTATTTTGGTGGTTCAATCCGACGGTAATAATGATCTCTCCCTTTTCCGTAAATTTGACGGCATTGCCTACAAGGTTATACAATACCTGACGTAAACGGAGCCTGTCTCCTACAATATATTGCGGAATCTCCGGATCGACACGGTACAGAAGATCCAGATTTTTTTGCTGCGAGCGAGATGCAAGCAGATCGAATACTTCTTCTATACAAACGTTCAATTCAAACGGCTCTTCTTCCAGCTCCATCTTGCTCGATTCAATTTTAGAGAAATCGAGAATATCATTGATAACGGAGAGCAAGGTTTCTCCGCTGACACGGATTGTTTCCACATAGTCTGCCTGTTCGGGCGTTAGCTCGGTGCGTTCGAGCAGGTCGGTCATACCGATGACGCCGTTCATCGGTGTACGAATTTCATGACTCATTACAGCAAGGAATTCCGATTTTGCTTTAACCGCAGCTTCCGCTTCTTCTTTGGCTTCTTTCAATGCATTCTGCATCTTTTTGACATCCGTGATGTCACGCGATAAACCGAACGTTCCGACAATCTGCCCATCGTGATTGCGGAGAGGCATCTTTGTCGTTGAGACCCATCCTTCTTTCCCTCCGGGCCATATCTCTTTTTCCACTTTCCCTACAATCGCCTCTCCGGAGAGCATAATTGCCTGTTCATCTTCAAATGCCGGCCGCGCGTGTTCTTCACTGAAATAATCAAAGTCTGTCTTGTTGAGCATTTCTTCAGGGTTGGTAATACCAAGATGACGGGCCTGAGCCGGGTTGACTTGAATAAAACGGCTTTCCATATCTTTGAAATATATCCCGTCAGGAATATTATCCATAAGCGCTTGAAGAAAATTGCGTTCTTTTGCCAGAGCTTCTTCGGTTCGCCTGCGATCTGTTATGTCTTCCACCGTTCCATCGTAGGATAAAGTTTTGTTCTGAGAATCGCGGATCGCTCGAGCGTTCTCTAATACAAAGAAGGCAGTGCCGTCCTGTCGTGTCCATTTTGACTCAAGATTATTTACTTCGCCATCTTTTTCGATTTTTTCAAGAAATTCTTTTCGTTGATAAGAAGGTTCAAAGCCGTCTTGTTCCAGGTTTTTATCGGCAAGCTCCTGGAAAGACTTATACCCGAGCATTTTTACTAATGCCGGATTTGCTAAAAGTATTTTCCCATCGGGTGTTGTTCTATAAAGACCGATTTTGGTGTTTTCGTACAGTGAACGAAAACGCAGTTCACTTTCCTTCAAATCGTCTTCCGCTTGCTTGCGTTTTGTGAAATCACGTATGCTGCCGACGATTTTTGCCGGATTGCCTTGAGCATTAAACTGGACTTTTGCCGAAACAGAACATGGAATTTGTGAACCGTCCCGGTTCTGAAGAGTTATTTCGTAATCCGTAACGCTTCCCCGATCCTGTAATGCCGAGAGAAGGCCAAGGCGTTCATCTTCAAGAGGATAAAAATCATATACCGACTTTCCTATGATCTCGTTTCTGTTGTACAGCCCCTTTGATATAAATCCAATGGAAGGACTGATTTCAAGTATCTTACCGTCGATCGATGTTTCGTAATACACGTCCTGCACATTTTCGAAAATGCAGCGGTATTTATTTTCGCTCTCCTGCAGTTCTTCTTCCGCCTGCCTGCGTTCGGTTATGTCCCGAATAATGCCTACTGCGTTCCATTTTCCTTTTAGTTTAAAAGTGGAAAGCGAAAGGGATATGGGAAACTCAGCGCCGTCTTTCCGAAGCGCTGAAAGCTCGATCGTCCTGCCGATTGCCGCTCCCTCGCCCGTCGTCTGGAAGCGTTCAAATCCGAGCATATAACTCGGATGGTATCGAGTCGGGACTAAAAGGTTATGAAGATTCCTGCCCAGCGCCTCCTCCTCCGTGTATCCGAAGATTTTTTCCGCCGCTTTATTCCACGTTGAAATCGCACCTTTATCATCCATGAGAAGTATTGCATCGTTCGCCAATGTTGCAATTGCACGGAACCTTTCCTCGCTCTCCTGAATACTTTCTCTTGCCAGCTTCTGCACGTTGATATTTTCGATGGTCGTTCGAATACCAATCGTCTTCCCATCGTCGTCTCTCAGCAGACGGTCTTCCATAAGAACAAAAAAGGATCTTCCGTCTTTCCGCCGGAACGTTTGTTCATACGCATCTGTCGACGGGAGTATTCTTCCACTCAGCGCTGCGAGCACTTTCTGCTGCAATGCTTCCTCTTCCTCTACAAATTCCCAGATATATTTTCCCAGCATTTCATTCTGCGCGTAGCCCAGCATTGCAAGCTCAGCGGGACTTATTTGTATGATACGTCCTTGCTCATCTATTTCATGATATCCTACCGGAACATTTTCCAATATTTCTTTGAATTTGTCTTCATTCTGCTTCAGATCTTCCCGCATACGATTTTCCGCATGTGCCATTTCGTATTGGAGACCATAATATCGAATATGCTGACGGTACCAAGCGAATCCAAGCAATGGAGATACAATCAATACAAGGAAAATCACTGCTGCTCCCAGGAGCCACAGATGCTCATTGAAAAGACTGGTAAAATTCGTCTGCTCCCATAGCACAATCGAAACGGCCGATGTCGCCGCTACCAGCGCCGATATTTTTATGATTTTATGCATATCAATGTCCTCCATTTTCCTTTACAGCCTTCTCTTATATTTTGCACACGATATGCCAGATTTCAGGGAGTAAAAAAGAGGAAAATTCAATCGAAAAACTGAATTTCGATGAAAATTCAGAATTTGACGGATAACTCGATGTATTGTAGAATTGTATATTCAACAAATAGGATTGATTGGCTGGAGTGTTGTACTGTAGCCGCGACCGGTGGTCGCGGGGACTTCCGACACCACCCCATAGGGGCACAACGCCTTGCCCGCCGCAAGAGGGCGGTGTCGGCTACAGGGATAACCGGAGATTCATGATATCACTCTTTTTTCAGAGTCTTCGGCTTAAACTCCGGATAAAATTTATCGATGCAATCGGGACAAATACCGTGAGAAAATTGAATCTCGCTGTGTTTCGAAAAATACCCCTCCACAGCTTCCCAATATCCTTTATCGCCCCGGACTTTTTTGCAACAGGCACAGATAGGAAGCAATCCCCGTAAGACCTTTACGTTATCGAGAGCTATTTTTAATTCGCTATTCAGACGGCGCAATTCCGTTAGATCGGCAAACCGTGCGGCTGCAATAATCAGTGCCCGTTCAATTTCTTCGATTCTTGGAGGTTTCAAGAGATAAGCTCCGACACCTGCCTGACTGGCGAGCCTTACCATTTCAGGCTCATCGTGTGAAGTGAGCAGCACAACGGGGCAAGGATACTTTTCCTGAATCTGCCGGGCGGCTTCGAGGCCGTCCATTTCCGGCATCTCAATATCCATAACAACCGCGTCTGGCCGGAGAACGCCTGCCAGCTCGACGGCCTGACTACCGTTCATCGCAATGCCGATAACCTCATGTCCGATCTTTTCCAATTGATGCTGGATCAATTTGTTGATGGATTCCTGATCTTCTGCTATCAATACTTTCAATGGCTGCTGTGTAATCATGATAATGCCGTCACTTTAATAGAAATTTGCAGCCGGCATCGGCGTTGCCCCTATGGGTGACGCCGAAAGCTCCAGCGACCGCCGGTCGCGGCTGCAGAAAGAATAGAGGATATCAAGAACATGCAAAATTATGCAGTTCTCTGTGTTTTTGGTTATTCGTAAATCTTTAATTTGTAAGTCCGTACGTTTGAATTCTAAGATAAAGCGTTTTAAGATTGATATCGAGAATTTTCGCTGCAAGTTTTTTGTCCCAACTTACCGCATTCAGGACACCGGAGATATGGGCTTTCTCTATTTCCTTCAGTGCAACAAGTTTTCCAACTTCAACTTCCGTACCAATCGCTCCGGATTCTGCAGATTCGTTTTTCAATATCCGCGATTTCTTAAGAAGAGCCAGATCTTTGAATTGTATAGTTCGGTCGTCAGCAACGATAGTTGCCCGCTCTATAATATTTTCCAATTCGCGTACATTGCCGGGCCATTCATATTGACAAAGCGCTGCAAGCGTATCCTCTGCTATTTTCCATCCGTTTTTTTCACCGTATCGCCGGTTTAAAAAATTATCTACAAGAAATGGAATATCTTCTTTGCGGTCCCTGAGTGGAGGCAATTCCAATGTAAAAACATTCATTCGATATAAGAGATCTTCCCGAAAACGTCCTTGCCTTACTTCCTCCTTAAGATTTCTATTGGTGGCAGATAAAATTCTAACGTCGGATTGGAGCGTCCGTGTCCCTCCCAGTCTCCGGTATTCTCCGCTCTGTACAAACCGAAGTAATTTCGGCTGGATAACGGGGGATATTTCGCCTATCTCGTCAAGAAAGAGCGTTCCCCCGTTTGCAATTTCTACCAGACCTTGTTTTTCCTTGCTCGCATCCGTAAAAGCGCCTTTTTCGTGGCCAAAAAGTTCGCTCTCAAGCAGTGTTTCCTGCATCGAAGCGCAATTCAGGACGACGAATGGCTGTTCCTTGCGTTCGCTGTTGCTGTGAATATAATTGGCAATAAGCTCTTTCCCCGTCCCGCTTTCCCCTTGAATCAATACAATCGCATCGGTCGGGGCAACTTTCATAGCCAGATTTAGTATTTCCAGCACCGCTGGACTTTGAGTCACAATCTTTGAAGATGCGGCACGTCTTGCAAGTTCTGTTTTAAGCGCTTTATTCTGCAGAAGGAGCCGCTTTCGCTCAACCGCTCTGTTTAAGGTATTAATAATTTCCGTTCCCGAGCATGGTTTAAGAAGATAATCGTATGCGCCAAGTTTGATACTTTCGACAGCCGTATGAATATCGTTTTCTCCGGTCAGCATGACAACTTCACAGTCATAAAAGCTGTTCTTAATGTTCTTTAAGACATCGATGCCGTTCACAAGCGGCATGACGATATCGAGGAGTATGAGATCGTATTGATTTGACTGCAATATATTAATAGCCGAGACGCCGTCGATGACGGTTTTTACTTCATATCCTTCCGTTTCGAGAATACTTCTTAATCCTTCACGGTATGATTCGTCGTCGTCAACAACCAGGACTTTGATGATTTGCTTCATGATATATCCTCATAAAGTAAAGGGAATAAAATGCAGATCAGCAGATTGCTGCACTTACAAAATATAATCAGTATTCATTTCTTTTTGTCCCCGTTTGTACGGAGAATTTAAATTCTAAAAAAACCTGACGTCTGCTCTGTCCATGCAGGGGAAAAGCTACGACGATCCCGGAAACATTGCCGGATATTTCCGTGACTGCTTAGAGAATCTCAGGCACCAAAAACATGTCGAGCAGCCGCAAAATTTGAAATCGCTCGATTCCAGGGGAACAACTCTTTATTATTCACTTTCCGGATCGATCATTTTTTTACCCATCGCTGCCTGGATTGTTTTCGGATCTTTTATAGATTGATATTTTTTTAAAAGTTCCTGCATCTCAACAAGTACCGTCCCCAAATCTTCAATCGATTGACTGACTTTTACGCACTCTTTTGCATTTTCTTGAATATACTGCTGTAAGAAACGCGCTGCTGCCAAAGGGTTGCCGATTTTATCCGTGACCGATAAAGCCATTTCAAGGACAGTGCTTCTTCTTTCATTCTCTATAAGTTCGTTCTCCAATGCGAGAATCCGGATTGCCGCTCTGATTCGCGCGAGCAGTTCCTGCGATTCAAAGGGTTTGACCAAATAATCATCGGCTCCTACGTCCATCCCGGAGACTTTGTCTTCGAGTGTACTTTTTCCGGATACCATAATGATATATTTTTGCCGATGGTCCGGATGGGATCGTATCTGCCGTATGAGATCTATTCCGCTCATTCCGGGCATTTGCCAATCGACAAGAAGAATCTCGAAATTCATGCCGTCCAGCGCTTTCAATGCGGCCTTTGAGTCATTCACTGTCTGGCACTTATAACCTTCAGACTCGAGCAGAATGGAAATTCCCTCTGAATAACCTGGATCATCGTCAACAATCAAGATTCCTGCCGGTATATTTTTCATTTTGGTAGTCCTTGAAAATAATGAAAAACCATTTGAGAACAACAGGAAGCTACCAATATTCTCCTTCAGTATCAAATCCTGATTTCATTGCCGGACATCAACCATGAATCCCGGCGCATTTTAAGCACTGAAATAATCGGCACAGTGTTTGCAACAGATTTATAAAATATTCAGAGAATACATTTAAGAGGAGATTTGACATGCGGATCATACATCGATTTTATCAAATTGTGAATAGCTTCTTTTCACGCTACCCGGCAGTCCTGTCCGGACTTGTGATGTATGCCTATTTGGTTGTTTCAATTATGCACTTTTATGTAAAGACAAAAGCGTTTCCATTGGGTTTTTACGATATTTTTACAATATTTTCTGCTCTTCCTTTTATGTGGTTCCTGTCCGTGGCTTTAGTTAAAATCATTCAAGTGCGAACGAAACTCTATGAAAGCGAGCAACAGCGGATTCTCGTCGAAAAAGAACTGGAAATACACCAAACACAACTACGTACCATGCAGGAAACCGTCCGCGGCCTGCAGCATCATATCAACAATCCTCTTGCAGTTATTGTGCTTTCTATGGAAGCCGCACGAAAAGCTGCAATCGGAAATAACGCAGTGATTTTTCAATTGTCATCCGCCGAACAATCCGTAGACCGGATTCAAGCTGCACTTTCCGGCTTTTCAAAAGCCCAACAATATAAGACCGAATCAATAGGCTCGTATTGCGGCAAAATGATATCACTCAAAGCAATGGCCCAGGCACAATAAAAAAGGAATAATCGATATAAATATAGACCGGGACGTCATCATGACAGCAAATACCAATTATAAAGCATCGGCAGAGACGCAACATCAATTGACGGAACTTGATGAAAAAAGAAAAATGGCGAGCGAAGTCCTTAAGCGTGTTGACCAATTGATAAAAGCCAAAGATTTGCAGAAAGCGCTCCTTGAGACGTCCTATGCAAAAAAGATCGACCCGCAAAACGTTTATGCGCACGCACTTGAAGAACACATACAAAGTTTGCTTGTAAATCAATTGAAAAATCAACGACAAAACGAACAAATAAAAAATCAACCGGTACCGGCAATACAGACTAAAAATGAGTGTACCGCTAAAATAATGCATCCATTGCCCGTTGAAGGGCATCAGAATCTCGAGAAAACCAATTCCACAGTTGCTGCTCCGGTTCCTCAGACCCGGCACAGCACGATGCCTGCAAGAGACCGAATTTCAAACGAAATTCAGCAGCAGCGTCTCTTTGCGTCGGTTGTTGATTCCAGGAGAGTACGAAACAACAACACCGGTAATCCGGCGAAGCGGCATCCCAAAGTTGTAATGATCGACGACGATAAAGACCTCCTCTCAGTTCTCAGCCTGAGCATTGAATCCTTCGGATTTGAGGTCATTGCAGTAAGCACATCGGATGAAGCTTATGTTCTTCTGAAAAAATTTACACCGGACATTATTCTGTGCGATATCAATCTCGAAACATCGACAATGGGCGGGTTCACTTTTTTTGAGAAAGTCCAGGAAATAGAGCATTTAAAGCAGGTTCCGTTCATTTTCTTAAGCGGCCTGAACGATGACGTTCTCATTCGCACCGGAAAAGAATTGGGCGCAGATGATTACCTTGTCAAACCTATTAAAGAACAAAATCTGCTTGCTGCACTCCGCGGAAAAATAAAGCGATTTGAAAAATTAAAAGGAGCGCCCGCCGCTCAATATGTTCCTGCTCCTTTTCCATTGAGCGAGGTACATTCTTAAAAACTGCATGATCCTACCGGCATAGATCATTCGCTGTTTCCGATTCGCTCCGCCTCAGTTCCAGCTTATCCAATCCTCTTTGGTGAATTTACAATTTACGGCGGCTTATGTTGCGCTCAAAATGGCCGGATAATAATTTCCGGGATCTCTTCAGTCGGACAAAAAGCTTTAAAGATCCCGCACTCTACTTTTTTACATAGACAAGAACTCACAAGCGGAAGAGAGAAACCGCGAGTCCATCTCAGCGAGTCCATCTCAGAATGAGATGCGAGTTTTTGCGAAGCCGGCTTTTCATCTGCGTCTCTTGATAACTTAATCCGATTTGCCGAAAATACAATTTATGATGTACCGGCTCTTTTCCAATTTTTGCATTTCCCGCTTTTTCCTCTGAAAAATCATTTTCGTCTTTACTGAAAAGACTTGCTTCCTCTCTTCACTTTGGCACACAAGTAGCACTTATTGCTGCAGAAGAAGGAAAAGACCATGAAAACAAAATTGATACCTCATTATATTTCGGCTGCAGCATTTACTCTGCTTATTCTATCATTTCCCTTTTTACTATTCGCGCAGAGCGGACACATGGGATTTTCTTCGATCATGATTGACAAGGGCAGTTCCGGAACAATAACACAGGCAACAGACAGAGTCATACAAGACGCAAATCAAAATTGGAGCATTAATAAATGGGCCGGCTATTACGTCCGTATCGCCAATGGCCGCGGGTCGGGACAAATTCGCAATATTACCGGCAATACCGCCACAACAATAAACGTATCCCCGTCATTTGTCAACGCCCCGGATCCTCTTGCCACCTACGAAATCAGACAGGGATACAAAGATTCGACACAGAACATAAAACTTAAAATATATATCCAGTATAATGACAGCAATAGAACAGGCGGACATTTTAACGGATACTCCTGCAGGATTCAAGCATCGGATACTGCCGCAGTTGAATTCGTTTCGGTAGAAAAAGGCAGCGATCTTGATAATGCGTGGACGCCTGAATATTTTGTCCCGCCGGGACAGGGATGCATCAACTGGCTTGTGCTTCAATTTCCGGAATACCACACACTCGCATCAGGGCTCTATAATATTGCGACAGTCACCGTCAACCTGCGGAAAACAAATACTGATAAACCGATCACGTTCTCCATAACGAATTGTCCGGACGGCGGATTGCCTATCGGTGCAACAGAGGACAGTCATTTCTTTTTCTTCGATACAACATCGAATAATGCGTTTAGCGGCAGAGAAGAGTTTTATGTCCTCCACAATGCGAACGGAAGCAATCAACTCCTCGCAGGCGGAAGTGCAGCGCCGTCTGCTGCAATGGGCTCTTATCCTAATCCTTTCAATCCATCGACGACCATTCGGTATGAATTAACGGAATATTCAAAAGTACATCTTGTAATTTTTGACATGTTGGGAAGATTAATAGGCGAACTTGTGAATTCACCGCAATATGAAGGGATCCATTCCGTAACCTGGGCGCCGCATAATGTCGCCAGCGGAATATATTTTGCCCGTCTATCGATAGAGGGTTCCGTATCAAATCAGAAGGAATTTAAGACACTGAAACTTGCATACGCCAGATAAATTAGAAATATTTTTTTAGCAGGGAGGAAGAGAAATTGCGTATTCTTGTTATTGACGATATTTCATCAATAAGGATTCTTGTAAGACAATTTCTGAAGAAACATCAAGAAGAACTTGTCCTTGAGGAAGCTGGAAGCTGCCAGGAAGCGCTTGAAAAAGCGAAAAGACTATCTCCGGACGTTATACTGACCGATTTGTGCCTTCCCGACGGGAACGGCTTAGACGTAGCTAAACAGCTGAAAGAAATGCTTCCAAAAAGTGCAATATATATTTTTTCTGCCTATGAAGCAGGCAAAATTCGTAATCTTCAGACCCTGAAGTCACTCGCAGACGGAGTTATTCAAAAGTCCAATCTGAAAACTGAACTGAATGCGATGGTAATAAAAGAATTGGAACGCAGAGTACAAAGCCGTTGATAATTATTTCTCTTTTTTCCATACAGAGTACAGATTCTCTTTCGCACCTGTTTCCTTTTTCTTCAGACAGGAACGTTCCTTCCTTTGTGAAGGCATTGTTTACAACGATGTCAAAGCTGATCTGTTCTCAAATGATGTGCGGATAATAAATTTGTTTCTTTCCAATATCAAACCTTGGCATCCGAATAGAGATATCTGTTTTTTTTGCAGTTACACTGCGTGAAATAAACAAGATATTGAATCACATTTATATGATACTCTTTTCAGAAGAATTTAAAACCGGGTGTAAGTGCTCAGTGTATTTTGAAACAATTGTTTTTTTATTCGGTTTTCAATCCCCCTTTATCCCTCTTTTGAACAAAAGGGAGTTGGANNAGTTAATTTTCCTCTTTTACAGGAGGATTTTGATCCTTCAATCATCTCGCTGAGTAATAACAACCGGGCAAAAACAGAATATTATAGAAAAGGTTGAGGGGTTGTTGAATCGTAAATATATTTTTGTTCAGGCTAACAATCTTGATGGATATCAGATTCTTTTTTCCGGCTGCCTTGTAATTTGTAAAGCATCATGCACACTCCCTGCCCGAGTAATCCGCCCAGCAAATCATATCCGACATCAATAATGGAGGAGGTCCGGGATGCGACAAATGATTGATGATATTCGTCTGTTGCCGCTATAACGAGGATAATAACTAATGAATATAATACCCATAGCCAGGGTCTCTCAAGCCGCATTGTCTTGCGAAAAGAATGAAACAGCAGAAAACTTCCGACGCAATACTCGGTCACATGTGCTGCTTTTCGGACAAGAAAATGGATAGTAAAGATTTCAGCCGCAGATATATGAGGCATGAAGAATCGAAGCACCGGCGCAAGAATTCGATACGTGTTGTCTGCTGAAAAGGACCTTGTGGACAAAAAATAGATACAACAGATCCATAGAATATCCGGCAGCCAGTTTTTAACAATACGGACAGTGTTATTCATTGAGATAATGTATACTCATTCATTGAAACAGCCTATGTATTCTCTCCGACAACCAGGAATTCCTCAACACCGGTTATTGTCTCAGGACTAAAAATCCATATTCTGTTGGGTCATCAAAAAAGGGGAAGGAATCTTTCTCATCCTTCCCCGGGACTGAAAATTTTCCGAAGCCTTATTTCCTTCGATGCCGTTCCTTTTCCCAGTGTCCTTCAAAATAGACCCATTCATGATTCCGCTGTTCCCAATGTCCCATTATCCATGCTTGATGAGGGCGCGGCGGTTTTTCCCAGCGTCCCGGCTGCCATATATACACGTGGCGTTTCGGATGCCAACGATAATAACCCGCCACCCAGACATGATCCGGGGAAGGTGCAATTTTGACCGTTTCAGTTCGGGGCGCGGGAGGTCCGATATTGATTCCCAACCCGACGTGTAATTGTGCTTTTGCCGGAACCGTAACGATCAAGGCTCCAGCGATGAGCATAATTCCAATGAATGTTTTCATATATACTTCCTTTCCATTGGACTGCAGCGAGCAGAGCCGAACTGCAGCAGGTTTGTTGATTGCGTTTCGATTAGCCGCTCAACGCATTGTATATATTAAACGTATAAATATAATGATTGTTATCCTAAAATTGCATAGTGTCTCATCATTTTTCGAAATCCCTTTTGCAGTCTGTGCGCTCTTCATCTTTCGCAAATGGATATTGCGGCATCCGCAGTAAAATCGACGTTTACATTTCAAAGAAAGAGAAGTTATCGTTTGGGTAAACAACAAGGAAACGATCTCAGACCATTTTCCACGGACAAAACCGAAGCGAACCTGCTTTTACGAAAAGCCGCGCGAACAGGTATGGTCTGCAACCCTGGAACAAATTTAAAGGAGTTGTTTTTGCTTCCGATTCGAGTTCTTTTTTTATAATTTTGCTTATCTTGTTTCGTCAGGGATAAATTCTTGATAAGACGGTTTATTTTGATACACGCATGGATTGCTCGTATAATTAATATTCAGGCAGGGTAATGAAAAATATAATACTCAATTACTTCGATTTGGAAAAACTGGGCACAACGATCCGCCGCGAAATTACAGCAGGCATAACGATCTTTGTGACGATGGCATACATTATCGTCGTCAACCCTAAAATATTAGAAGCTGCAGGCATGCCGTTCGGCGCGTCTATGGCGGCTACGATTCTCAGTGCATTCTTTGGAACCCTTCTCATGGGATTGTATGCCAGACGCCCGTTTGCGATAGCGCCATATATGGGAGAAAATGCTTTCATCGCATTTACGGTGGTCAAAGTGATGGGCTATACATGGCAAACGGCGCTGGGTGCTATCTTTATAAGCGGAGTATTGTTCACGATCCTTACACTCTTAAAAATCCGCGGCTGGCTTGCTGAAGCGATTCCCCAATCGCTCAAAATTTCTTTTACGGTAGGTATCGGATTGTTCCTTGCATTCATCGGTTTGAACGAAACAGGCATCGTTCAGCTCGGAGTCCCGGGTGCACCGGTTCATGCGGGAAACTTTCATAGGCCGGAGATCATGCTTGCAATATTCGGATTTTTACTGATCGGCTTTTTAATGTTGAAACGTGTGAACGGCGCAATGCTGATCGGCATATTGGCCGTTACCGTGCTCGGTTTCATTATCCGATTGATTCCGCTGCCTGCACAATGGTTCAGTCTGCCGCCTTCCCTTTCACCCATTTTTTTTCAACTTGATATTACCGGCGTGCTCAGCTGGGGAATGTTCTCCGTTGTGCTGACGGTGTTCGTCATGGCTTTTATAGATACGCTTGGAACCCTGATAGCGCTCGGCTACAAAGCCGATATGCTGGATGAGAATGGAAACCTTCCGGGAATTGAAAAACCGATGTTGGTAGATGCGGCGGCGACGACCATCGCCTCACTGCTCGGAACAACAACCACAGGCGCATACATCGAATCGGCGACGGGAATTGCAGCCGGCGGCAGATCCGGTTTGACGGCTGTCATTACGGCAATCCTTTTCCTCTGTGCACTTTTCTTTGCGCCGTTTTTAACCGTTATTCCCGGTTTTGCGTACGGCCCATCTCTTATAATCGTCGGCGTACTTATGATTGCCCCGGTATCAAAACTTCCTTTTGACGATCTGTCGGAAGCTATTCCGGCTTTTTGTGTGATCACACTTATGAGTTTTACATATAATATCGGAATTGGAATGACGGCCGGATTCGTTCTCTATCCGTTGTTCAAAGTACTGAATCACAAAGCAAAGGAATTACATCCCGGCTTGTGGGTACTGGCCGGATTGTCGCTGATGTTTTATATTTTCTATCCGTATTGAACGAACGCACCGGCAGCCATAACGACCGGAACCATATTAAAGTGATTGGATTTGTCGGCGCGTTTCACTATCGAACATACGACCGCATTTCAGGTCGATCCTGAAACGGTAAAAAAACAGTAATTGTTGGCATGCTGCTGCGTGAGTGGACTTGCGCACACTTGGCGTACGGTCTTGCGTCATGGATTTTTTTGATTCAGTGAGGTATTTTCTTGACAATGCATCACATAAATATATACATTGCCTGGAGAACACTCAGCGAGTTGAAGCATGAGATGTGAAATTATTTTACATCTATCTCAAAGAGAAGCCGCATGAATTCTACCGCAATTAACAAAGCCATCGTAGCGCACACTGCCTGGAAAATCCGACTTGCCCTAGCCATAAACACAGGCAACCCTGAATTTACACCCGAGAAAATCAATTCTGATAATCTCTGCGACTTTGGCAAATGGCTTTATAGTCTCGGCGCGAGTGATCGTGCGTCATCGCACTATAGAACTGTTCAGATGCTTCACGCCGCCTTCCACAATGAAGCCGCCGTCATATTACGCCTTGCCTCAACCGGCAGGAAAACAGAAGCTCAGGAAAACATGACATTTCTAAGAGGCGCTTTTGCAAAGACTTCCGCAGATTTAGTCATGGAGCTGGTAGATTGGAAAAACGAATTGGATTCAAACGTCAAATAGCGGTCATTATCAGTCTCTGCCGTCATTTCACCGATTTCATAGATACTGCTGCTCCTTCGATCAATATCTCTCATTGAGGATCAATGATTTTCCAATTAAAGAACCGGAAAATCGATTTCCCATAGAGAACCAAACAGTTTTCAGAAAAATATTTTTAGAAACCTGTTCGGCTTTCTGATCCATCGACCTCAGCCGAAGTAAGAGAGACTATTCAGGCTGCTTTGGAAGCTGCGAATGGAGGCTCTTGGAGATACCCTGCGGCTTAAAAGGAGAGCAACGGTCTTTGCTCTTCTAAAAAATAATCGGCAGGCAACGATACTTTCAAGGCGAACACGATTTGACTGCTCATCGAATGTATATTTTGATAAAATATTGAAAATTAAAAAACTTGCAGAATAGTTCCTTGCTCGACAAAACGCCGCCGCTTTTTTGATGGAACGTAGTCGAGCGGAGAGCGAGGGATTCGAACCCCCGGCAGCCATAAGGCTGCAACGGTTTTTG
>PMML01000032.1:0-38616 GCA_003162695.1 Ignavibacteriota bacterium | reverse complement strand
AGCCATAAGGCTACAACGGTTTTCAAGACCGCCGCATTCGACCGCTCTGCCAGCTCTCCGAATTTTCTAAATAATTCCTTCCTTCTTCAACCAGTTATAACCGCCTATCTTCTTGAAAGAGATCTCTCGCTTCCTCGCGCCATTCATAACCTCATACTCTTCAAAGTAATGTAAAACAAGCGGTCTTCTGCTTTTCGTCGATTTCACCTTGCCCGCGTTATGTGCTTTTAAACGCCGGATAAGATCCTTCGTGCTTCCATAGTAATATCTGCCATCTTTTATACTTTTTAAGATATAGACGAATGGCATCTGCTTCCACTGTTAGAATTTGAACACAGGTAAAGCCGTCAAGATAAGACCGCCGATTCTCCCAACGGGACATCCCGTCCCGCAGGGATTCCCTCGGAAAGTATGCGGCGACCGCTCTGCCAGCTCTCCGAATTTCATTCTTATTAAAGATAAAAAAACAATTTCCCGTTATCAATGCCCGTTCCGGGCTGTCTTTTTATGTCATAGAGCCGTATGTCTCACACCGGCTGGCTGCATATCATGAAGATGCAGGACTATCGTTCCATTCTGTAAATGAAAGCCGATTGATTTTTATTGTGTTTCGGATTTAACCGGTAAAAAACTTCGTCCAGAAAGCTCGGATCGATCTGCTTTTCAAAAGCAAGCTTTCTGCCCAGAGCGTTTTCTAATCGGGAATGACGCGCATCGATATCTTCGATCCCGAAGAATATCGCATAATTGGGCTGCACCGCTGCGGACCGTAATTGCTGTGCAACCCGCTGAATGTCCGTCTCGCTTTCGATCTGAAAAAGATTTTCCATATACTGATCTGAATAGAACTGCGGCGGCTGAATGGTTCCGACACTGCCTCCAACCAGCACAAGTCCCGTAATTTTTTTTCCATAAAAATAATACATCGATTCACAGCGCGACCTCTTTGAATAATAAAGAGAAAACGGTATCAAGAGGATAAAATTCATAATCCAGAACCATATCCACAACGACCGTACCGCAGTGCGGTGCTTCCTCCAGAAATCCGAAACCGCAGTGTACTCCATCCATCCGATAACACTGAGAAGAAAAATCGGCGGCACGACCGAAAAAACAAACCGTTCCTGTTTATTCGGAAACGATGAGAGAAAAACAAAGAATGCCATAGTGGAAAAGAAAACAATCGATGTCTTTCTCCAGTTTTTCAGCCATCCGTAGAAAAGGAAAAAACTCATCGGAGGAATAAAGGCTCCCAGAAGCAGCAGTGTATAATTGTACCAGGGACCGACCGTATAATCCATGCTATGCATCGAATTATACCTGAAATATTCGATGACTGATGCAAAAGGATAGCCCCAGGCAAAGATATCTGCGGAACCCTGAATCACAGAAGCACAGAGTATAGATCCCGCCGCTACCAGCAGCGCTTCCTTCCACTGTTTTCGGAAAAGTAAAATCAATCCGGCAGTGCCGGCAACGATTAATGTCTGGTACCGAAACACGAACGCAAGACCGAAACAAAGCCCTGCGTAGAATGCGAATTTTCTTTTTTCTTCCGAGCGCAGAGTGTAATATAATCCAGCCATCATCGGCGGAATACAAACAACTTCGATGAGATTATGTACGCTGATAAACGGCAGAGGCCAAAAAAGGGCGAGCAGCAATCCCGCTTTTTTTGCCGTTTCGCGCGATGAGAGTTGTTCAGCTGTGCGAAAACCGAAGTAAACAACCAGCAGCGAATACAATGCATGAAGCAGGCGCACGACCAGCATTTTGTCCTGCGGGTCCTGCATGCCCACCGCCTGCATTCCCTTGAAAAGAACAAAATGCAGAGCGGGATAGACGATGCTGTGCCCGTGTACGCCTGACCGGTCGTCCCAATAAGAGTGGTCATGCATGATGATGAACGGCTGTTCGATAGGCCCGAAATGATCGTCGTGCATACCGTATCCTTTGGAAAAGAATGCGGCAATAAGCCTCGGCAGCAGAGCAATGAGTAGAATCGATACGATCGGATGCTTTTCCCAAAAGTGTCGAAGAATGGCTGACATTGTTGTATCCTTTCTGCCGGAGAGACGTTATAATCTGGAAAGCAGAACCTTACGGACTTCTTCCAGCTGCTCGACCGTATTGACACCCTGAATTTCATCCGGATGTTCCGCCGGAAGAGCGTTTACAATCCAATGCTTTTTCCAAAAATATTCAAAGACATCGGTCAGGTAATATTCCTTCTGTATATTATTGGGCCGAAGAGTCTTGAGCGCCTCGAACAATTTCCGGCAATCAAAAATGTAAATGCCGGAATTGATCTCATGGACGGCTTTTTCTTCTGCCGTTGCATCCTTATGCTCGACAATTTTTTTTACGGAGCCATCGGGATTCCTGATAATTCTGCCGTACCCCGCCGGGTCGTCGTATCGCGCGCTCAAGATCGTAGCTAAAGCTTGAGACTCCCGATGATTGTCGATCAAACCCTGTATCGTGTGTGCTGTCAGGAGCGGCACATCGCCGGAAAGAATAACGACGCTGCCGTCATGCCCGGACAGAACGTCCTGCGTTTGCATAATTGCATGCCCTGTGCCAAGCTGTTCCGCCTGAACGACAATTTCCGTTTTGGGATGGGAACGTCCAATGTATGCAGAAACAACGTCGCGCTGGTAGCCAACGACGGCAAGAACACGGTGCGATTGTACGGCAAATGCGACATCCAGCACATAGTGAATCATAGGCTTTCCCAAAACTTCATACATTACTTTTGCCTTGCCGGGATCTTTCATGCGGGTTCCCTTTCCCGCAGCCATAATAATTGTGTAGAGCTTATTGTTCGCAGGATGAGATGTCATTTTTATTCTTAGAGTGAGATAAGGATGTTATCGATAAGGCGCGTCGGCCCGAAACGCACCGCAAGGAGAAAAAGAATCTGCGGTTTTAACGCATTCTCTAGAATTTCAAACGTTGCAGGATCGACGCATGCTATATAATCTATCTGCGCAGGCCGGCCGGAGAGAACGATATTTTTCATTTCATCCAAAATCACACCGCAGCGCCGCTCGCCTTCCTGTACACGCTTTTGTGCCTGAAAAAGCGCCTGCGAAAGAACAAGCGCCTGCTGCCGTTCCGTGTTTGACAGATAGACATTGCGCGAACTCATTGCCAGGCCGTCGGTTTCCCTGACAATAGGGACGACCAGAATTTCTATGTTGAAGTTTAAATCGAGCGCCATTTTTTTTAAAAGAAAAACCTGCTGCGCATCTTTTTGGCCGAAGACAGCCGTCTGCGGCCTTACGATATTAAATAATTTTGCTACAATGGTCGTAACGCCGCGGAAATGGGTCGGACGGAAGGCGCCTTCGAAGATTTTCGAGACATGTTCTACTTCGACATAACTGGCGTACCCCGGAGCATACATTTCCTCATCGGCCGGGGCAAAAACAATGTCGACGCCCGCTTCTTCGGCAAGAGAACAGTCATGCTCAAAGTCGCGCGGATAGCGCTTGAAATCTTCGTTAGGACCGAATTGGGCAGGATTGACAAAAATTGTCGCTGCAGCGATATCGGCATGCGCACGTGCATACCTGAAAAGGCTGACGTGTCCCGCATGCAGATATCCCATGGTCGGTACAAGCCCGATCCGCTTGCGTGACATGTGTAATTGTTCGCATGCCTTATGCATGTCCAGAGTTGAGCGAAAAACTTGAAGAGCCACAATAGGAACCTTACGGATTCAGATGCTGTAAAACTTTTGTTATAGTCTGTTTCAATTCTTTTCGATGCACCACCATATCAAGGAATCCCTTTTCCAGCAGAAATTCCGATCGTTGAAATCCTTTCGGCAGGTCCTTGCCGATCGTCTGCTTAATGACGCGCGGGCCCGCAAAACCGATAAATGCCGATGGCTCTGCGATTTGAACATCCCCCAGCATGGCAAAACTTGCCGTGACACCGCCCGCAGTGGGATCGGCAAGAACGGCGATATACGGTATTCCGGCATCGGATAACTGCGCAATTTTTGCGCTTGTCTTCGCCATCTGCATGAGTGAAAGAGCCGCTTCCTGCATCCTCGCGCCTCCGCTCGAGGAAATCACGAGCAGCGGTTTTTTCTTTTTTCGCGCCAGATCGGCCGCACGGGAAATTTTTTCACCGACGACCGATCCCATACTCCCGCCGATAAAGGAAAAATCCATACACGCAATGACAAGAGGAAGACCGTTCATTTCTCCCTCTCCCGTTCGAACAGCGTCATGCAAACCTGTTTTCTTTATCGACTCGTCGATACGCTTTGCATACGGCTTCGTATCTACGAATTTGAGAGGATCCAGGGATCGCATTCTTTTCTCCGTCTCTTTGAATGTCCCGTGATCCAAAAGAATTTCAAAATACTCTTTGCTTCCGATCCGAAAATGATAGCTGCATTTGGCGCACGTAAAATAATTCTGCTCCAGCTGCTTTTTATGTATAATTTCTCCGCAGCCGTCACATTTCGTCCACATGCCGTCCGGGATATCTTTCTTTTGACCGTCGGAAGAAATATTTTCTTTTGACCGTTTAAACCACGCCATAAGAATCTCCTCACATTCTTCAAACCGTTTCCCCTGCCGGGCGGGGTGAATCACCCCCCCCTCGCGCGGAGAGAGTTTTTCCTTTATATTTTCGGCTGCACCCGAACGATAAAATCTTTTAAGTACAGCGGTTCACATGAAGCCGAATCGGCGCCCCGGCCGCTCTCCAGCATGTCCCTGCCCAGCTCGGCAACCATTGCACCGCTGCAGAATTGATGCACATCTTCGCCTTGAAGAGACGCATCGGCCTTTTGCACCGCATCCGTACAATCAGTCACGAGCAAATCAGCATCGTAGATCATCCGCACGACATCCGGCATTGCAAGAATCTGCACAGCACACTCCTGTTCTTTTCCTCCTGCTTCTTCGCGCCAGGATGCCGCATAATATTCGCCCTGCTTGGCATCGAGACAAATTACAAGAGAATGAAGTCCCTTTTTCCGTGCGGCACACCGGGCAATTGCCTGAAATGTAGGAACCGCCGCAAGCGGTATACCCAGGCCGCAGCACAGCCCTTTTGCCGTACTCAGTCCGATCCGCAGGCCTGTAAAGGAACCGGGCCCGATTGACACTGCAACACCCTGCAGCGATTTGAAGGAGCCGCCGCAAACTTCATCGATGAGAGTTAAAAGCTTTTCCGAATGAATATGCGATTCGATGAGTGAACGCTCTTTTATGCCGCCATCGTCATCGACTATACCCACCGAACAAACTGCTGTAGACGTTTCAATACCTAATATCGCCACAAATTATTCCTCAATCAACTCGATCCTGATTGTGCGATCGTTTTCCTTTTCGCCGTACGCACAATGCACTTCATAACGGCGTTTCGGCAGAAGCGCTCCCAGCTTATCCGCCCATTCGACAAAGGTGATGCCTTCACCACCGAAAAATTCTTCATATCCAAGGTCGTAGATCTCGTTCGGTGATTGAATACGGTACAGGTCCACATGGTAAATCAGCAATTCCTTACCCGCAGAGTCACGGCCTTCGTACCGATGGAGGATCACGAACGTCGGACTAACAACAGAGGCTGCTGCATGCAGCGCTTTGCAGGCTCCTTTGACAAACTGTGTTTTACCGCTTCCCAGGTCGCCGTAAAGAGCGACGATATCGCCGCGTCGCAACAGACGCGCAAACGTTTGTGCAACTGCAATCGTCTCCTGCACCGATTGGGTCGCTTCCTCGACGATCACTTGGGTTCCATCTTTACGATCGGCAGAATCATCTCTTCCAGAGAGATTCCCCCGTGCTGAAAACTATCCCGGTAGTAATTCAAATACTTATGATACTCCGTCGGGTAAACGAAATAATAATCTTCTTTCGCAATGATATAGTTTGTCGTCACGCTGTCCTTTGGAAGGTTATACTCTGAAGGATTTTTCATAATGAAGGCATTCTTTTCGTCTACCTTCAGATTGCGTCCGTACTTGAACCGCAGATTTGCCGAGGCTTCGCGGTCACCCAGAACTTTTGCACCGCGCAGACAGCGCACACTGCCGTGATCGGTTGTCAGAATGATTTTGACATTTCTTTGCCGGCTCAGCGTTTTCAACATGCCGAAAAGCGACGAATGTTGAAACCACGACCGGGTGAGCGTTCGATAGGCGGCTTCATCCGGAGCAATTTCTTTGAGAAGAGGAGAATCGGACCGTCCATGCGCCAGCATATCGATAAAATTGACGACGATGGCGGTTAACCGGTTGGGAAGGTACGAAAGGATATTCGATTCAATCTGTTTCCCGAATTCCGCATCCAGAATTTTAACATATCGTGCTTCCACTTTGGATTTTGTATATTTTCGTTCAAGAAGCCGGTTCAGCAATTCATGCTCATTCCTGTTGCGGCTGCTTTCATCGTCTTCCCCGTCCTGCCAGATCTCGGGAAATCGTTTTTGAAGTTCCGAAGGGAACAATCCGCTGAAAATAGCATTTCGCGAATACGGCGTTGCCGTCGGAAGGATGCTGAAATAGAAATTTTTCTCGAACGTAAAATATTCGGAGAGCATTTGCTCCATCACCAGCCACTGGTCGTACCGAAGACAATCGACAACGATAAAAAAGAGCGATGTGGAAGCGTTTATTTCCGGAAATACAAATCGCCCGGCAACATCGGGTGAGAGAGCGATCTCACGATTGGGCTGTTCGATCCATTTCCTATAGGAACTCTCTACATATTTTGCAAATTTCGCATTGGCCTCGCGCCTCTGATCAAGCAGCGTCTGGCGCAAGCCAAGATCTGCATGTGCATCGAGTTCCATGTCCCATTCCGTCATTTTTTTATAGATGTCGATCCATTCTTTCTGATTTAAGGGATTATACAGCACGCTGCTGATCGCCTGAAATTCTTCGACATAATTTCGAGAAACATGCTTATCGCCGATTTGTTTCGATTCGAATATTTTTTTGCATGCAAGAAGAATCTGACTCGGATTAACTGGCTTTGTCAGGTAGTCCGTGATCTTTCCGCCGATGGCTTCTTCCATCAAGCTCTCCGCTTCATTCTTGGTCACCATAACGATCGGAAGCGAGGGTTTCAGGTCCTTCAGGGCGCCGAGCGTCTGCAGTCCTCCGATTCCGGGCATCATTTCATCGAGAAAGACAAGATCGAAATGTTTCACCCGGACGAGTTCTATTGCGTCGTCGCCGTTGGTCGCCGTTTCGACTTCGTATCCCTTTTGTTCCAGAATTCGAATGTGCGGACGAAGCATGTCGATTTCATCGTCCACCCATAATATTCTTTTTGTTTTTTCCATAATTTTTAAAGTATCGATTAAAGGAAGGAGAAGCAAACTCTTCTCCGTCCATGTTCCTCACTGGATGGCGATATGCACATCAAGCCCCCCCTCGTTGGACGTACTGCCCGTCACGTTCGATCCGCTCGATGTCGGTGCAATCCGTGTATAGCTGTAATAGATTTTGGCGGTGATGCGCGAACTGAGCGTATATTTGATACTCGGTACAACAGTCGTCCGGATCATGCCGCTTAACGGAGTCCCGCCGGCAGTAAAGGGTTGGAAGCTGTATAAAACGCTGGAGCTATTGCTTACGGAGTATGACATGCTTCCCTCCACATCATTCGAAAGTGATATTCCGAAAAGCGGAAGATTGAATCCCTGCTGGCGGTACGAAATGATCGCGGTAATATCCGATTGATCGGTTTCAGTCGCGTTCAAACTCGATGGTGTCAGATCGAATGTGGTACCGGTGCTGTAACGGCAATTTGCGCTCATCGTACCCTTGCCCAAACCTTTAAAATCGATATTCACTCCGATGAGCGGAGAGAACGCATAGGAAACGCCCTCACTTGATACGACTTCAGGTCCCGTTGTTTGCGTATTCCATTGTTCCCTGTAATTCGAAGTATACGCATGTTCCAGCGAGATGCTGGATGCAAACGACTTAAACAGAGAAAATTTTTCCAGGCCGCTCCAATGAAACGACCAATTCACACGCGGCAGCATCGACCCGAGGAGCTGTGTCAGAAACGGAAAAGCTTCAAATCCCTGCTGGAATGCCGTCGAAAGCCGTTTATAATCATCTGTGAATGTCGCATCGCTTTTTAACGCTTCAAATTTTTTATCGACATTTCCTATGTTTGTATTGAAAATTTTAAATATAAACACATCGGGAAAAAAGAGGAACGAGCGCTGAAAGGTTCCGCTGATCGTCCTGCTGGTAAACGCGTCCTGGATCCGTCCAAATGAATCGGGCATCACTATTTGATTTGCGTTGTACGACCAGCTGTAATTCCAATTCAAATCGACCCGGGCTCCTTCCCAGAGAGTCCTGCCCGTAGCCATCGAAATCGTATTGTTCTGAGAAAAGACGTCCGAGAATTGCACCTGTCCGGTGGAATCCGATCCCGCTCGCAATCCAGGAATAGTGTATCCGGCAAAGAACGGGAATGTATTTTTTGTACCGAGCACAACTCTCCCGTTGGGATCCGAAGACAAACCGAGCTGATAGAGAAGCGATGGACCGTTCTCCGGCAAAGATGATTGGAAAATCGGGACACGCGCAAAAATATTTGAAAATCCGGTTCCTCCCGTGACACCAGTATTTTGAATATTGTTCCCATCGGTAAAGCTGATCGAAACCTTGTCGAAATCGAAGAGTATGTCTTTAAAAAGAAATTTGGTCAGCGATGAAAGCTGCTGCGAAGCCTTCTTCAATCCGCGGCTGCGGGTCGTATCTTTCGGCATGGAAGACGGCGTTGCGTCCGGCGACCAGAGAGCTTCGCTGATAGTGTGCAAGTCGACATCCAGAGAAAAACGAAACGAACTGTTCGTAGACGCACTTTTCCCCAGTGCGCCGGAACTGATATTGTCGGACCAGCTGTACTGAGTTGTGTACTGCAGAGAAGGCCGGATAAGCTTTCCCAGAAACGAAGTATTGGGAATTTTAATCTGAGGATTGAATGTTATGCTCTGAGAATAATTTTGATCAACGCCGAAATCGACAAGCCGATCGGTCAGGAACATATCTTTTAAGATATCATAGAATGACCGCGGATTCCCGAACCGATCCGACTCAAGATCAATGAGATTACTGCCGATATTGACCTGATAATTCGTGCCCAGATCAAGATACCTGCCTTCAAACCATTGCCACGTAAAATTCAAAGACCGCGATGCCGTGAGATTAAAATTAAGCGGGTTAGGTAAAGTCTGATAACGGGTCTGGCTTTGCGATTGGCTCCGGTTGAATGATACCGACGTGTTTATTTCCCTCGGTGTGAAATAAATCGTGAGATCCTGCCAGATACTTGTTATGAAAAATTTTCCGAGCCAGTGGAACGGCTTAAAATAATTCGTTTGGGAAAACTGGATGACATACGACATGTGCGCTTCCCATGTCCAGGACTTCGACCATTCAACGGTCGGCGACCTCTGAAACGTGGAGCTGTACGAATATCCGAACACCATTTGATTGATCGTCTTTGTGATAAGCCACGTATCCAACGGGATATTGAACCGGAGCGAAGGAAGAGCATAACTATCCCTTACGGTCAGTGTCTGCGCAGCAAGACGAATATCGTCCGGTTTGCTGGTCACGGAATCTCCCCTTGCAATCGCAGCGGCAACCTGCTGCGCTGCCTGGTCTACCAAAACATCTGATCCCGGAACATACTGCGGCCTTTGATAATCTTCCGAATGCGAATACGTCAGGGCAAGCTGCGTGCCTGTCCAGCTCTCAGGTAAAAATTTATCAAAGTTGATCGTCGAAGAAAGACTCCAGGTGAGCATGTCCGTATGGTTGCCGAATTGGTCTTCCAGCGCATGGAACGTCGGGCCTATATGCGAAAGCGAAAAACCGATTGTTGCAACATCTGCAAGCTTGATGCTTGCGTCAATCTTATAGGCCGAACCCGGTGTATTGTCCACATCGGTCAGGCGCAGTTCATCCGCCCACACTTCGCCATTAATGGTTTTCCCGGGGTGTTTAAAAGAATCCGAAGCGTTCTTGACTTCGATAGCCAGATACTGGATGGCAGTCAATGTCGGGAATCCTTTGATGAGATATTTCGAGCCTGGAGGTCCGTTTGGTACATTGTTGTGAACATCCTCGTTAGTGTCGCGCAATGCCTTTAACGAGGCAAGATCTGCAAAATGAATGATCATATCGTTATTGACAGGATCCCAACCCGGTCTCAGCGGAGCGCTGTATTCGTAATAATTTGCAGAATCCGTTCCGAAACGGAAACTTATCCGTACATCATAATCCGAGGTATCGTTGAATATAAAAGCTTTGTACCCTTTGGAAACTTCTCCCGTATCGCCGTGAAGCAGCATTTTCATCGTATGATAATTCAGAAGATTGATCGGACGCGCACCGAACAATTTAACCGCTCTTCTGGAGTCTTTCTGCTTGAGTCCACTTACAATGAGATCAAGAGACTGTTCGTTCTCGAGAACTTTCTGGGTCGTTTGCGTCGGATCCTGTATGCGCGGAACGAAGGGATTATTATAGTTCGGATTGTCTTCATAGTTTATCGCGCTCACCTGCATCGTCGTATCGTCCGATATTTCGGCTCTCCATTGGTTGCCGACAAGATAAAAATTCGTCATGCGGACCAGGACTTTGCCGCTTGCTCCGGTCATCCAGACACGCATGCCCTGAATATCGGTAAGCGACGGGGTCCCGATCTGGCGCGTAAAATCTTTAAGTGGAATGCTGATTTGATGCCAGCCGTTTTCCCCCTGTCCTGTCGTATAATTCGTGAAGACGGCATTATTCGTATCCAGCGGCAATTCATACTCAAAATATGAATTCAGTGTGCTGAAACCATCGCCGTTTAAGTCTTCCGTATCGGGAAAGCGCGCTCCAAGCTCGCTGGCATAATTGCCCTCTACGCCATTGCATCCGTCAAATTGTGTTGCATTCCCCGTGTCAAGCGAACCTATGCTCGTTGGCGGCGCTTTCCAATCGTCGCCTGACGGGTCGTTATCATATTCATGATTGCCATGTGCATCAGCAGAATCGACAAAGGCAAAATATTTTCCTTTTTCATCTTTATCCCACATTCCATCGATACCCATATCCTCTTCCGGATGCATAACGCCGGTCGGATGCCCGTGATTAGACAGACCGTCTTCCGTGTTCAAAGAATCGCCGTCCGGAAAAGAATTTTCACTGATATAGCCGAGATCGATATTGAGCTTTACAGTGGGCTGCCCCCCGACTATTTTCACCCACATTTGGATGTAATTGATATTTTGATCGGAGAGGTTCGTCGTTGACGATCCCAGAACAAGCTGCGCTCCGCCCCATGCTTTTGTCGGATTCGGGAATAATTTGGTATACAAATTCTCCGAATAATTATATGTTCCGCGTCTGCTCGGATCGAAATACATATTGAGAACCGTGACCTGACTTTGGCCGGATATAACGCTTTTTCTTTGTCCCCAAATATCCGTAGACTGAACATCACTTGTAGCTATAGTGAACCAGGTCGTATGAGCCTTATATTCCATTTTTGCCGAATCCCCCATTATTGTATTTGACGGAGCTGTGGGGATAATTTTAGTGACCGGATCTACGACAAAAGCCGTATCGATCATTGAGCTATAAAACGGCGGGGCAGCTTCTTTCCACGAAGTGTAAGCAAGGCTGATCGGCATTGTTTGAAGAGTTCCTTCAAAATCGTCGATATAGGCAACGCTCTTTCCGCCGTCTTCAGGGAGGGGACTTGTCCGGGTATTCGGATCGGGAGACATGTAGGCGTATTCTCCCCTTAGCGAGATCTGTGATTTTTCGATCGTATGGATTCCCGGGAGCCAGTTCAGCGCTTTTGTTAAAAAGGGGGCATCAAAATTCGTGCTTGCATTCAAACCGTAAATCGTATTATTTGTCGGTTCATCCCCCAGACGCACTTTATCAGTCAGCGACTGTTCATTCAAGTTCATAACGGTAAAGCCAAGCGTCGTATTGCGGTCGACGGCAAATTCTCCGCGTACGCCGAGAAGAGTTTTCGATGCAAGCTGGAAAAGGTCGTTTGCTTCATATTTGATTTGAACATTTCGTCCCCCTACGAGAAAAGCCGAGTTCCTAATTGTAACCGTGCCGGAGACATAATCGACCGTATAATCGGTATTTAAAACAGCAGGCTGGCCGTCGACCGTCACAACAACACTGCCCTCGATAATGTTTGTGCCGATGCTGTACTGCGATTGAACGCTTGATGTAGCCGTTCCCGTAATAGTATAACGGCTTCGCGGGTCTACATCGGCTGCGGAAGAAGTCGTATCGTAAAGATTATTGAAATTTAGAGAATCAGCATATTGACCAGCGACTATCGTGTCAGTTATTCCGCCGGGAGACACTAAAAATGTTTTTATTGAAGACCTGTCGAACGGCTGAACGGTCGGGAAAATGATTTCCCCGCGGGCTTCATCGACGGTATAGTCATGGTCGTAATCAAAAACTTTGTCGGGTCCGGTGGGGCTGTTGATCGTGCCCGTAAACTGATCCATACCGAGCATCGTCATAACGCCAATATTTTGCGGAAGAACATTCTCGGTCGGAGTTTGCCCCGATGCCTGATATTGAATCGTCATAGAAAAACTGTTCTGGGTGATGCCGCCTCCGCCGACCGGATAATGACTTTTCAGCATCATTTTCCATCCAGTTTTTAAAAACGGGTTGGAAGCCAGATTTTTAGGCCGGACAAGTTTCATAACAAGCCAGCTTGAATCGCCTGTTGTTGTAGAGCCGAAATTGCCGACCAATGTCGACGACGCAGCCGGCCCATAGTTATATGCTACTGCTATCGCCTGACTCGTCTGTAATGCGGTTTTTAAGGATATTATTCCGAGAGCCGAATTGACCGTATAATCCGTTCCATTGATCAGCATTACAAACGGTCCTGCTTCCATTTCTCCGTCCCCGTTCCCGCTGAAATTCATCGAGGCCGGAGGGCGGTTGACCATATAATGTTGGACACTGTCCTGACTCATGTACGCAATGACTTTTCTTTCTTTTGTAGAAACCGTCCCTATACGCGAGACCCATACTTCGATGTTTTGTACCTGTCTTTCCGCATGGGAGAAGTGCGGATGACGAAGATAATAATCGCCATAGAAGCGGATATAACTTGTATCGATAAAATAGTGATTCTGAGAATATGCACTGGGGCGGATACTGAACACTGCCGAAGTGGAGCCATTGTTGACCGACAATTCCTTAACCTGTCCCTTCTTCTGACTCGCTATGGCCGTCAATTTCAAAGGTCCGAACTGCATCCCCATTTTAATACCGAACAATGCCTGACTGCTCGATATAAAAGATGAATTGGTCTGCAGCGAAACGTTTCCAGCTTCGACGCTTTGAATAATTTCGTCATCGTAACCCTTATAATTGATGTGCATCTGGTTCTCGTAATCGAAGGTACGCTGCGTATTCCAGTCCGCGGTCACTTTTAACTTATCGCCTACTTCTCCGCTTAAGTTGAACTGCAGCTGTTGAGAGAATTCGGGAGTACTCGTCGATTGATTGGCCGTCGTCGTATACAGGTCGCTTTTAACATTTTGAAAAGCTGCATGCAGGTCGATTCCGCCTGAAATTTGGAATCGTACATAGTTTTTTCCAAAAATACTGAAGAGGGGGGTTTGCGGGATGGGAATTTCTATGTTTGTCATCTTACTGAGAAGACCCGCCAGAGCATCCTGTTTTAGCAGCGTGGATTCAGACGATTGCTCAATCGATTCCCAATTTTTTTTAATTGCTTTCTTCATCCGCAGGTCGGTATACTCTTCAAGAGGGATATCGAGCGGAATACGCGTATCAATATCGTCAACGACGCGGCGAATTCGATAGACCCATCGCGTCGAGTCCAATTCATCTTTATAATAGACGGCCAGCGGTTCATTGAGGAAGAGCGGTATATTTTTATGATAGGAAGGATCAACGGCCGGTTCATCTTTTCGCACGTATATAAATTGTGCCACTCTCGCAGAAGAGTCCCGATGGGCCAGGAGCAAGCTGTCAAAGTGGGCAGCCGATGCGTTTTGCGCGGAGCGCAAAGCATTGAAAAAAGAGGCTCGTTCCTGCGCAGCACGCGCATGCCTTGCGGAAAAGACACCGGAGAAAGACGATTCCTTAGATGTCGTATCGCCGCTCGCGAACAGATAGTTCTCTTCCGCAGCAGGAAGATTTTCCGGCCGTACATTGCGAGCATAGAGTACCGTCAGCAAAAACACGGCGGCACAAAACAATGCCCTTCTTTTCACCAAAAGAGAAATATATTCTGTGTTTCTAAGCTTCACAGAAACTTTTCCACCTGCTGCAAAAAAAAGCGAAAGCTTACTTATCGATTGGTATCAACAGGACCGATAGGGAACTCCAGAGAAGGAAGGATTGTGGCAAGATGCTATGTTTATGCGTGTATTCACAACGCGTGTAAAGTAGAAAAAATAAACCTGATTAGCAAGAAAAAGGAGAATATTTGAACGGTAAACGGCGGAAAATGACCGATAATCGACAACAGACAAAATGCTAAAAATCGCGCTGTACGGAATCGCAGCAAAGCGGCACATGCGGAAGAATCAACTCAGTTTTATTTTTCGAACAATCTCAGGTACCGGCAGGCATATGCCGAGGAATTATTTTTTCGTACCTCCTCAGCAAAATGCTGCGGTTATAGACAATAATCAACTCCCCTTTTTTATATATTCTTCTAAAAGAGTCTTGACAACATCAAACTCTGTTCTAAGATCCTGAACAGCGCCGGCTTCTTCATACGGCAATCCGGATCTGCCCATCTGTTCGAGCCGGAGGCATATCGATCCCAGGCAGGCTGCCCCGATATTAAGGCTGCTTCCTTTTAGCTTGTGAGCAGATTGTATTAAAGCATTTGTGTTTTTTCCCTTCAGAGCCTCGGCAATTGCTTCGATCTGCAGCGGAGCATCCTGGATGTAGAGTTGGGAGATTTCCACTGTAAAGTCATGATCGAGTTCAGATGCAAGTTCATCCAAACGCTTATAAAGATTTTCTTCCGTTGTAAAATTTTGTCCGTTCGTGCTCATCGCTTTTCTCCATTCAAAATTTCGATCCATTTCTCAAGACAGCGGCGCACATCATTGATAAGAATCGGTTTGCTCAGATAATCATCCATCCCTGCCTCCAGACATCGTTCGCGGTCTCCCTGAAGGGCATATGCAGTCATCGCGATAATGACGGGTCTCCGGTCTTTTGGAACCGTATGCAGGATTTGCCGGGATGCCTCGTATCCGTCCATCTCCGGCATCTGGACATCCATAAAAACGATGTCGTAACGCTCGGTTTGCACTTTGGAAAGCGCCTCCTTGCCGTTGGAAGCAATTTCCGATGCATAGCCGAGCGACTTTAAGATGCGCGATATCAATTTTTGGTTAATGACATTGTCTTCTGCAACGAGCACCCTGCGATCCGATACGACTGCCTGCTGCTTCTGCGCTTCTTGAGTTTGAACCATCTGGATATCCTTGTCCGCGGGAGCGGAAAAATGCTTTTTCAGAGCGTTAAAAAGTTCCGCATGACGGAGCGGTTTGGTCAATAAAATCGTGGTTTCCGCATCGCTGCCATTTGTGTGCTTGCCATGAGGAACAAGGAGAACAGCTTTGGCCTGTTTGAGTTTTTCTTTTTTCCGCAGATCCTCCAAAACAGCTTCACTGGAGACGCCGTCTACGGTATTGTCGAGAACAAAGCAGTCATACACCGGCTCCTTCGCTGCACATTCCAGCACTCTTTGAACGGTCTCGGCACAATCGACTCTGCATCCCCACGAAGCCATCAGTCTCTTTATAATTTGAATCTGCAGTTGATTATTCGAGGCAAACAACACGCGCCGGCCAAGAAACTCATCTGCACTCGACGGTGCGCCGGGTATATTGACAGGATTTCCCGTCCGAACACTGAACCGGAATGTGGAACCTGTTCCTTCTTTGCTTTCAAGCCAGATTTTTCCGCCAAGCAATTCGACGCTTCGCGCAGACAATGCAAGTCCCAATCCAGCACCGCCGTATCTTCTGGATGACGACGAATCTGCCTGGGAAAACGGTTTGAACAACCGGTCGACTTGATCCGCTGCGATTCCTATACCCGAGTCCTTAACCGAGAACAACAGTTCCATTTTGCCGGACTTTTCTGCACCTCGCGTAACCGCAACGAGGACTCCTCCATTTTTTGTAAATTTAACCGCATTGCTTACTAGATTTAAAAGTACCTGACGCAGCCTGGTTGCATCGGTCAGTATTACGGACGGAACATCGTCATCGATCCAATAATGAAGTTCAAGGTTTTTTTCCTCAGCCTGCAGAGCGACGATTTCGTATGTCTCTTCTATAAAAGGATCAAAAACCAAACTCGATACTTCCGCCTCCACAGCGCCGGATTCGAGCCGTGAGAGATCAAGGATCGCATTGATGATTTTTAAAAGCGCATCACCGCTTACTTTGATCGTCTCCAGATACTCCCGCTGATCCGCCGTTAAATTGGACTGGGCAAGCAATTGAATCGTTCCTAAGATTCCATTCATGGGCGTCCTGATTTCATGGCTCATATTGGAAAGGAACTCGCTCTTTGCAGTATTTGCTTTTTCGGCTGCATCTTTGGCTTTCTGGGCATCCTGTTGAGTCCGCTTGATATCGGTGATATCGCGGGCAACAACCAGCAGGGCTTTTCGGCCGCCAAAATGAAATTCATGCCATGAGGTTTCTACTTCAATGATCTGTCCATCCTTACATCGATGCTGCGACTCCATTTCCGTCGATTGGCGCGCCTGAATCAATTCAATTGCGACCCTCATGTGCGACATTGCATCGTGAGGCCGGATATCCGTAATGCGCATGTTCAAAAATTCTTCGCGCGTATAGCCGTAATGTTTTAACGCCTGGTCGTTCACTTCCATAAATTTAAGAGTCACCAGATCGCAAACCCATGCGGGCAAAGGAATTTTTCGAAACAAATCGCGGAATCGTTGTTCGCTTGCGAGCAGCTCAGCTTCAACTTTTTTCCGGGCTGTGACATCGTGGACGATGGTCACCAATGTTTCCTTGCCGTCGAGAAAAACAACGCTCACAGCCGCTTCAACATCGACGGTTCTGCCTCCGCGCGTGCGATATTGCCGCTCAGCGCGTACCGGCATGTGCAGCCGATGAATATTTTCCAGATGTTGATCGATATTTTCCCGGGAATCGACCATGAGGTCATAAATCGACAAACCTTGCATTTCGTTCAAGCTGTAATCGAGCATCCCGGCAAATGCAGTATTGGCATCCAAAACACGCCGGGTCGCGGGATCGGTCATATAAATTCCTTCGGCAGCATTCTCAACGATCGTTTGAAATCGCTGCTGCCCTTCCCGTAATGCGGTTTCGAATTTTTTCCTTTCCGTAATATTGCGTCCGGCAATCGAAAATCCTTTGATCCGGCCGTCCTCCTCGATCAGGCGGGTATTCTGCCCCAGCCATTGAACGCCGCCGTTTTTCGCGATCAGAGGCAGTTCGTAATAGGTCGACGAAGTTCTCCGGAGGAACTGGCCGTAATAGAAGCGCTGCACAGTCCGGCGAAAATCAGGATGGACAAAATCGAGATACGGATGACCGATAAGTTCTGTTTCTTCATAACCGAGCAGCTGAAGGCACGGTGTATTGCAAAGCGTAATGTTTCCCTCTGCGGAGGTTTCATAGTGAATGATGCCGGCAGAATCGGATTGGTCTTGCAATGGACCCTGATGCATCATAATCCGTGCCTGTATGCTCTGCGCCTGAGACAGGGTGGAGCGCAATTCCATTTGTGCAGCAGCCAGCCGGGTTAAACACAGCAAAACTTGTTTGTGATCATCCGAGAAGGAATGCGGAACGGTATCGAAGACGGCAAGAATTCCGAGGATACGCCCTTGAGAATCTTTGAGGGAA
Source organism: Ignavibacteriota bacterium (assembly GCA_003162695.1). Lineage (GTDB taxonomy): Bacteria > Bacteroidota > Ignavibacteria > UBA10030 > UBA10030 > Fen-1254. The sequence goes on along the minus strand of PMML01000032.1, from coordinate 20,661 downwards.
GAGCCCGCATAGGAGCAAAGAGGTTTGCCTCCGGAAGTAAATAGTCCAGGGCGAGAGCAGGTTCCGCCGTTTATGTCGTCGACGTCATACACCTGTTCGTTCTGAATCGTCTGAAGCCAGAGCGGATCGCCGGAATCGATTTCGCAGGCATCGGCATGACAGCGTGCTTCCATGAATAATTTTTCTTCCCGTTTCAAAACAAGCACTGCACTCGAAACACCGCATGCATGCGCCGCCATCGCCGTGATATCTTCAAAATCTTGAATCGGTGAATCCAGGGAATCGCCGATATGCGGAATAAAACGTAAATTTTTTCCGGAAGTATTCATACACGTAATTCTTTCACGGAAACAGCCGGTTTATAATCCATGTTTCCCCGTTCTTTTTGTACTTGACCCTGTCATGAAGACGGTAAGGTCTTTCCTGCCAGAATTCAAAGCTTTCAGGAACAAGCCTGTACCCGCCCCAAAAATCCGGACACTGGATTTCCCGGCCGGAGAACTTTTTTTCTAAAGCGGCAGCGGAGGCTTCAAGGCTGCAGCCGTCCGGCAGGATAGAACTTTGACGGGAGATCCAGGCACCGATTTGACTTTCGCGGGGACGCTTTGCAAAATATTGCCGGGACTCTTCGCGCGACGTCTTCTGCACCCGCCCCTCGATGCGCACCTGCCGCTCGAGCGCATTCCAGAGGAATAGAATCGATCCGTGCGGGTTTAGTTCCAATTCCGCCGCTTTTCGGCTTTCATAATTCGTATAGAAGACAAAACCGCTGCGGTCGAATTCTTTTAAGAGAACCATACGTGCCGATGGACGGCCGTCTCCGTCGGCAGTTGCTATGACCATTGCATTCGAATTCGGAATGTCGGCACTCCGGACATCGTCATACCAGAGATTGAACTGCTGAAACGGATCGACCGGCATAATCGTGATATCAAGCGGCTGCTTCCTTCTATCATTTATGTTCATAGAAATATGTGAGAGGATGCTGTTCGGTTATTTTCGAGAGTAGATACCATAAAAATTTACGAGCTTTCCTTCATCATTAAAATGTCCAACGATATTCATTTTCTCTTTTTTTGCCGTACCGGTTACGGGACCGAGATCCATTTCATAATTTTCCAATTTTTTCTCCTGCTCCAACCGCGCTAAAAAATGTTTTCGTTCTTTTGCCGATTCAAAGAGCGATTTCCCTGCCGGAGGGGGCATATTTCGTTTCATCTCGGCGCGCAAACTTTCTTCAAAGGCAGTATTGCATTTTAAGAGGAAGCCTTCTTTATCGGCAATAAAGGACGACAGCGTATTTTTTTCAAAGAAGTCTTCATACCATTCTTCTTTTTCCTTCAAATCTTCGATCGAGCGCTGGTAATGTATAAATCGTGTAATTTGACCGGCAATAAATTCCAGAATCATTCGGTGGGCATTATTATAACTCGGCGTTGTGGAATAATTATGAACAACCAGAGCGCCATAGACTTTTTTTCCAAGTTTGAGCGGTACGCCCAGCCACAGAGGAGACTCCGTCCCTGAAAAATCTTTCTTTTCTTCCTGCTGGCAGCGGAGGATCAGTTCCGGATTCAGTAAAAGAGCCTGACCTTCTTGAATGACATATTCCAGCGCTTTGTTATTCATTTTCAACGATTGTTCCGGTGTATGAAGTTCGTCGACGTAATAGGGATATGTCGTTTTATTTTTGGAATCTATCAATGCAACCGAGAAATTTTTAGCCGGCATCACTTCACGCAGAAGCGTGTGAACCGTTTCCGAGAGCTCCTCCAGGGATTTCGAGGTTTCCGTGATCAGCGATATCCGGTATGCCACACTGCTCATCAGTTTATTTCTTTTTTGTTCCGTAATATCCAGCTGCGAACCCCACACACGGACTACTTTTCCCTGCTCAAAAATTCCCGCAATGTTGTTCAAATAAAATTTGTCGTTTCCCTCTTTATCCAGCTCATGTGTCTCTAAATTTTCCACCCGATATCCGGAAGCGATCATTGCTTTAATCATCCGAATGCCGAGTACTTCCGAATGCCCGGCAATATTTTTAAGCAATGTGCCGATCATTTCATCGGCAGCGCGGAAACCGTGATTGCGCGCAAGAAGATCGTTGCATTCGGAGATAAAAGCCGTGTCGACGAACTGCTTGACGGCAGCGTCGATCGGCAAGTCAACATCGAGAGGCGGATTACATTCCATCGCCCAAATCGATTCGACGCTGTATTTGGCAAACGCCCGGAAACGCTCTTCGCTCTTCTTCAGTGCAACCTGCGCCAGCTTCAACTCGGTAATATCGCGAATCGTTCCTTCATAGAACAATACTTCTCCGAACTTATCGCGGACAACGCGGGAATTTTCCAGCGCAGTTATGCATTTCCCGTCTTTCCGTTTCAACGTAAGTTCGGCATTGATCATCTGTTCTTCTTTTTGAAGGGTTTCGAGAAATAACTTTCGATCGTTCCTGTCGGCATAAATTTCATCGACGTTAATCAGCAGGAGATCCGCTTCGGACTCGTACCCGAGCATTTGCGCAAATGCGGGATTGGTCGTCAGGATTTCCCCTTCCGGGGTGGTCTGGTATATGCCGTCGAGAACATTCTCGAACAGTGTGCGATACTTCGTTTCAGACGCACGAACAGCCTGATCCGCCCGTTTTCGTTCGGCAAGATCGCGCATCATAACCTGTATAGCCTTTGATCCCTGCCAGACGAACATAACGGCGGAAACCTCGGCTTCAAGGATCGTACCGTCCAGCCGCAGGAATTTCTCTTCAACAACCGGGACTTTCTCATAGGCCTGCATCTTCCGCACTTGTTCTGCAACCGTAATCCGGTAGTCTGGGTGTACAAGATCGACCAGTTCTTTGCCGATCAATTCATCGGGGGATTCAGCCGCAAAAGCTTTAACGGCGGCGGAATTGACAAACGTGATTTTGCCGGCGATATGTATCGCAATGGGATCGGGCATAAGCTCGACAATAGCACGATAACGTTCCTCGCTTTCACGCAAAGCTTCTTGAGCCCGCTTCACCTCCGTAATATCCCTTGAAACTCCCATCATGCCGATTGCCTTGCCGTCGGCATTTTTTAACACCGAAGCGGAGAGAAGACTGGGGAAGACTTCTCCATTTTTCCGGCAGCTGTCCACCTCCTGGACGCATTTTCCATTGCTGATTGTCGCCGTGTGAATGCGATCGGCTTCGCTTGGATCGCTATACAGGACGCTGATAGATTTGCCGAGGATTTCCTTTGCCGTGTAGCCGAACGTCTCTTCCGCCGCACGATTGAATTCGACAATACGCTGATCCTTGTCGACGGCAACAATCATGTCAAGCGAACTGTTCACAATATTCTGAGCATATTCCTGCGCCGTTCTTAAAGTCGCTTCCGCTCTCCGCAGTTCCGTGATGTCTCGTGAAACTCCCATGAATCCGATTTTTTCACCGCGGGAGTTCTTAAGTACCGCAGACGAGAGGAGAGCGGGAAACACTTCTCCGTTTTTCCTCCGATTATAAATCTCCATCATGGCCTGTCCATTGACTTCGGTGTCTTTGTTGACGGAACTGCTTACTTCATGATCGGCATAGAGGATGTCGATATGCCTGCCGAGCACTTCTTCCTTTTTATACCCGAACGTAAGTTCCGCAGCCTTATTGAATTCGATGATGTTGCGGTCAAGATCCACCGCAACGATCATATCCAGCGAACTGCCGATAATATTTTGCGCATATTCCTGCGATGATCGAAGAGCTTCCTGGGTTCGTTTGCGCTCCGATACATCCTGGAACACCAGCACGACACCGACCGTGCTTCCCCGTTCATCCTTGATCGGCGAGGCACTTTCATCAATTGGAAATTCCTTTCCGTCGCGAGAGACGAGAACCGCATGATTTTTAAGAACTGCCGTCACTTTGCTTTTCAGTATCTGCTCGACAGGATTGACGATTTTCCCCTTTACCGACTCTTCCAGGGTTCGAAAAACTTTAAAGAGATCCTGTCCCTGCGCCTCGTTCAGTCTCCATCCCGTCAAAGACTCGGCAGCGGCATTCATAAATTTTATAATGCCGCTCGTATTCGTTGCAATGACGGCCTCACCGAGACTGCGGAGAGTCGTACCATACCATGTTTCGTTTTCCCTTATTTTATGTTCGAGCTCGTTGCGGTACAATGCCATTTCGATCGTCGTGTGCAGTTCACGCTCCTCGAACGGTTTCAAGATATAACCGAAGGGTTCGGTCACGCTGGCGCGTTTCAATGTATCGTTATCGGCATAAGCGCTCAGGTAAATGGAGGGGATACCGTAACGAAACCGAATTTCCGTTGCCGCTTCAATGCCGTCGATGTCGCCTTTGAGCCGAACGTCCATTAGGATTAAATCCGGCAGCAGGATCGAGGCTTTTTTTATCGCTTCATCTCCGCTTGGTACGGCTCCGACAACATCGTAGCCCAAATGAATAAGCCGGCGCTGCAGGTCCCGCGCCACGATGCTTTCATCTTCAACAATTAATATTTTCGCTTGTGCCATATCTTATGTACCTTCCCTCCTGATGCGGCCTTTAAACAATAACGTTACTCGAGTGCCCTCTTGCCGCTGAATATCGAGCACTGCAGAAATTTGATCTGATAATGTTTTTACAAGCTCCAAACCAAGGGCGGCGCTTTTCACATTTTCGTTAGCCTCTTTCATACCGATGCCGTTATCGGCCACGCTCATGCGAATCGTCCGGGCGTCAAAATGTCCGACGGAAATCCACACATGCCCTTCCGTCCGCCCGTGAAATGCGTGTTTCAAGCAGTTGGAAACCAACTCCCCGACGATCAATCCGCAGGGAATGGCCGTATCGATGTCGAAGTGAACATTGTCGGCATCGATGGAATATCCGATCGAAACGGCCGAAGTCTGGTACGACTGGAATAAATGCGCCACGAGTGAATGGAGGTATGCCCCAAAATCGATTCTCGCTAAATCGGGGGACTGGTACAACTTTTCGTGCAGCAGGGCCATCGCTTTAACGCGTGCCTGGCTTTGCTTGAACAATTCCGCATCGTACGGATCGCGGAGGTAATCCGATTGAAGATTTAAAAGGCTCGAAATAATTTGCAAATTGTTCTTTACCCGGTGGTGAATTTCCTTTAAAAGCAGTTCCTTTTCCTGGTATGCTTCTTTGATCCGGGAATCTGCAATCTTTTCTTCGGACACATCCGCAATGGCTCCATCGTAATGGAGAATAGTACCGTCGGCAGCGCGCAGTGCATTGCAGCTAAGCCGGACCCAAATTATGGTCCCATCCAGACGCTGAAGCTGCAATTCCAGATCGTACTCGCGCGCACCCTTGAGAACTTCTCCTTTCCAGCGTTCCAGTTCTTCTTTTTTAGGATAGAGATCGAATGCATTGGTTGCAAGCAGAGCATCTCTGTCCGGATATCCCAGGATTTGAACCAATGCAGGATTGATGCGAAGAAGCTTGCCGTCGGGAGTTCCCCGGAAAAGGCCGATCGGTACAGCTTCGAAAAGCCGAAAATAGCTGTCTTCCGACTCATGGAGAAATTCCCGGGAGTGCTTTTGCTCGTTTAACTGCCGGATATTTTCAAGGACAAGCGCAATCAGCTCCGCAACGACCATGTAGAATGAAATTTCCGGCCTGACAAATTGGTGCTGGTACGATGTGTACTCGAGGCTCAGGACGCCAAAAGTCCGGTCTTTCATCACGATAGGAACTGCAAGCAGCGACTGCAGACCGCGATCCATGCAATATTGCTTTGGAAGAAGATCGGATGAGAGGCAATCTTCTACGGCAAGAGGAAGGCATTCACGGAACGATTTTTTGAAAATGTTTAACGTTGTCGATTGCGGATTCGAGAGCGATTTTTCATTGGCATGGAAAATCCCCGCATATCCCTTGTCGAGAAGGACGTCATGTGTGGGATCATATAATAAGATGGTAACGGAGTCGACGCCGAAATACCGCGGGAACAGCTCCTTGATTTTTCGTACAACAGATTCTATGTCCGGAGACAACAGAAGATGACGCTGCAGCAATTGAATAAGCTGGAGCTGTCCGCTTGAATCCGGCTCGACAATTTTATCGACAGCTGTCCTTTTCTCTTGCTGCGAAACCACCATAGCCTCATGAAGACAATACAGTTAGGAAACTGTTTATGTTCCTGGCAACATCCGTATCGTAAAAGTCATGAGAGATAAGGATAATAACTCATGAGTTGAAAAAGGATGCTGCAAATCCGTCTTGGAATGAGATACGAACTTCCACGAACCGGCTTTTCGTCCACGTCACCACGCTTAATATAGCGAGTGCATGGCGTAAAGGCAACATCTTGTAAACGCACAACATTCTCGTTATATTCAAGAGTCTATGATTATACTCTGGCGACATATTTTGCGAGCACACATACTTCCCTTCTTTTTTTCCATTTTGCTTATGATGTGTGTATTTCTCCTCCAGTTTTTAATGAAATATTTGGATCAGCTGGCCGGGAAAGGGCTTAGCGCAGCAATTATAACCGAGCTCGTTGTTTTGAATCTTGCATGGATGCTCGTCCTTGCCGTACCCATGGGGGTTCTTGTAGCCACGCTCATGGCATTTGGAAATCTGGCTTCGACAAATGAAATAACCGCCATTCGCGCCAGCGGAGTCAGCCTCTACAAAATGATGGCCCCCGTTGCAATCGCTTCCGTGCTGGTCTGTTATGCGATGATTCTTTTTAACAACGACGTTCTGCCGAACGCGAACCACCGAACAAGAACGCTCATGAACGATATCTCCAGGAAAAAGCCGACATTGACACTCGTTCCCGGCATGTTCACCCAGCTCATACAGGGGCATACAATTCTTGTGCATAAGACTTTCGAGCATTCGAATGATCTCGAAGGCGTTTTTATTTTCGATTATTCCAAACCTTCCTATTCAACGACGATTACCGCACAGAGAGGAACTATCTCCTTTTCACCGGATTATCGGAAACTTATCATGGACCTCTGGAACGGGGAAATTCATCAAGTCAACACCAGCATCAATGGACAATATCGGATCATTCGCTTTGAAAAACATCGCATCGTGATGGAAGCAGAAGGCTTTAATTTTCAAAGGACAAATCAAAATTTTACCCAGCGCGGCGACCGTGAGCTCAGCGCGAGCGATATGCGAGTCAAAGTCGATAGTCTGCAGAGCAGGCAGCACAACGAAGAGCAGGCAATGCAGCAAGCGGATTCGATTCTCAGAGCGGGATCTTCTCATCCTTCCGGCCGCGCAACATCATCGGCAATAATCAGGCAGACGATTGAAAACAAAAAATTCGTCGCACATTTGTATGAACTTGAAGCCGGAAAATATCTGGTGGAGATTCACAAAAAATACTCCATCCCGTTTGCCTGCATCGTTTTTGTTTTAATCGGCGCTCCGCTCGGAATCATGGCACGCCGCGGAACGTTCGGAGTGGGCGCGAGCCTCAGCCTTGGTTTTTTTACGCTGTACTGGGCATGCCTGCGCGGCGGAGAAACCCTTGCCGATCACGGACTGATCGCTCCATGGCTGAGCATGTGGATGGCAGACATTTTTCTGGGTATTGTCGGAATATACCTGACATACAAAATGGCGAACGAAAATCTCCATATCGATTGGTCCCGGTTTTCAAAACTGCTTCCGAAGTCGTGGCGTACCGATGCGCAAGATCCGGAGCAGGATTCATGAAAATTATCGACCGGTATATCATCCGCCAATTTCTTATTTCGTGGCTGTTCGGGATCCTCGCTTTCCTGATTATTTTTATCATCATCGATATGATGGAAAAGCTGGATGATTTTATTGTAGCAAATGCCCCGTCTACCGTAATCTTTCAATATTATCTGGCATATTCTCCCGAGATCATCAAACTTATGATTCCTGTTGCAGTGCTTCTCGCTGCTTTGTTTGTCGTGGGACGGCTTTCATCGCAAAGCGAATTAGCCGCTCTGAAAGCAAGCGGCGTCAGCATGTATCGAATTCTTGCGCCTTTTATGATCGTCGCCTTGGTGATCAGTCTTCTCTCAATTTATGTCAATGGATGGCTTGTGCCGTATGCCAATCAGAAAAAATCCTACATCGAACGGGTGCATCTCAATCGGGGGTTCCAGCCCTCCGTAAAATTCAATCTGTTTTTTCAAGTCGGTGCAACAGAAGTTGTTTCTGTCAATTACTACGATACACAAACGCAGATCGCCAACAGAATAAGCATACAGGATTTTTCCCCGAAGGATGAGACAAAGCTTGTTCGGCGCTATGACGCAATGCAAATGCGCTGGAGAACAGATGCACAAAATCAGAAAGGCGGATGGGTTCTCCTGCGAGGCACGCTGCGCCAGTTTACGGATACAGCACAAACATTAACATCATTCATCGATCTTCCGTTCAACGAACTTTCCCTTACACCGGAAGACATTGAAAAAAAACAGCGAACGCCCGATGAGATGAATTACACGGAACTGGGAGAGTTTATTCAAAACCAATCAAAAGCAGGACAGGATATTTCGCGCTGGCAGGTGGAGTACCATATGAAAATCGCATTCCCCTTTGCGAGCGTCATTATGGTCCTTTTTGCGGTTCCATTTGCCTCAGGGCGCCCCCGCACGGGAGCCGCACTCGGCTTCGGTATTGCCACGGCTGTAACGTTTCTCTATCTCGGCTTTATGAAGGCAAGTCAAGTCTTCGGTTACAACGGCGACCTCGACCCATTCATTACCGCATGGATGGCAAATTTTATTTTCTTTTTAGCCGGAATGATTAACCTCTTCCGGGTGCAAAAATAATTTCGCTGCAGGCTTAGGCTGCTCTCTTCGTTATCCCCGTCCTCATTTCACCCGTCATCGCTCTTACATCTTCATCCCAACCATGAAGAGCATGAAAGAGGCGAACCATCAAGAATAGTAAGAGACAATAACCGATGACAATCGCAAGATAGACCATGTTTTTTTCCTTTCAGTCACTCCGTTATTATAAACAACAATTGTACCACGGCAAAAGGGTCATATTTGGGCTTTTCTTCATATAGTACAAATCGTATTTTCTTTCAAGATTACACTTTTTGCAATTTTTCCTTTCAAGACAGGCTCATCAATCAGACTCATTGATCGGCGAAGAACCAAAAAAATGCCCCGCCAATTCGTTGGCGGGGCATTTGTGCAGCCTTCCAAAGAGAAACGCGTTATTTAGTTTGATCGGGCAAGGCAGGTTTTTGCCGCATGAGTTTCTTTTTTCGAACGAAGAGAGCCAATCCCCCGAGAACGAGGAGAACCAGCGCTGCACCGATATAGATCCACAGAAACGATCCCGGTTTGACGGCGGATCTCCACTCCAGAATTTTCTCGTCGATGTTTTTCTTTTGATCAGGAGTTATTTTTTGAGCATCCACAAGAGAAACCAGCCAAGGGCTCAACTCGGGGGTCCAGACATTCTCGTCAAAGTTTTTAAAGAATGTATAACGCGCATCTTGAGACTGCCCTTCTGTATTTTTAATTTGTGCGTCGACAAAAGCGATGAAGTTTTCAGAGAACTCGTTTCCGTTTGTAAACTCCTTAATCCATACTTCTTTTTCTTTAAAAAGCGTATTGAGTGAACGCCACGTAGCGGCGTCCACCTTGCTCGACCATTGCTTGAGCATGGAATCCACAAGAGCAACATCGTTCTTTTTTTGTTTGCCCGGGTACAATCCGGCAAGTTTCGGACCGATACCGGACCACTGCATTCGGAACTGCTGCTGCTGCTTTAAAATGGATGCCATATCGCTTTGCTTTAAAGTTGTTGCTTCTATAAACGACAGATTGTCCTGCAGTGAGCGTTTAATATTGGCAAATATTCCGTGGTGTTCGACTTTTCCGAGAAGACCCTGCCGCTCCACATCTTTCATATCCGTAACATTTTTATCGTACTGTAGGAACAAGCTGTCGACAAGAGAGAAAATAAGCGCATCGCGTTCCGCAAGCCCGGCACGCAATTGGACAATTTGGCGGCGGAGAGAATCGATCGGCGTCAAAGATGAAAAGGCATCGCCAGTCAGTTTTTTTACGTTCTCGGAAAGGCGCTGGACATCGGCCAATATTTTGTCATTCTGTTCGTTCAGCTTTCCGATCTGCTCGGAGAGTTCCTTTATCTTCGCTTCCAATTCCGCAATATGCGTCACTTGTGTTTCAATAATTCCAAGATCCCGCTGGCGCACGAGCAGCCTCCCATGTAAATCGGATATCGTGGTGAGGTAGTTGTCCGGATACAGGGAATTATCCAGCAATTCTTTATACTCTTTGAATTCTTTGTCCGTAGCATCGAGTACACTGCTGATCTCTGCACACTCCTGTGCTGTCGTTGCAGTCTCGATCGATTTTGTAATAGATTTAACTGTATTCTGAAATTTCTCAACTGTAGCATAGTCGGATTTCTGCTGGGCGTTCAGCGGCAGAATGATAAGAAAAACAACGATCATCGAAAGAACGGTCTTCATTTTTTTTCTCCTTCGTGTATGCCCTCTTTATTCAACATCAGCACAGGATCATTTGCATTAACCAGCTGAATATACGGCGCTCGCTGGTTGAAAGCGGGCGATTCAAGTCCCTGTTCCTTTACCGGAACGAGCTTCTTCAATTGGAAACTTCCTTCCGCATCTTCAAAAATATATACATTTTTAAATTTCGCAGCCGTAATATAATAATATCCTTCCGCATCCCGAATTACCCGCACCAATGACTTGATAGCGCTCGAATCTTTGAACTCAGCAAAAGAAAGAGCTTTTACGTTTACGGAAAAACAGTGCCGGGCATCCTGAATAATTTCCTTTTCGTTCACTTTAAGCGCGGATTCTACCGGCCATGAAAAATCTCCCGGTTTGAGGATCAAACTATTGCATCCCGCTGTAAGAACTGCAAAAAGGGCAAGAATCGCTGTCAAAACGTTTTTCATAGAACCTCCGAATTCTGGATTGGCACATGATTGCGGTGAATCAGATGCCTTAATGTAGAAAAGAAACGAATCTGATTCAAGCGCCGATCAGTGAAATCATATTTTATTTGTCGATTCCTCATGTTTTTAATCAAAAATCGACGAAACATACGTTTCTTGACACCCCTTTTAAAAAAGGTTATATTAAAGAGAAACTTTCACGGAACAGTATCCGTTCAATATTAAAGTGGAAACTTTCAAATTCTATATTAGTTAAGGAATACAATGGAAGGCAATTTCTCAAATAGGGTTCAAGACGTCATTCGATTAAGCCGGGAGGAAGCTCTGCGGCTCGGCCACGATTATATCGGAACAGAACATCTCCTCCTTGGAATTATTCGCGAAGGCGAAGGTATAGCGGTAAAGATTCTCCGGAATCTCAATGTCGACCTTTATAAACTTAAAAAAGCAATCGAAGATACCGTCCGGACTTCAGGCGGCACATTAACTATCGGCAATATCCCATTGACAAAACAAGCGGAAAAGGTGCTGAAAATTACATACCTGGAAGCAAAATTATACAAATCCGATGTAATCGGAACAGAACATTTGCTCCTTTCTCTTTTACGGGATGACGACAATATTGCAGCCCAAATCCTGCATCAATTCAATGTCCATTATGATATCGTGCGGAACGAACTGGATAACATTATCTCCGGAAAACCTTCAGGCGCTGCTGCCCCGCAGCCCGCTGCACATTCGCAGCAGGAAAAGAAGCAGGACCGGTCAAAAACTCCCGTCCTTGACAATTTCGGGCGCGATTTGACCAAACTTGCGATGGAAGACAAACTGGATCCTATCGTGGGACGTGAGAAAGAAATCGAGCGTGTCGCACAGGTCCTCAGCCGGAGAAAAAAGAACAATCCTGTTCTCATCGGCGAACCGGGCGTCGGCAAATCCGCCATTGCAGAGGGACTTGCCATCCGGATCGTACAAAAGAAAGTTTCGCGTGTTCTCCATGAAAAACGTGTTGTCACTCTCGATTTGGCGGCGCTTGTTGCGGGAACAAAATACCGCGGCCAATTTGAAGAGCGCATGAAAGCCGTCATGAACGAACTGGAAAAAGCGAAAGACGTTATTTTGTTTATCGATGAACTGCATACGATCGTCGGCGCCGGCGGAGCAAGCGGCTCTCTCGACGCTTCGAATATGTTCAAGCCCGCACTTGCGCGCGGAGATTTGCAATGCATCGGTGCAACGACGCTGGACGAATACCGTCAGTATATCGAAAAAGACGGGGCGCTCGACCGGCGGTTCCAGAAGATTATGGTAGATGCCACATCGGTCGATGAAACGATAAAAATTCTGCAAAATATAAAATCGAAGTATGAAGAGCATCACAGCGTTCTCTACGCCGACCAGGCGCTTGATGCGGCAGTCCGGTTAAGCGATCGTTATATCACGGACCGATTTCTGCCCGATAAGGCGATCGATGTTATGGATGAAGCCGGTTCGCGGGTTCATCTGGCCAATATCAAAGTGCCGAAAGAAGTGCTGCAACTCGAAGAGGAAATAGAAAAAATACGTCAATCAAAAAATCAAGTCGTCAAAAATCAAAATTTCGAAGAAGCGGCACGCTTGAGAGATCTTGAGAAAAAACTCCTCAGCGATCTGGAGATCGCAAAACGCGAGTGGGATCTCAAGGAAGCGCACACAATTTACGATGTAACGGAAGATGATTGCGCAGCGGTCGTTTCGATGATGACCAATATTCCCGTGCAAAAGGTTGCGCAAAGTGAGTCGGAAAAACTGCTCAAAATGGAAGAGGTTTTGAAGACGGTCATTATCGGACAGGACGAAGCGATTTCCAAACTAACCAAGGCAATACGCCGCGCCCGAGCCGGATTGAAGGATCCGAAACGCCCTATCGGTTCGTTTATTTTTCTCGGTCCCACAGGAGTTGGAAAAACGGAAATGGCAAAAGCCCTGGCACGGTATCTTTTCGATTCCGAAGATGCGCTCGTGCGCATCGATATGAGCGAGTACATGGAAAAATTCTCGGTTTCCCGCCTCGTTGGAGCGCCTCCGGGCTACGTCGGCTACGAAGAAGGGGGACAATTAACGGAAAAAGTCCGGCGGAAACCGTACTCCGTCGTTCTCCTGGATGAAATCGAAAAAGCGCATCCGGATGTTTTCAATATTCTGCTCCAGGTGCTTGATGACGGACTTCTAACCGACAGCAACGGACGCCGTGTAGACTTCAAAAATACCATTCTCATAATGACATCGAATGTCGGTTCCAGAGATATTAAAACAGGCGGCGGGCTGGGGTTCGTGACGGAGACGCATGGCGATAAATACAAAACAATGAAATCCGGCATCGAAGATGCGCTCAAGCGTGTTTTCAATCCGGAATTTTTGAACCGCGTAGACGATACGCTCATTTTCCATCAGCTCGACCGGGATCACATTATTAAGATCATAGAGATCACCGCTAAGGAGCTTTTCAAACGGATGAATTCGATGGGCATTTCGATCGAACTTACGCACGACGTAAAAGAATTCCTGGCAGACAAAGGATTCGATCCGTCCTTCGGAGCCCGACCCCTGCGCCGCGCGGTTATGAAGTATATCGAAGATCCTCTCGCCGAAGAGATACTCAAAGGCACATTTATCAGCGGTTCCGTTGTCGTCGCATATTTTAACAAGGAAAAAGAAGAGATTTACTTTGTCAATGCTTTGCAGGAACATCATGACGAACCGCTTATTGAACCGACCAGCGAAGTCAACGGTGTGAACTAAAAAATCAGATTCATTTTTGTACTGGAAATCCCTCATCAATATGAGTTCATGAGGGATTTCCTTTTACGGCAAATTACGTCATTTCTTCAGAACCGGCGTCATACCATGACACTTCCTCCTGCAAAAGCATATATCTTGTTCAATAAACCTTTCGGAGTATTGTCGCAGTTCACGAATCAAGCTGGATATCGTTCCTTACGGGAATTCGGACCTTTTCCCATAGATGTTTATCCGGTTGGAAGGCTCGACGCAGACAGTGAGGGTTTACTGCTGCTTACAAATGACAACCGGGTTAAGCACCGACTTATCGATCCGTCCTTTGAACATCCCAGAACCTATTGGGTACAGGTGGAAGGAGTTCCGACCGAAGAAGCGATGAGAAAACTGCGGAATGGTGTAATAATCGAAACCGTACGAACAAAACCGGCCGAAGCAATGATCATGATGCCGGCTCCTGATATCCCGCCGCGGTCGAAGCCGATCCGCTTCCGAAAGAACATTCCAGCAGCCTGGATTGAATTGACCATTCGGGAAGGACGAAACCGTCAGGTTCGCAAAATGACCGCCGCCATCGGTTTCCCGACATTGCGTCTTCTTCGCGTCGCCATCAGTTTCCTGAAACTCAACGGACTCAAACCCGGTGAATTCCGTACATTGACATCGGATGAAATAGAAAAAATAATAAACGTTCTGGTCAGCGACGTATAGTGCAGCATAATTCCATGGAATTATGACAAGTCCTTTGAAAAAGCCAAGATTGGATTAAAATACCATGCATAGCGTCTGATGCCGGCATTTCCCCATGACCTGCCTCTTTCTTTAGACAATTTTACATCGTATCTTAGTTTTGTGTTTTGGAATCTACCAATTTCATCAACAAAGCACAAGGGGGAAATGATGGGTGAACCAAAATTATTGGATCAGGTCAGCAACTGCATCCGCACCAAGCATCTCAGTGCTCGTACTGAAGAAGCCTACCTTTCCTGGATAAAACGCTATATTCTTTTTCATGATAAAAAACATCCACGCCTTATGAGCGCTCCCCATATCGAGCAATACCTTACCTTCCTCGCAGTTGATGAACAAGTATCCGCTTCTACTCAAAATCAGGCGCTCAATGCAATATTGTTTCTCTATCGTGAAGTGCTCCAGATTCATATTGACGCTATACAGTATATTGTGCGTGCAAAAAGAACTAACCGCATTCCAGTTGTCTTTGCAAAACCGGAGATTGAATCCATCTTACATCATCTTGAGGGAACACCATGGTTAGTCTGCGCCTTGCTCTATGGCGGCGGCATGCGTCTGCTCGAATGTCTTCACTTGCGTATAAAAGATGTCGACTTTCAAAGAAAACAAATTATCTTACGGGAAGGAAAAGGAGAAAAGGACCGTATTACTCTTCTTCCCATTTCACTTATTCCTCACCTCGAACGACAAATCACAAAAGTTAACATCCTCCACCAAGAAGATAAAGCAGCAGGATATGGCGATGCCTGCCTTCCGGATGCACTTGCTTCTAAATTCCCCCATGGTTCAAAAGAATTCCTTTGGCAATATCTCTTCCCTGCTTCAAAACGCTCTTCCGATCCTGCAACAGGAGTCATTCGCAGGCACCATCTCGATGAAAGCGTTATTCAGCGTGCATTTAAGATTGCCCTCCAAAAATCAAAGGTTATGAAAACAGGAACAATTCACTCACTACGCCATTCTTTTGCTACTCATCTTTTAGAAAGTGGTTATGATATCCGGACACTCCAGGAATTGCTCGGCCATTCAGATATAAGAACGACACAAATTTATACTCATGTTATGGATCGCGGGAATCTTGCCGTCCGCAGCCCGCTGGATACATAATGGTAAACTGTGAATGGTGAATTGCCAATTGCAGCCGGAGGCCTGCCCGACTGCTGAAGTAGTCACGCAGGCAGGCATGCCTGCATTGCGGCGACGCCGAGCCTTCGATACTTGAGGATGATGTCCTGAGTCAGTTGAATGAGATTGGGAAAAGGTTATTCGAGAAACGGTTTATAATTCAGCTATTTAGAAAATCTTCCGGGGAAATTCCGGCTTGCTTTATAATCACCCGCAATGTTCCCTCGGGGATATCACCCGAATGGTGAGGAATTGTAGTAACTTTCTTCGTTGTTTCATTAAACCAGATTTCATGGCTGCCGGCAGCTTGACGGTAAAATGTAAATCCAAACAACTTTAGCCTTTTTACAACTTCTCTATAGGCAAACCCCGACAGCCGTCCCATTACATTTCTACAACAAGTGGATAGTCGAACGGTACTTCCATTGCGTTCTTATTCGAATATTCCTCTCGCAATTCAAGGATTTTTTTCGCAACATCACGCGCAATTTCTAATGTCTCACTAATTGTTCGTCCTTGTGCAACCAACCCTTCTATTTCATCGGACGTTGCGAGAAAAACACCTTCCGGAAGTTTTTCAATATGTAATTTTACAATTCGTTCCATCTACTTCCTCCTGTTATCATTGTATTAATATACTCAGACGAAATGCCTTTGTCAATTTTTCTGCGAAAACTGTGAAATGAGGAGAATTGCCAATTTACAATCGCGAATTGTCAATTGTGAACTGCAAACGGTAACCGGAGGACTGAAGAAATCGCGATTTGTCAATTGTGAATTGGGAGAAACGCCAATTGCTGATTGCTGTCAGGAGCTTTCCGCGACCAACGGTCGCGGCTGCAGAGAAGATTTGAGACTTCAAAAAAAAGCCGGATCAATTGTCCGGCTTTTTTGATGATATAACGACCAATCGTCATTCTGAATTCTAGTTCCCGATACAAAACATCGGGATGCTCATTCCGTCAGCAGACTTAGCAGCGCCACTTTCGCTAAGTCTGGTCGGAATGGCACTTTAATTCTTCACGAGCCATAAACTCAGCTCCGGCACGTATGTTATCAGTATCAACGCTATAAACAAAACGAAAATAAACGGGAGCGTCGCTATAGCTATTTTGCCAATAGGTTTGTTGAACCGGAAACTTGCCATGAATAAATTCAGTCCGACCGGCGGCATAAGATACGCAATTTCCAGATTTGCCAGGAAGATAATGCCGAGATGCACCGGATTGATACCGTATTGCATTGCAACCGGTACAATAAGGGGCACGACGACAATGGCGGAGAATATTTCCATCATCATTCCGATCACCAGCAAAAAGACGTTCAGCAGCATAAGGAATACGATCTTGCTCGTTACGACCTGACTGATGAATTCGAATAAATGCTGCGGAACCTGCTGATCTATCAGGTAGCTGGATAACCCCATTGCGCAGCCGAGTATCATGAGTATCGCACCTACAAGGACCATGCTTTCCTTCATTACGCGCGGCACATCGGTGGTTAATTTTAAGTCTTTATATATAAAGACTTCCACAACAAAAACATAAAATGCCGTTACTGCGGCAGCTTCGGTGGCCGTAAAATAGCCGCCGTATATGCCCCCGACGATAAAAAACGGAAGCGGTATTTCCCATGCAATGCCTTTGAGCGCCGTCCGTAATTTTTTCCATTCAAATACATGACGCGGCACTTTCGCTTTACGGCCATGGTAAATGCTATAAACGGCAATGACGAGAACCAGAATAGTGCCCGGGACAATTCCCGCACGGAATAAATTATCGATGGAAACTTCTGCAAATGTGCCGTAGAGAATAATCGGCAGGCTTGGCGGGAACAGCAATCCGAGACTTCCGGATGTCGTAACAAGACCGAGAGCGAATTTTTCCTTGTAGCCTTCTTGAATAAGAATCGGATAAACAAGCCCGCCGAGAGCCACAATGGTTACTCCTGACCCGCCGGTAAACGCTGTAAAGACCGCACAACTGCCCAGCACCACAATTGCAAGGCCGCCCGGCATCCATCCAATAACCGCCTGTGCAAATGCAATAATACGTTTGGGAGCTTTGCTTTCCGCCAAAAAATATCCAGCTACGGTAAAAAGAGGAATCGCCAGCAGTACCGGCTGGCTTGCAAGCCGGTAAAGTTCCACCATAATCGCTGCGGTGTCGACACCTTCTACATAAAAACCGTAGAGGGCGATAGTTCCGATGATCGTAAAGAGAGGTGCGCCGATAAATACCAGTGCGATGAGCACCAACGCTACAAGAATTAAACTCATATTTGCTGCACCTCCGCTACTTCCCAATTTCCTTTCAATATTTCTGCGATCCATAGAATCGAATGCGCCGCAAACCGGAAGGAAAGCACTGCATAACCGATGGGAAGTATGACGATAAAGTACCATATCGGAAGGTTCAGAATGAGCACCGAGGCCGATTCAATTTCCGACTGAACAAAGCCGGCAGCCGCCTGCATGAGGAAAAGGCAGACCACCGCAGCAAAGAGATTTGTGATGATCAAAAACAGTTTATGCGGTTTTTTTGACACGAGCTTGGAGATGAATTCTATCTTCAAGTGGCGGCGTTCTCCAGCCGCAATGACGGCTCCCAGAAAACCGATCCAGAGCACCATGTGACGAAGAAAAATATCTCCCCATTCGATGCCGCTGTGGAAAAAATCGCGTAGAACGACCTGACTGAACGCCATAAGAATCATGACGCCAAGAAAGCCGACAATCAGCCATCCGGCCGCGACGTCGAGCGCGCGGTCGATAAATTTCAGAATTTTCATTTGCCGCCTTTCGCCCGGAAGTCCGCAAGAGATTTTTCAACACGGTTCAGCAAGTCCTCCGAGAACAACCGCCCGGCCAACGCTCGACGTGTCTTTTCTCCCACAGCATCGTATGTTTTGACTTCGTTGGCATCCGGTTTGACGAATGTCATTTTATTCTTTCTGAGAACTTCCAGCGATTTCAGATTATCCATACGGCTTTGTTCCGTCAGCTTGCGCAGGCACAATGCCCCGTTTCTCAGAAGAACCTCCTGGAGATCTGCCGGAAGCTTGTCGAATTCCTTTTTTGAGATTAAAACAGCTCCCGACGAATTGGTAATGGGATAATCCATCAGATATTTTGTAGCAGCATACCATTGCAGCGAAACAATGGCCAGTGGCGAGGAATACGCACCTGTAACCAATCCTGTCTGCAGAGAGGTTAATGCATCGGTGATCGAAAGCGGAATCGGATTGATGCCGACCGTTTTGAACAGCGCATCTGCGACCGGATCCCCTTCCCACTCCCACATTTTCACGTTTTTTAAATCATTGATTTTAGCAACGGGCGTTTTGGAGATGACATAGACCGAGCCAACCTCCGCCCAGCCGAGCAGAACAAAACCGTTCGATTCGAATTCCTTGCGAAACTCTGCGTCGAACTGATTCAGTATATGATCGACTTCAGCTGTGTTTTTAAATAAGAACGGGGAATCTAATATACGAACCGACTTTGCGACTTCGCCGATGCCGGTCCCTGTTACACCGGCGCTTTGGAATTGCCCCAGCCGGATTTTGCGAATTACATCTTTCTCGTCCCCGGCAACGCCGCCGGGATAAATTTTAAATCCGAGCCGGCCGTTGCTTTCTTTACGCACGGCGGCATCGTATTCTCTCATAATGTTGATCCATGTGCTGCCTTCGGGAGCCAGCGTTGCGAATTTAATGGTATATTGCTGCGCGGAAGCACAGGCAAACCAGATTGTTACGAACAGTATTGCAGATGTTAGATGTTTCATGATGATTCTTATTCCTTTATTATCGTTTCGAACTTATAATTCATTCTCTGCATGTTAAGCCCCCTGTAGCCGCGACCGGCCTGTCCCGGAAATATCGAAGATATTTTCGGGATGGTCGCGGGAGACATCAGATATCACAAAGCGAGTAAACCGACGCCGGTTTTGCCATTTCAGGGTTATAAAAAACAACCTAAAATAAATCGCTTTCATGCGCCAGAAGCCTGCGCGCTTTTTGCTTTGCCATAACGTTTGCAAAACGCGCTTCAGGCAGTATATCGATCGATGCATCTTCTATTTGTTTCAAAAGCGATTCAAACAGCTGCTGATCCTGCATCTGCACGGCAACTGTTTTGGCATAATACAATTGCGTCATCAGGAATTTTCCGCCGTTGACGGCAAGACATTTTTCGAACAGCTCTTTTGCTTTTTCCGGATGCCCGCCCAGTACTTTTGGAACACTTCCTTCCATGGCCGCCAGGAAAAGGTATGCTCCGCCGTAATAATACGCCGAATCCAATTCCGCAGCCCGCTGAACCAATGCGGTCACTTTGCTGATCTCGGAAAGCGCTTCCACATCCGTGCGAGTGATATTGATATAGCTCCCCCAGCTGAATGCCGTCCAGAACAGAGCAGGCACATCGTCTTTTGAGAACGTTTGAAGAGCCGCCTGAAATTCATCGAGATTTCCATTCAGCGCTTCTTTGAATTTTTTATTTTCCTTCAATGCACGCAGGCCGTAATCCTTGCCGCGCAGATAAAAAACACGCGCGCGTTCCAGGCTGTCGTCCTCGCAAAAGGCCAAACCGTAGCCCTGATATCCCTCCGCTGCAAAAACCAGAAATTGCGTATTTTCCGTGTCGCTTTTAATCAGCGCTTCGATCAGTTTTAGATTGCTTCCAAGCGCTTCGTGCGCCAGTTGAAAATCCGATTCTTCATTAAAAGCCGCCATGCCGTTATCAAGTATGCCGCCCATAGACCGTAAAGCAATTTGTTGAATACAGCCTTGAAAAAAGAAAACCGTTATGAGAGGGAAAATATATTTTTTCATCGATATCAATTCCTTCTTGAAGAAAGAATGGAAAAAGCACTTTTTATGATGAAAAATATAGCGAAAAATGATCCTCCTTCCAATATTTAAAAAAGGGAAATGAGGAGATATTGCGAATTGTCAATTGCCAATCTAAAATCGCTCAACAAATGCGAAATCTTGAAAAGAAACCGGAGGCCTGCCGGACTGCTGACGCCCGCCAAAATGCGCAGCGGGTAAACAGTCACGCAGGC
>PMML01000112.1 GCA_003162695.1 Ignavibacteriota bacterium | reverse complement strand
TTCCCAGCAGGCCGATAATAGCAAGACTGCCGAACCGGTTTCGCACCATGCCTGCAACATGAAGCCCGTGAATAAGAAGGGAGAGGTACAAGGCAATCAGAATCGACGATCCAAAAAAACCGAATTCTTCACCGGGAACGCAAAAAATAAAATCGGTCCACTGCTCGGGAATGTAATTTAATTGTGTCTGGGTTCCATGCAGATATCCTTTTCCGAAAAAGCCGCCGGAGCCGATGGCAATCTTCGATTGAACCACATTATATCCCGCGCCCAGCAAATCGGATTCCGGATTTAAGAACGTCGAAATCCGTTTTTGCTGGTACACCGGCATGTGCTCGTATACCAGCTGAACTGAAAGGCCGATGATAATTGCGAGGCCGAAGACCGTGGCAATAGCGAAATAATTTTTTCGGAATTTGAACAAGAGCACGCCTCCCGCTGCAATCGCAAGAAGAAACGAAATGGTTCCGAGAAGCGCCCCTGCGGCAATCATGATGGGGACAATAATGGCAATGAGGACAAAATTCGATGCACCTGCCCAATACAGGAGAGGCAGCGCCGTTCCGAAAAAAACGAGCATCGTGCCGAGATCCGGCTGCGCAAGGACAAGAACCATCGGAACTGCAAAAATGATGACTGCAATGATAAGATGTTTCCCGTTCGCAATGGAAATATTCGGCTTCGAAAGATATGCTGCAAAAGCCAGTACCGTTGTAATCTTGGCGAATTCCGACGGTTGACCGCCCATGCCGCCGACACCGAACCAGCTCTTTGAGCCTTTCACCCGGCTTCCAATGACAAGTACAATAACCAGAACAACCAGAAGAATTAAATAAGAAGCGAAGGCCATCCGCTGAATTGTCCGGATAGGAATAACCGCTACCGTGAGCATTATAATTAAGCCGGTAATTGCCCACATGAGCTGCTTATGAAAATTGTACGCATTATTGATATCGAATGTTGCGCTGTAAATCGATGAAAGTCCGATCACCAAGAGGGCAATGCAGATAGCAAGAGTCTTATAATCGAAATATTCTTTGAAATATGCATTCATAGATCATCAACGCGACGCTGTCGCTCTTTGTTTGAATTCCTGTTTTACTGCCGGCGTTTGCGCCGCCGGAGATGCGCCGGTCAAATACCGCTGCATAACCTTGCCTGCGATCGGCGCCGCTACCGCCGCACCGAAGCCGGCATTTTCGACCATCACTGCAACTGCTATTTTCGGATTATCGAACGGTGCAAAGCCTACATACCATGAATGGTCTTTGCCGTGCGGATTTTCCGCCGTTCCGGTTTTCCCTGCAGACTCGAGTCCCTGAATCTTTGCCGACGTGCCGGTTCCTCCTTCTTCCACAACGCGGCGCATCCCTTCGCGGAGAAGCGCCATCACATGCGGATTCAAGCCGACCGAACTCGTTTTATGATCGATGACGTCGATATGGTTCGTTCTCTTATTGCGGATCGCCTGCACGGCATGAGGCTGATGCAGAGTGCCGCCGTTGGCAAACGCGGCCGTATATCGTGCCATTTGCAGCGGAGAGACCCCGATTTCCCCCTGACCGATACCGAGACTGACAACATTCCCCTGCGTCCATTTACCTTTCCCGTACACGCGATCGTAATATTGAGCCGTAGGAATAAGACCGCTTACTTCTTCGCCGATATCGATTCCTGTTCGCTGACCGAAACCGAACCGTTGACCGTATTCGGCAAGTTTATCGAGTCCCACCTTCATGACCAGTTGATAGAAAAAAACGTCGCATGAATGCTGAATTGCAGCTACAACATTTATCCTGCCGTGTACTTCCACATCTTTGAACACACGATTGCCGAATCGGAAACCGCCGGTGCAGGTGTAGTGAAAATTTTCATCGATGATTCCTTCCTGGAGTGCTGCGGCGGCAACGAGCATTTTAAATGTCGAACCGGGGGGATAACGGGTCATCGTCGCTCTATTGAACAACGGTTTATGCGGATCGTTGTTCAGATTGTTCCATTGATCAGTCGATGTGACGCCGCTGAATGTTGAGAGATCAAAATCCGGTTCGCTGACCATCGCAAGAATTCCGCCGTCATTCGGATCGATTGCAACGAGCGCGCCCAGGCGGTTCGTCATGAGCGACTCGGCATAAGCCTGCAATCCCATATCGACCGTCAGAAGCAGATCGAATCCGTCTTTGGACGGAATATCACGCGCGCCTCCTTCCAGCGGACCGAGCGTTCGTCCTTTCGAATTGATGGAAATAAATTCCAATCCTTTTTCACCGCGAAGAAACGATTCATAGCTTGCCTCAAGTCCCGTCGAACCTATGAGATCTCCTTG
This sequence comes from Ignavibacteriota bacterium, assembly GCA_003162695.1. Lineage (GTDB taxonomy): Bacteria > Bacteroidota > Ignavibacteria > UBA10030 > UBA10030 > Fen-1254. The sequence continues at coordinate 75,341 of PMML01000112.1, read as the reverse complement.
TTGGTAGGTGGTTCCGAACTTTGCCATCTGGGCATCGGTAATTTCCTTGCAGTACCCCAGTAAATGGGAGGCGCGAACATCGGGCATATACAACCGTTTCGATTCGATATCGTAACTGATACCCGGCAGCAAATACAGGTTTTCTTCGACCGATGAGAGGAGCGGAAAATCGATATCGCGCTTGACGCGGACCGGCAAAAACCGCGAATATGCTTTTCCGCGGGCTATTCGTTCCATCAGCGCCGGCTTTTCCATATCCAGAAGAGAGCTTAAGAAAGTGCTGTTGGCCGTATCGAACGAAGCCGGCAGAACCGTTATGGAATATGCAGGCCCGACATCGACGAGAAGCTTTCCGTTCCGGTCGTACATATATCCCCTGACAGGCTCATCGAGAACCGTGCGGACACTGTTCTCATCCGATTTTTTTCCGAACTCTTCATGATACAGAAGCTGGAGCTGATAGAGACGGAGAAAGAGGATACTGAAAAGAATAACGATGACAGCCCGCAGAACATCCTTCCGATGCGGAGAACCGATATCACTATTGTCTATTATTGTACCCACGATGTGCGATACTTCCGCGAGAAAATGAACATAGGAAAAATACAGAACAGACTCGTATAAATCGTTGCAGCAAAACTGCTTTTAAATGTGAGGAAGAGAACGGATCCTTCCGCCCCTTGAAAGAAAATTGCAAATAAAATAAAATCGTGAATGAACGAAGTGATTGCAACAATCATGACGTACCGATACGATCCAAGTGTCTGCTCGATCATATTGTCGTTGAAAAAATATCCTGCACAAAATGCTGCAACCGTCTTTGCCAGCGCTGCCAATCCGAAAAAGCGCGTCGCAATGATATCCTGCAGCAAACCCACCGCGAAACCGCTGAGCGTAGCTTCGATCTGCCCCCGGCGCACAGCAATATAAACCAGCCAGATCAGCAGAATATCCGGCATGTATCCGCCGACGGCAAAAAAGGGAATAAACACGGTTTGCACAACCAGAAGGAGAAGGGCGACAGCGGCCGACGAGATATAATGCGTTCGATTGCTCATGGGTTCCGGATTAACGTAACGTTCCCTTCTTATTTACCGAATCGCTGGACAGCGGCATCTTCCAGCGTACGGCGCTCGTTGTTTTGCACAAACTGCAGCACGAAAACTTCTTCCAATTTCACAAAATCGATTCCCGGTTCCAGAACGATCGTTTTAAACAGAGCACTGGGCTGATCCTGCACCGAACTGACAATGCCGACACGAATATCCGGCGGATACAAGTTGCTGTAACCGGACGTCATTACGATATCGCCCGGTTTTACGTCGCGGGTTTTCACGACATTTTTTAGGAGTAGCGCGCTGCCGTCCCAGGATGTAATACCATCGACGCGGCTCCGCTGCACCTTACAACTGACACGGAAATCCGTGTTCAGGAGAAGATTGGCAATGCAATAGTGAGTCCCCGTTATTGTCACGATTCCGATCAATCCTCCGTCGCCGATAACGCACATTTGTTCTTTAATACCGTCATCAGATCCGACATTAAGTGTAAGAGTATTCCGGAAAAGCGTCAGATTTTTTGATACAACCTTCGCCGCAATCAGAGGATAGACCGATTGTTCTTTTATTTTGAGAAGTTCGTGAAGCCGGAAATTTTCAAGTTTAGCTTCCCGCAGCCGCTGGGCTTCGTCCGCCAGATCAATGTTAGTCCTTCGAAGGATTTCGTTTTCCGCATGGAGACCTAAATATTCGGGTATGATGTTTGCTCCCTGCTGTACAAGACCGAAAGCGACTGCAGATACAGAACGAATGCGTTTGACCTGAACCGAATCATTGAGTGCAATGAAGATCAGAGAGAGAACGACGAGACCGGCAAAAACCACATATTCTTTATATTCGTACAGCGTTTCGTAGAGATGTTCAAACATGATCGTTACGGCGCGGGTCCCGCATGAACAATGGAATTAATTTCAGGATCGGTTATCTTCCCGGTATTTCAGTCCCTCTGGTGCATTTATCCAATGTCCGGTCTGCCGCTCTTAATACCGTCTTCCTTTTAGCAAAACCGTATGATATTTTTCGAGGTTCTCCAGCACTTTGCCGGTACCGCGGACAACGGCAAGCAGCGATTCTTCCGCAACGTGAACTGGAAGATTCGTTTCCAGCCGCAGGCGCTCGTCCAGTCCCTTAAGTAAAGCGCCTCCGCCTGTGAGCATGATGCCGCGATCGAGAATATCGGCGGACAGTTCCGGAGGAGTTCGTTCGAGCGTCACCTTAACGCCTTCGACAATTTGGGAAATCGGTTCATTCAGAGCTTCGCGGATTTCGACGGAGCTGACTTCCGTCGTCTTCGGCACACCGTTAACAAGGTCGCGCCCTTTGACCTGAATCGTAATTTCTTCTTTCAGCGGCATCGCAGAACCGACTTCGCATTTGATGGCTTCTGCGGTACGTTCGCCGATGAGAATATTGTGATTGCGCTTGAAAAATTGAATGATAGCGCTGTTCATCTCATCTCCCGCAACGCGGCGGGATTCTTCATTGACGATACCGGACAGGGCAATGACCGCAATTTCCGTCGTTCCGCCGCCGATATCGACGACCATATTGCCAACCGGTGCATCGACATCGAGGCCGACGCCGATCGCTGCAGCCATCGGTTCCGCCAGAAGATGCACTTCTTTTGCACCGGCATGTTCGGCAGAATCGCGCACGGCTCGTTTTTCTACTTCCGTAATACCGCTCGGCACTGAAACGATGATCCGCCTGCTCGGTACCCAGCCTGCGCTGATTTTGCGAATGAATTCCCGAAGCATCCCTTCGGCAATTTCAAAGTCGGCTATAACGCCGTCCCGCATAGGACGTATGGTCCGAATGTCTTTATGCGTTCGTCCGAGCATCTCGCGCGCTTCATTGCCGATGGCAATAATGCGCTTTGTGTTGCGGTCGAATGCAACGATAGAAGGTTCGTTCAGGATGATGCCTTTGCCCTTCATCCAAATAACGGTATTGGCGGTACCAAGATCGATCGCAAGATCCGCCGAGAGTATTGAAAATATGCCCATTGTGTTTTTTTAGTGGATAATGAATTTTATTAATGTCGAAAATGTCTGATGCCGGTGAATACCATTGCAATATTATGTTCATCGGCGGCTTTAATTACTTCGTCATCGCGGATCGAGCCGCCCGGTTCGATCACCGCCGTGGCACCGACCTTGACCGCTTCTAAGAGACCGTCGGCAAAAGGGAAAAACGCATCGGAAGCAACCGCGCAGCCGTGCAAATCGAGTCCCGCGCTCTGAGCTTTCAGAGCAGCAATTTTCGAAGAATCGACGCGCGACATCTGACCTGCTCCGATTCCGAGCGTCCGGTCGGAGGTCGTATACACGATGGCATTCGACTTTACATGTTTTGCTACACGCCATGCAAACAAAAGCGCCTGCAGTTCTTCGTCGGTCGGCTTCCGCTTTGTGACTACCTTCAAATCTCCCGGATGGATTCGGTGCTGATCGGGGTCCTGTACCAGCACCCCGCCGATCACTTTCCTGATGTCGAGTTCACGCACCGTCCGTATATTCGATGTCAGGCGCATAAGCCGCCGGTCTTTCTTTTTTGTCAACAGCTCAAGAACACCCGGTTCATATTCCGGAGCAATAATGACTTCGGTAAAAATTTCATTGATCGCTTCTGCAGTCGCTCTATCGAGAGGACGGTTCACGCATACAATACCGCCGTAGGCGGATGCTTTGTCGGTTGAAAAAGCTCTGGAGTACGCTTCCGCGAGCGATGCACCCGAGGCGACGCCGCACGGATTGTTGTGCTTGATGATGGCAACAGTCGGTTCCGCAAATTCTGCGCACAGCATCACCGCCGCGTTAATATCGAGAATATTATTGAACGAAAGCTCTTTGCCGTGAAGCTTCTGAAGATGTCTGCCGAACGTGCCGTAGAGCGCTGCATTCTGATGCGGGTTTTCTCCGTACCGGAGATGCTGCTCCTTCGCCATCGAGAATGTTATCGAATCGGGCAGTTCGCTCTGTCCGGTCATTTCGCTCAGATACGAAGAAATAGCGGCATCATAATGTGCGGTATGCTGGAATGCCCGGCATGCAAGCTGAAAACGGGTGTGCGCCGTCACGGCTCCGCTGTGCTCTCTCATTTCTTCCAGCACGATGCCGTATAAGTCGGGATTGACGACCACAGCCGTGTAGCGAAAATTTTTTGCCGCAGCCCGCACCATAGACGGTCCGCCGATGTCGATCTGTTCGATCGCTTCATCCAATTTCACGTTTTCTTTGGCAATGGTTTCTTCAAACGGATACAGGTTCACGACGACCAGATCGATCGGTTCAATGCCGTGCTCGTTCAACTGATCCCGGTGATGCGGATTGTCGTTTACTGCAAGAATGCCGCCGTGAATTTTCGGATGGAGAGTTTTAACGCGGCCGTCGAGGATTTCCGGAAATCCTGTAACCTCGGAAACCTGTTTTACTTCGATGCCGGCCTGTTGAAGCGCCGCAAACGTTCCGCCGGTGGAAATAATCTCTACGCCGTATTCCTTCAGCGTTCCGGCAAAGGCAATCAATCCTTTTTTATCCGAGACACTGATGAGCGCCCGCTTGATAGTGAGCGGTAAATTTTCTTCGACAGCAGGTATATTCTTCTGTTGGGGATCCAGGATTATCGTATGATCCAAGCTTTTTTTCCTTCAATCACTACTTTTCCTTCGGCAAATGCTTTTAAAGCCAAAGGAAAAATTTCATGTTCCACATTTAAAACTTTTTTTGCGAGCGTTTCAGCCGTTTCCCCGCGCTCGATCTCGACGCTCTTTTGAAAAAGAATAATGCCGTGATCGTATTCATCGTCGACAATATGAACGGTGGCGCCGCTTATTTTCATTCCGCTTGCAAGAACCGCTTCATGAACAAAATGTCCATACATACCGCTGCCGCCGAAGAACGGCAGCAGTGCAGGATGGATATTGACAATGCGGTTTGCATATTGTTCTATGACAGGCAAAGGAATTCTCTTTAAATATCCCGCCAGTGCGATGAACTCTGCATGCTGTTCCTGCAGCGCCGCAAGCATGCGTTGTGTAAATTCTTCATCCGAAGAACATTGGAGACGGCTCAGATGAACACAGGCAATTCCGCGCGAACGCGCAATATCCAAAGCTCCCGCGTCCGAACGATTGCTCAAAAGAAGAACGACTCGTGCAGAAAGAAATCCGGAATCGATTGCTTTTAAAATTTCTTGAAAATTCGTACCGCGTCCGGATGCAAAAACAGCAATATTCATCGAAAACAAGTTCTTTGATGGCACAACGCTATAGAAAGAATGTAATGAGAAGTTAAAGGAGAATCAATGAAAACGAAACAAAAAACAGCAAAAAACCGTTGTTTTCATTTTTTGAACCCTTCTTCAAACACTTTTCGCTCACCGATAGTAAGAATGTAAACCCGGTTCTCAATTTTTTTTTCTTTTATAATTTTCTTCAGCAGATCCTGCGCAAAAGTCGCCGACGAATCGCTTCCCTGACGCAATGTTCGATAATGTATCGGGATCATAACGCGGGCATGAAGGTCGTCCATAGCCTGCACGGCCTGTGCCGGATCCATATGGACGCGCCTCATGATAGAACTCGGCTCTACCGGGGCAATGGGCAGCAAAGCTACATCAATTTTAAATTTTTTGCCGATTTCCTTAAACATTTCCGGATCATATTTCGTATCTCCCGCAAAATATACCGTCATGCCCCGGTATTCGATGATGTATCCGGTGAATCCTGTAGACCCCATCCAAAGGGCATCGAATCCGTACCGTCCGCTGAAATGATTCGCGGGAACAGCCGTAACGGTTGCCCCCCGCACAGTATAGGAAGAATAGGACTTCATCTCGCAAATATCCGCAAAGGAAAAATTCGGGACATATTCCAGGCCCCCCAAAGGAAGAAGCAGCACCCCGTTTTTCGGCAGCATATCAAGACTACCGTAACTGAGATGGTCAAAGTGGAGATGTGAAATGAGCACGGCATCGACTCTTGTGAGCAGGGCAGGATCGATTCCCGGTTCGACAATTCTCTGCGAAAGCATACCGGCCGTTTTTGTCAACAGCGGATCGGTGATAAATACTCTGTCATGAATCTGTATAAGACATGTCGCGTGACCGATCCAGAGCACGGACAGCGGAACATCGGGCAAAACCGGCTCGGTAATTTTATTGCGTACGGAATCGATAGGCCCGCCCAGTGTCCTGATCGATTTTGTTAAAAAACCCAGTGGGAAAGAACTGCAGCCGAAAAAAATACCGGCGAGAACAAAGAAAAGAATGTATGTTCGCATAAAAATGTTCATTTGATCCGATCAGAAAAACCGGAATTCAATCGAATGCATCCAGAGATCCCGGTCGATGCTCCGCTTCAGGTTATAATGCAGAAAGCCGAAAAGAGTCCACGCTCCGCAGACAACACATGTCGTCGGAGTTCCGGAGATCTCATAGCGAGCCGCACCGAAATTCAAGCCGAGATATTCTCCCCTCTCGATCAACGGAATGTGCGCCAGAAGCTGCCCCGAAAATCCCCAATGCGAATCGCCCAAAGCCGCCGGATAAAACTGTGCAGAACAGAGAAGTTCGATCGAACCGGCAAATCGCTCCGGGGGCGTTGCAAAAAGAACATGCCACGGAGAAACATTTTTATTCATTCCGAAAGAATAGATGAGCGGCATTACCTCCCATTCGAGAGCCGTATGTGTTTCCGCCGGGAGAACGGTCCGGGAAACTCCGGGAACCGCCTGTAAAACAATCCATGCAGGACTCAAAAGCGGGGACTTCATCTCCTCCTGTGCAGAGAGACGGGAACTCGCTGTCACGACCGCCATAATAAGCAGTAATCCTCTAACCGCCCGCTGCTTCATCACCTGACCTCGATACCCGCCTTTTGTTCAAGAACCTTGACCACCGCACAATAATCTTCTTTTTCCCATCCGGAATTTTTTGCTTCGATAAAAAGTTTTTGAATTTCTTCGATCACCGGGACCGGAACGCCCAGCGATGCTGCCGCTTCGACAAGCAGCGTGATGTCTTTTAAAAGATGTTCGACAAAAAACCGCGGAGAAAAATTACGTTCGATAATTGCGGTGCCTTTCAGCTGGAGAGTCGGCGCGTTCAATTGCGAGAACGAAAGAACTTCCAGAAATGTCCGCGGATCGATGCCGGCCTTCTTCCCCAGGACAAGAGCCTGCACAAGTGAAGCGATCAATCCGGCAATCATAGAATTGCACATCAACTTCATTATAGCCGCTTGTTCAAGAGAAGGGAAATACCAGATTTTCTTCCCGAGCGTTTGCAGAATATATTCAACGCGATGAAACGCTTCTTCGTTTCCTCCCACAAACAGGAGCAATGAACCGTCGGCAGCCTGAGCTGTGCTCCCAAGTACCGGTGCGTGCAGGAACCGGCATCCGCGCTGCATGTATTCTTTTTCCAGGAAGCCGGTCACTTCAGGTGAAACCGTACTGCAGTCGATATGAATACTGTTCTTCGCCAGGCCGGAAAGAATGCCGTCCGTACCGAGAGAGCTTGACTTTAACACCGAGGGAGTCGAGAGCATGGAAAAAACCACATCGACGTTCGATGCCACAGCCGCAGGCGATTCGCGCCAGAGAGCCCCCTGTGCCAGCAAAGAGGATGCTTTTTCCTTCGTCCGGTTAAAGACGGAAACCGAAAAGCCGGCTTTCAGCAATCGTTCCGCCATCGCCGATCCCATCAAGCCCAAACCGATTAATCCGATGCGTTCACCCATGATCGTCCTTTCCATAAAAAGTGCAACGCTTAATAATACAAAGAAGAATTGAATTATTCCTTCCGTTTGCATAGCTTAAGAAAGATCCGGTTGAAGGAGAACTATGAAATTCCATCGAAGAGATTTTTTAAAAACATCCGCAGCAGCAGCGGGAACTCTCGCGCTGAGCGACCCTTATGCGGCCCTCGCTGCTTCGTTTCCCGGTGCCTTTTCCGGGGAAAAAATAAAATTATCATTCCGTCCATACACACTGGAGTTGAAGCATGTATTTACCGTCGCCGTATCATCCCGGACGACGACTCCCGTCGTTTTAACGGAAATCACATGCAGCGGTAGAACCGGTTACGGCGAAGCATCGATGCCTCCTTATCTCGGAGAGTCCCATGCAAGCGTGCTGAATTTTCTTGCTCAGGTCGATGTAAGCAAATATGAAAATCCTTTCCAACTGGAGACAATCCTGAGCGATATCGATGCAATTGCACCGGGCAATACCGCTGCAAAGGCGTCCGTCGATATCGCACTGCATGATCTTGTTGGAAAAATTCTCGGTCAGCCGTGGTACAATATCTGGGGATTCAATAAAGAAAAAACACCATGTACTTCTTTTACCATCGGCATCGATACGCCGGAAATCGTCCGCCAAAAAACGCGGGAAGCGAAGGAATTTAAAGTCCTTAAAGTAAAACTCGGACGCGACAACGATAAAGAGATGATCGAAACAATCCGGTCGGTAACAGATACGCCGATCACCACCGATGTGAACCAGGGATGGAAAGATAAAAATCTTGCGCTTGAAATGATTCATTGGCTGAAAGATCGGGGCGTGGTGATGATCGAGCAGCCGCTGCCGAAAGAGCAAATCGACGATCTCGCCTGGCTCACTGAACGCTCGCCGATTCCTGTGATTGGAGATGAAGGCGTTCAGCGTTTGGCCGATGTAAAAAAAGCGCTCGGCGTTTATCACGGCATCAATATCAAGCTAATGAAATGCACAGGAATGCGGGAAGCGCATAAGATGCTGACACTTGCCCGGTCGCTCGGCATGAAAGTGATGATCGGATGCATGACGGAAACGTCATGCGCCATCTCCGCCGCATCGCATCTTTCGCCGATGGTCGATTGGGCAGACCTGGACGGAGCCTTATTGATCAGGAACGATGTTTATGACGGAACAAAAGTAATCGACGGAAAAATTACGCTCATGGATCGGCCGGGAATCGGCGTGGTGAAAGTATAAGNNTTATTTCTTGAGAAAGCAATTTCAGTGGGCCGGTATTTATTTTCAGGAATAATTTTTGCTTTTGCGGCAGGCATTCAACCGGGACCGCTGCAGACGTATTATATCAATCACGCACTGTTGTATGGCTGGCGTAAAACACTGCCCTCTGTTCTGGCTCCCCTCTTCAGCGATATTCCTATCATCGCACTTGTTCTTTTCGCATTGCATACTACATCTAAATTATTTCTGCAAATTCTTCAATGCGGGGGCGGTGTCTTTCTATTCTTTCTTGCTTTCGGAGCATGGAAAAACTGGCTGAAGCTGAAAAAAGCAGGTTCTCTGCCGCTTCCCTCTCAAAGTAAAACATTGATCAAAGCCATAAGCGTCAATCTTCTCAATCCAAACCCATATCTGGGCTGGAGCCTCGTGATGGGACCGCTCTTCCTTGCGGGATGGAAAGAAAATCCCGTCAACGGCATCGCTCTCCTGGGAGGATTTTATAGTACATTGATTTTATGTTCGGGAGGCATTGTTTTTCTTTTTGCTTCGGCAAGAAATTTTGGACCGCGCATCATCAGAGCTGCGGCCGGCATTTCCATTTTCGCTTTAGCCGGATTCGGTATATACCAGCTTTGGTCAGGGCTGGCGCGGTAAATCGGGAACAGCATATAGAGATTCCGGGACTTGTCAAGGCTGACGGGATTAAAGAATCTGCAAAGCTTTCAATTTTTGTTCCAATCCGCGAACGCTTTTAAATTGCACGCCCTGCATACCGGCACGCATTGCTCCCTTAACGTTTTTCTCGAGATCGTCGATGAAAACGATCTGTTCCGGGTCGCACTGTAAGTCCTGCAGAACCGCATGGTAGTAGGCTTCATCCGGTTTCATCGCATGCAGCTTGAATGAAAGATAATGCCGGGGCAGAAGCTGCACGATATTCCAGCGGGCGACCGTCGAGTCATAATGAAGCGCATTCGTGTTGCTGACGAGTCCGGTCAAACAGACGGAAGAAACCCGCCGCACAAGATCGTCCATTCCTCTGATCGTATGGAGAAGAATGGAATTGAATGCTTCTTCAAGTTCGTGGTCTGAAAACCGTTCCCGGAAAAGCAATTGAAGCTCGCGGAGGAAATCCTCTTTCGTTCGATTGCCGGATTCGAAATTTCGGGTAAAGGGAATAATCTCGTCCCGGTGCACGAGCGCCCCGTCGGGCTGTTCCAAACCCAATGTCTTCCAGAAATTGCGAATATTGATGCGGACCAAAACATTGCCGAGATCGAACAGAACAATTCGTTGTGCACTCATCCGCAAAGCTCCACAATCACATTCTCAGCAAAATGAATTCGGGCATACATGCCCCGAACCGCTGTACCGCAATTTATCATTTGAGTTTTTCCTATAGTATCGACACCGCGTGCTCATGAATAAGCCCGCAGATAACCGGATCCGGCTGTTTGTGTTCGATAAAGTTTCTAATCGACCTGCCTCCGGCATGTTGCCCCCTTTGAACTCTATCGAGTTTTGTATGAGACGGAGGCGTATGCGTCTCAAAAATTTTCCAGCGGGCATCCTGTACATCTTTCCACCCGGTCTCCGCCTTGACAAGGATATCTTCTTCCTGAATTTCGTACGGCATCCGGAAAGACCGAAGAAATCGATATATTCAAAAAATTTTCCTCTTCCGTCGATGCCTGTTAAATATGAATCGATTTCTCATTAATCCATATTCCCTGCAGCCGAAAAAATCGGAGCGCCTGCTTTTCGGAGGAGCGAAAATGCATCTGCCGCTTCAGCTGTTGTTCCCCGTGTCGTGAAGCCGCCGCAGACATCTATACCGTCGACAGCGCGTTTAAGCTGAAGAACCGGCTCGATCCTGAAAAATGACGAATGGATGCCGCTGAGAACTCTAATATTCATAATCGAGAGCAAGGGCAGATGATGAAGGCATCGTCAAATAAATCGCCTGCGGTTTTTTCCCTCTCAGCATGCGAGTACAAAAGGAAACATTTGCAGTGTCGGTACAGCGGATTTATAAAGATTTTTAATTTTCCCTACTTCGAGAAAATATCAATAAGAAATAAAACGGCAATAACCACCCATGTCGTCAAGGCAAGAGTAAACGGGTTCTTGACGTATGTAATACATTTTTGGAGAATTATACTTCTCTCCTTCGCTTTTACAGATTCGGGCATGTTTGCTGCCGCACTTTTTTGCATTTCCTGTGCGACCCTTGCCTGCACACGGAAAGCAGCCGGTAACTGAATTTGTTCGTTCATAGTTGCACCCTGTAAAATTATACTAATCAAGCATACAGAAAACTCCATCCCTATGCAGTGCTTGGCATCACACGGCATGATTTCCCGATTGGAACTATCCACTCTGCTTTCAGTGTTAATATTAATATTCGATGGATTAAATAGTAGATAAAAGAGAGGAATAAAATGATAAAAATCAATACCCCGGCCCCGTTATTTTCTGAAGAATCGTACTTAAACGACACTATTAAAAAAATTTCACTGAATGATTATAAAGGAAAATGGATTGTTTTGTTTTTTTATCCTGCAGATTTTACATTTGTCTGCCCAACCGAATTAGGCGAGCTGGCAGACCATTATGCGGAATTCGCAAAAGAAGGAGCGGAAATTATCTCGGTCAGTACAGACACGGTCTTCGTGCATAAAGCATGGCACGATCAATCGGAAACGATCAGGAAAATTCAATACCCGATGCTAGCAGATCCCGCGCATCGCGTCTGTTCAGCCTACGATACTTTGATCGACAGCGAGGGCGTTGCTCTTCGTGCTACATTCCTTATCGACCCGAACGGCATTCTCAAAGCATTCGAATTTCATGACAACAGCATCGGGCGCAGCGTGGAAGAATTGCTGCGCAAACTTCAAGCGGCAAAATTTGTCGCAACACACAGCGGTGAAGTATGTCCGATGAATTGGAAGCCGGGTGCTAAAACTCTGAAACCGGGTCTGGAACTTGTGGGAAAAATATAGCCTTTCATCTCTGCGTCCTTTCCTTTGAAAAGCCGGAGCAGTGCTTCGGCTTTTTTATTGTTTCCCTCTTCTTATAATCCTATCTTTACTATCAGCAGCAAATTCTCTTGAAACACAAACGGATATGGATTTCGTATGAAAGTACTTATTACCGGCGGCTCCGGATTTTTAGGCATTAATTTGGTCAGGCATCTTCTTCGAAAAGGATTCGAGAATATCACCATACTGGATATTGCGGATTTCGATTATCCGGAAAAAAATGATATTACTTTTATCAAAGGCGACATTCGCGACAGTAAGACCGTCAGACAGAGCATGCAGGGCATCGATGTTGTCGTTCATACCGCCGCTGCCCTGCCTCTCTATAGAAAAGAAGACATCTATTCCACCGATATCGAAGGAACAAGGAATTTGCTCGAAGCAGCATTTGCTTCCGGCGTTCAGCGTTTTATTCATGTCTCATCCACAGCCGTCTACGGCATTCCGGATCATCATCCGCTCCGGGAAGACGATACACTCGACGGCGTTGGACATTACGGCAAAGCAAAAATCCTTGCAGAACATGCCTGTCTTGAATTCCGCAGGAAAGGGATGTGCGTTCCTATTCTGCGCCCGAAATCCTTTATCGGTCCCGAGCGCCTGGGAGTCTTTGCCCTTTTCTACGATTGGGCAAAAGACGGCAAAGGGTTTCCGATGATCGGCAGTGGAAAAAATCGATACCAGCTGCTCGATGTCGAGGATCTTTGCGAGGCCATCTTCATAACGATGACAGCTGACGCAGGAATTGCAAACGAAACATTTAATATCGGTGCAAAGGAATTTACGACCATGAAGGAAGATTACCAGGCGGTGCTGGACTGTGCCGGTTTCGGCAAAAAAATCAGCACGTTTCCAGCATGGCCGATGATATGGACGCTTCGCTTTCTCGAGATGCTCAAACTCTCGCCGCTGTATAAGTGGGTGTACGAAACGGCTTCGAAAGATTCTTTCGTCTCTATCGAAAAAGCCGAACATCTGCTCGGTTTTAAACCGCTCTATTCCAACAAAGATGCGCTTGTCCGCAATTTCCGGTGGTATTGTTCAAATCTTGAAAGCTTCGATCATCGAAGCGGAATATCGCATCGTGTTCCATGGAAGCAGGGAATATTAAAATTTTTCAAAATCTTCTTTTAGGAAGCTCCTGCCCGGGGAAGTATATTAAAGATACGTTTCATTTCCTGCATATCGAGTTCTGTCGGAATTCCCTTTGGATCCCAATGCTTTTTGCAGCCGCAATAATTTAAGAGCACGCACTGCGCCGGACCGCCATGCCGTTTCAATTCCCATCCCCCGCCGATCAAAGTCGTCAAACAGGCGACGCCGACAACGCCCTTGGACGGACTTCCGGGTTTTGACGCCCATCGCGATAAATCGGATGCATGGGGAAGTATGAACACGTCGAAACTGTTTTTAATCCCCATCGCCCGCAAACGGTTCACGTGACAAGTTTTATCACATCCTTTGCAGCAAAGTCCTTCCGAAACGTGTATGGCCTGACACTCTTTTTCCGGGCGCGAGCGCATGCAGCCGGGAACAAGAACCGCCTTGCGATCCGCCGGCAGGAAAGAAACGCGAAAAGCCCGATTCATAATCTCAGCACCTACCATATTGAGATGATATTCTACGCGTGTTCGCGTGCAGGCGATCCTGTCTTCCCGCCAGCGGTACTTCTGTGTTTCCCGATTTGTAAATTGTTCGACATTTGGCGTAAACTCGCCGAGAGATCCTGCGCTCGTAAGTTCAAACCATTGCGCAAAATCTACAGCATCCCGCAGCCGTTCCCCGGCATTTCTAGTCGAATGGCTGAGGAGAAATGCATGCCAGCGGATAAAGCGCAAAGCGTCTTCGCGAAAATCTCCCGTTGCTTCCAGCCACAAAATAAGCTGGGACAAATCACGAACCGCCGGATATTGCTTTTCAATAGAAGTTTGGTTGTACGTTTTTAAGAACGCGCCCATCAAGACCGCACGCAAAATATCGACGGACGGTTTCCAGCGGGGATACAATTTGCGGAATTCCCAGAGAAATGACAACAGGCGGTATGGTGCGATATCCGTTGCCAGCGCTCCCCCTCCGTAGACGCGCCAGAGGACTCCCATATCCAGAAGTTCAAATACATATTCTTCCATCGTCCGAGGTTTTTCCAGTTCGTATCGGATAATATAATCTCTAAACTCCCGTGCAATCGGAACGATAAAGGTGCGTGCATGCGAAAAAACTTAATCTGTAAACCGGGCAATTTGGGGATAATAAGATTCAGCCGTTCGGCTTTTCGGTTTCAACGTATATGTAATCGGTTCCATGCCTCCCTCCTCAATGATTCTTTACGCCTATTTTCAAGAAAAGTTGCAAGCGGCATGTATTCAAAACCGAAGACGACTGCAGGAATGACAATTTTGTAATCCTGTACTGCGATTGAGCTAAAAAAAAACTACCTCAGCGCAGTTCAGTTGCAAGAGCCGATAGAAAATGGTACCTTGAACGATAATGAAGGATACTATGGATCAACTTATTCGCTTCGGCATTTCCATGGAGGAATCGCTCCTCCATGAATTCGATCATCTCATCAACCGCAAAGGATATACCAACCGTTCGGAAGCGATTCGCGATATCGTCCGGGAAAAGCTCGTTCAGGAAAGCGTCCAATCTCCGCACGGGCTCGTCTACGGCGCACTTGTGTATATATTCGATCATCACAAGCGCGAACTGGAAAAGACGCTCTCCAACCTTCAACATGAATATTTTGAGAACATTATCTCGACATCGCACGTCCATGTCGATCACGATCATTGCCTGGAAGTCATTCTTCTGAAGGGAAAAGCGGAATCCTTAACCGCTCTCGCAGAGAAAATTCTCAGCTTTAAAGGTGTCGAGCACGGCAAATTGACCCTGACGGCTTCGCTGCATCCCCATACCCATTCTCACACCGGCAATAAACCGCATGACCATACACAGCCGCACGAAGACGAGAGGGAACCCGCCCGCCACCGATAGCAGTAATATATTTTGAACCACATAAATGCCCGTCTAATCCGCCTTGTGCGTTTTGCTTCCTTACCGCCTGAAATCAATACAAAAAAAATCCCCGCAATGTTCACTGCGGGGTTACGATATAAAAAAGCTTTTTATGAGACTTGTATTTTCAATGCCATACTTGACGGGCGATTTTTATAAAGAGGATACTGAAAACCGATATGAAAAGAATTCCCGGATAAGAAGCAAAAATTGCCGAAGGCATCAATCCGATTGCAGGAAACATGGCTGCGGCAAGCAAAGAAAATATCCGCTCACACAATAATGCTGCCGGTATTACTGCATAAAGATTCAGAGAAATTTGGCGAAGAAACCAGGTGATTGTGCCGACCAGAGAAAGTTGAACGATCATGATGCATGCAGTCGCCCATGCGGGAGCGCCGAACAAGACGAATGAAAGCAGAGGTGTTATTCCCGCAACAATTAAAATTACGGGCAAGCTTACAACAGTGCTGATGAATGCAATCGGCAAAAACATCGGAAGCATAATGCTGCCGAGTCCGGCAAGATGGAAGATGCGCGGTAAGCTTACTCCAAATCCGAGGGCAACGATGCCGATCAATAACGATTGTAAACGAGTAGAAACATTTTTAAGAACAATTGTTTTCGTGTTCATTGCATTTTCCAAAATTATATTCCGGCTTTAATGCCAATATTATACGTACGTCCCGGCATTGGGTAACCGTAGATAGTTTGATAGGATTCATTTAATATGTTCCGGCTTCCAATGGAAAGAGAAATTTTTTCTGCTACTTGTGCCGCTACTCGAATTTCCATATTTGTATAATCAGGCAGTTGTTTCAACATGTAATCCGTTTGATCGGTTCCGTAAATCGTATTGACGTATTGCGCCGAGAGCAAAAATGTCAAAATATTATAGCGATATTCTCCGCCGATATATGCTTTATGTTTCGGCATTATTCCCCGTGCGACATCCGGTTTATCGGTGAAGGAATAATTTGCATTGATTGTGAAACAATCAAAAGGAAGCAATTGCGCCGAGCATTCCACTCCGTCACGATGAAATCCGCCTGTGTTCCATGATTGTAGCGGCCAATTATCGAAAATGGTATTTTGTGCATCGATGACATATCCGGCTACATCGATTGATGCGCAATTGCCAAATTGGTGCGAAACTCCGATTTCATAGTTCCACAAATTTTCCGGCTGCAAGGTTCCGTCTCTCGGGGTCAATTGATAAATTTCAAAAATCTGAGGTGCACGGTATCCCCGTGCAACCGATGCGCGTAAATTCGTTTCTTCTGTAAGTTTATATGTAATCCCTGCCTGCGGTATAGCAATATCACCGAAATATGTATTATATGCATATCGAATGCCGGCATTTGCCAGCAGCCGGTCAAAGAATATCTGTTGTACACTTACATAACCGGCATAATCTTCGATCGAATGTTTTCCAAAATTTCTGAGTGTATTTGATGCATTTCCACCGTTTTGCTGCACATCAATGCCTGCATTGATTGTATTGCAGGTGAACATATTCAATGTTTGATAGGCAGTTGCGATAATCTGGTGATCATTGGAAATCCAGTTGAAGTTTTGATCAATAGGAGAAAATTCATTGTGCCCTAGATTATAAACAAAGCTGATGCCTCCTTTCGATGCCCCAAAATCATTTTCAACCGATGCGCCGATATATCCGCGTTGAACATGTATCCAGTTATTTGTATCAAGTTTTGTGGTCTGTCCCGGGTCAAACGTGTTAAATTGAGTATAGCTCCCATCTAAAGCTACTCGATATTGCTCGCTCAATTGATAGGATGTTTTAAGATAACCGCTGTTGGCCGTGTATTCCGACCATGGCCGTGAACCATCCGTATGCTCGTGTGTAAAGGAACCCAATACATTCCAATCGTTTTCCTGATATCCAAGATGCATGCCGTATTGTTGTGCGTCATAGCTGCCGTATGAAACGGATGCATTGCCCTCGAGGCCGTTTTGCTGCGATGAATGCGTAATAATATTAATAACTCCGCCCATGGCATTGGAACCGTAGAGCATCGATGCAGGACCGCGTATAACTTCGATCCGTTCAATATTCGTGGAAAGATACGCATCGTCAATCGGATGTCCGTACCAGCCCATATACTGCGGACGCCCGTCGATTAAAGTCAGCACTTCATTATTTGGACTTCCGCCGATGCCTCGGATACTGATCTGTCCGGAGGGTGTATTGATGCCGAATCCTAGAACATCCTTTTCGGTAACGAATACACCCGGGACTTCCTGACTGATAAGAGAGAAAATAGATTTTTCCGGATTAGCATTAATTTCATCGGCAGGGATAACGCTGATGGACGGTGAGACTAAACTGCGCGGAGTTTCCGTTTTGGTTGCCGTTACCGTTATGGGATTAAGTTTGTAGACTTTGGTTGTATCACTCTTTGCAGGTGATTGCGCGAAAAGAATGCAAGGAACGAAGAGAAAAAAACCGGCGGACAAAATATTCTTTACCATCGAAAGATCCTTTGCTTTAAAAGTATCGAAGAACGAGCAATTGTGCTATTAATATAATATACGTGCTACGATAATGCAAGGGATTTTTTACAAAGGATACAAACGAATCACAGCTTAATCAGGCTCTGTCATCCGTGCCGGGAAGGACATGGACAGCCGGCATGCACTTGAGGATAGGAAGCCTGTCAAAAAGAATTAAACGCCATGAAAAATTTTCGGCTTTTATTTCACAATCGCAATCTTTGCATTTTCCCCGGGGGAACAATGTCAAGGTTTGCCTTCACCAACAAATACACATCTTCCAATAGTAAAAATAATCAAGTATATTGGACAACGGTAAACAATCAATGGTGAATGGTAATTTAACGTTGCTGTAGTTCTTAGTCATTATTAAAGTTATTACTATGGACAAAGCACCACGCACTATTCATGTTTTCAATTTAATTTTCTCAATATGTTGATCGATTTTCATACACACGCATTTGCAGAGAAAATTGCGGCGAAGGCCGTCAATCAGCTCATCAATTATTATAAACTGCACACATCGCACTCCGGCACCCTGCCGGAACTTTTGCGGGAGGAGAATAAGATCAAGTCTGATGCGGCTGTTCTTTTAGTCGCAGCAACAAAAGCATCTCAGGTCGCCCCGGCAAACGATTGGGCGCTTTCCGTCAAGACACTTTCGCTTAAAAACCGCAATGGTTCAAATCCATATTCCAGTTCGCCTGATTTAATTCCATTTGGGACATTTCATCCGGACGATCCGGACTGGCTCTCTGAAATCGACCGCCTGCGGTGGGCAGGATGCCGCGGTTTCAAACTTCATCCCGAATTTCAAGGAATCGATCTTGCAGATCCCCGTCTCAATCTATTCTTCGAGGCTGTCGCCGGAAAATTTATGGTTCTTATTCATATGGGGGATGCAGTTAAAACATCTTCGAATAAGAGCACACCAAAAAAGCTGGCGGCGATTCTCGACCGGTTTCCGGCATTAACCGTCATAGCCGCTCATATGGGAGGATATTGTTTTTGGCAGGAATCACTTGAAGAATTGGCAGGACGCAATTTGTATTTCGATACGTCGAGCACACTTCCGTACATCGATCGAAAACTTTTCAAAAAAATCATTTCCAAACATGGAACAGACCGCATCCTGTTCGGCAGCGATTATCCGCTCCACTCTCCTGCACAGGCGCTCGCTGAAATCGATTCGCTTGACTGGCTTTCTTCCCAGCAAAAAGAAAAAATTCTCGGCGGCAATGCTGTGAACCTCCTCGGCATTGAAAAACTGTGAGCATACATGTCGCTTTTAAATATTATTGAAATATTCGGAATCGCCTTTTTTACCGTAACCGGAGCAATAGAAGCAAAGCGCCGCGGGATGGATCTTGTGGGCGTTTTTGTCATAGCTTTTATTACTGCGTTCGGCGGCGGAACGCTGCGTGATGTGATCCTCAATCGTTATCCGCTCTTCTGGATTGCCAAACCGGAATATATCGTCGGCACATTGATTCTTTCCATCGCTACATCGCTTGTTATGAAGTTCAGGCACATCAAGCTCAGCGACCGCGCAATCATTGTTCCCGATGCAGTCGGACTCGGTCTCTACAGCGCTGTCGGCGTCGCATATACAATCCAGACCGGCGTTTCCTTCCCGGTTGCAATTCTCATGGGTGTTATTACAGCAACATTCGGCGGGGTCTTACGCGATATTGTATGCAATGAGGTCCCGGTTATTTTTAAACGCGGACAATTGTATGCAACATGCGCTTTCGCTTCGTCTATCGTTTACTTTTTAGTCCGCACAGCAACCGGCGACCATATCAGCGCAACTGCGGCGAGTGTTATGACGGCAACAATTTTGCGTATTTTTTCCGTGAAGTACGATATTACACTTCCATTATAATTTTTGCGGTAATTATTAGAATTATTCCGTATGTTGTCATTTATCATAATAATTTCTTACTAAAGAATTCATGAGACCCGGACAATCAGCTCCTCGTACACAGCGGCGTCAATATTTCGATCATCTTGCAAAGGACTGGATCGATGAATTATCCGAAGAGGACGAGTTCTTTTTGAACACGATGCTTCATCTTATCGAAACGCCTCCCGAACTCGGTAAAAGAGTGCTCGATATCGGCTGCGGTACAGGGGTCCTTTTTCCTTTTTTCGAAGAATGGGATATGGTCGCTCTCGATTTTTCCAGCGAAATGCTGAGCCGTGCGCGTAAAAGAGGAGCACGTCACATCGTCGAATACGTTCACGCGGATGCACACCGGCTTCCGTTCCTCGGAGATTCTTTCGCACGGGTTGTTATGATGTCCGTATTCCCGCATTTCGACGACCCATCCGCCGTGCTTCAGGAAATATACCGGGTACTCAGGCCCAAAGGAATCACAGCTCTGATTCACCTCAAAGACATAAAAACCGTCAACGACATTCATGCAAAAATCGGCGGAGCAGTAGGAAACGACCAGCTGCCGGAAATAGACGATTTGAAATCGATCATGCATTCGGCGGGTTTTGAGGTTTGTCACGCAGAATTTGAGAATCGCGTCGCGCTCATTTGCAGGAAGCCTGCAGCATAAGGCAAATCGTGCCGCCTCAATGCCGCTTTTCCCCTTATCAGAATATACGATGTGATTTTAGGGGGTCATCTTTGCAGCAATTTCCGGTATCGCGCTCCTGGGAACCATCATACCAAGCATCTTAAGCTTCACAAAGTCTTCCTGGAAGAAATAATAACCGGGATGGGAATTGTTCCGGGATCCGGATCCTGAATCTTTAATAAGGTACCAATCCTTGCCGTCTTTCTCCGTATAGCCGACCATATGAATTCCATGATCGTCGCCGGTCGTTCCATTTTTGTAGCGGAAGATACGGGCATTTTCGTCGATATAATCCGAAGGAATATCGAATGTCGGTATAACGGCGATGCCGGCATGTCCCTCAATCCC
The DNA here is from genome assembly GCA_003162695.1 of Ignavibacteriota bacterium. GTDB lineage: Bacteria > Bacteroidota > Ignavibacteria > UBA10030 > UBA10030 > Fen-1254. The sequence continues at coordinate 54,810 of PMML01000112.1, read as the reverse complement.
TGGTTCCGTAACATCTCCGCCGATAACGATCGTATATCCCGAACGGATCAGCGTTTTAACCGTCTTCATAAACACATCGAGCGGAATATTGAAATATTCCTTGCTGTGCCACCAGTTGTCCTCGACATCGAATTCGGACCACGCATAGGCCGAACGATCGGATAATGAAATAAGATCGACATATTCGTCCATATTGAATTTAAGAACATTCGTCAGATATTCTTTCGGTGTCATTTTTTTATTCTCAACCGTTATAACAGACGGCGGTTCGCCGATGTAATGGTTGAGAATTCCTCTGACTGCTTTTTCGACGGCATCTTCATCCCACGCATTCGACGCTTTGACCGATTTCAAATACGCTTCCAGCTCCTCGAATAATTTCGTATGATCGTGAAACGGCTGTGCATTGAGAAGTCCTGTATATGCTTCTTCCGGAACGATCCCATATTTTTTCCATATCCTTTGCAGGGCGTTCGATTCCGAACCCTGACCGAACGATTGCTCGCCCCGGGTACGGACAAAGCCGCGCGCTTTTTCTACATATTCCCAGTACACCGTATATAGTTCGGACAATTTGACCTCTCGTTTGGTCAAACGATAGATTTCGGATTCAAAATATGATGTGGCCGAAAAACACCAGCACATGCCCGAGTTCGCCTGCGAAACCGGCTTGTTGTGCCAGTATCGGGTAAACTCGTCGATTGTCTTTGGAGGATTAAATGCGCTGAAATCGACAAGAAGCTTTTTCTTCGGCGACGCATCTTTCTTATGAAACTTATTCAGCGCAGTCGTGAGAGAGTCCCAGAATTCGTTTTTTGTGTCGATAAAAACGGCTTTATCGTGCCGTGTTGTTTGTGCAAAAACGAATCCGGATATAATTAAAATAAGGGCAAGTGAAAAAAATATTTTCTTTACCATGAATGCTCCATTATCGGAAAAAGATCGATCGTACAGACAAAAAGGTAGGAAGGATTTTACATGATGTCAAATATTTGCAAACTTAAAAAAGAGAACACGGCAAAAATTTACTTCAGCATATCCTGAACGGCTTGATGTATCAATTCAACATCTGCCGGCTTAAAGAAAATGCGCGAAGCCGCTTTTTCGATGGCAGCATTCAGTTCCGGCGCCAGAAGACGTGAAGCGCGAAGCACAATGAGAGGAATCGATGAAGCAAAAGAGTCAAGAAGAGCAAGCTGTCTAACAATGTCATCGGAGAACGAGAACAAATCGACGACAAGAACGCTGGAGCTCGTTCCTGACAGCGCGTCTTTGAAATCTTTCAGAGTATGAAGCCGGACGATCTCGCATGTCTCTTCCATATCCATCAACAAAAACCGGGCGAGGTCGGCATCAGGGCTGAAGACAATGATGCGGTGCTTTGATAATCGAACCGTTCCCGGATCATTTCTGCGGATCATATCTGGCGTTTTTTCGAACATAAATCTTAAAAATCCTTCAACTTTTGTCAAATACATTTCTTCAAGGAATGTGCCAGTATAGAAGGCAAAAGAATGCGGGATTTTCTTGAAATTCATCTTGAAGAATGAAAACAGCTTAGTACAATTGTTGTTCTTAAGAAGAACCATTTTCTTTGTTTCTTACAAATCGGAATTGTTTCCCGGCCGCTGTCGGAAAACACTTTCCCTCTTGAAAAATGCACGGACCGGCAGTGCAGACACCGATAGCGAAGATATGTAAGACTTTATGCCTTATCGGGAATGAATTTGGAGTTCTTCAATTTTACGGTAGAGAGAAGAAAGGCTGACATCTAAAATTTTTGCAACGGCTTCTTTATTATAACCATGAGATGCCAAAGCCTGTTGTATAAATTGGCGTTCAAATGTTCGCACTGCTTCTTTAAGCGCACCCGTGCTGGATGCATCGGACGATATATCGGCGGTTTCAGCCGGATGAATATATTCGGGCAAATGCTCGAGGCCGATAAGATCTTCATCGCAAAAAATCACGGCGCGCTCGACAGCGTTTTCCAATTCCCGCACTTCCCCCTTCCAATGGTTCTGGAGAAGCGCACGCATCGCATCATTGGAAAATCCCTTGATAGGTTTATTCATATGCCGCTTATGCAAATCGAGAAAATGTTCCGCAAGAAGCGGTATGTCGTCAGTCCGATCTTTCAAGGACGGCAGGTCGATTTCCACAACATTGAGCCGGTAATAGAGATCGTCCCGAAATTTTCCCGCTTCGACTTCTTTGCGCAGGTCCCGGTTCGTAGCTGCAATAATGCGGACATCAACGATGATCGGGTCTGTCGTCCCGACCGGTGTAATTTCCTTTTGTTCGAGCGCCCGCAGCAATTTGACCTGAAGCGGCATCGGAATCTCGCTTACTTCGTCCAAAAAAACCGTTCCCCCATCGGCAACTTTCAAAAGGCCTTCTTTGTCCATCGTTGCGCCGGTGAACGATCCCTTTTTGTGCCCGAAGAGTTCGCTCTCAAAAAGCGTATCTACAATCGCACCGCAATTGATCGGAACAAAACGTTTTTCATGCCGGGGACCATGATAATGAATGGCGCGGGCAACCAGTTCCTTACCTGTTCCGCTTTTTCCCGTGATAAGCACTGTTCCATCGCTTTTTGCGATGCGCGCAATAACATTGAAAATACGTTTCATCGAAAAACTTTGGCCGATAATATGGTCAAAATCGTATGTCCTCTGCAGTTCCTGGCGCAGCATTGAATTCTCGACTGCCAGCGCCTGATATTCCAGCAATTTTTTTATCCGGCAAATCACATCATCGAAGTTGAGCGGCTTCAAGATGTAATCGGCAGCACCTTCCCGCAGCGCCGCAATAGCTGTTTCTACGGACCCGAATGCCGTTACAATAATCACAGAAGTCTGGGGTGTACGTTGTCGAACGTGCTTCAGCAATTCGACTCCCTTCATATGCGGCATTTCAATATCGGTAATGATAATATCGAATGGCTCCGCCTCCTGCCGCTCGAGCGCCTCTTTGCCGTTGGAAGATTCGGCAACTGTAAAGCCCTCGTTTTTCAGAACGAACGACAATGATTCGCGGATAATCTGTTCATCGTCGACAACAAGAATACTTTTTGACATGCTTAGCCTTTCACCGGAAAGCTGACCGTGAACGTGCTTCCGCGATCCGGAATACTTTCGACAAAAATATCGCCTCTGAAACTTTTAACAATTCCATAACTGACCCATAAGCCGAGGCCGGTTCCCCGCCCGACTTCTTTTGTAGTATAGAACGGCTCAAAGATCTTCTCAAGTTCCGAAGATTCAATTCCTTTTCCGGTGTCGCGAATCGTTACTTCCACAGTCTGTTCTTTCTTCCGGCTCGAGACCAATATTCCGCCTGTCCGCCCTTCGAGAGAATCGACTGCATTCATAAGAATGTTGATAAACACTTGAACAATTTGATCGGGGACTGCTGTAATTTCAAGCGGTTCGTCGGCAAAAAGAAGCTCGAACGAAATATTCTTAACCTTCTTGCCGTAGCGGACAATATTGAGCGATTCCCTGACAACCTGATTGATATCCGTCGGTTTAACGATATAGGTCGAGGGGCGGGAGAAATCGACGAGCTCGCGTATGATTCTGGTAATCCGATTGATTTGACTGTTGATGAGTTCCAGTTTTTCTTTTGCGAACCCGTCGCTGCTTGTGCGTTGTATGACCTGGACAAGAGAAGAAATGGCCGTGAGGGGGTTTCCCACTTCGTGAGCGATGCCTGCAGCAAGCGTTCCTATGCTTTCCATTTTTTGAGATCGAATCAGCTGCTGCTCGAGAATTTTCTGCTCGGTGATATCGCGATGCGCTCCCAGATACCCGAGAATCGTGCCGGCCGCATCGATAATGGGAGAAAGAACCACTTCCATAAAAATCGGACTCCCGTCTTTGCGCCGATTTTCAATCTTTCCAACCCAGATCCTGCCCGAAGAAATATGCTGCCATACGCCGGACCAAAATTCTTTGCTGTGCCTTCCGCTGTTGAGGATACGCGGATTCCTGCCGATAAGTTCTGCGGAGGTGTATCCGCTGACTTTTTCAAACGCCGGATTAACATATACCATATTTCCGCTTGCGTCGGTAATTTGAATCGGATTGATCGTACGCTGAATGACATTGGAAAAACGCAGGAGATCGAGATCTTTTTGCTTTTCAATCGTCGTATCGTGTGCAATAAACAGCCAGGCCGTTCGCCTGCCTTTCTGAAGGGCCCGAACTTTCCATATTGCATGCGTCATTGCTCCGTTTTCCGAGAGGAACTGTATCTCTCCGCTCATTCCATCCTTCCATGGCAGAGATGCATGGAAAGCCTCGCGCTCTTCGGGTAAAAGGAGGCCGGACAAATTGTTTGCGGAAAGAATGGCCCGGGAACCGAACAATTCCCTGGCACAAGCGTTGGAAAAAAGAACGGTGAGATCTTCTTGAAGAATAAAAATTATATCCGGCAGTTTATCGACGACGTCTTCGAATTCGGAAAATATTGCAGATTTTTTTGTCATGCCTTCATTACAAATTACATGATGCGATGCAAAGAGGCAAGTGAGAAATAAAGTTCGTGGTTCATGCTACATGGTTCAATGTTCAACATGCTTGGGTTCAACGCTGCATGTTCACCAGCTAAAGGATCGTTTCTTGACTGGTTCATGACCGGTAAGCATCGACTATTGATAAAAAAACATCCGGCAGCCATTGCTGACTTACCGGATGTCATCCACCAAGAAGGAGGTTAGGGGGAACTTGTCAGAATTGATCGCTCATGCCGCTGGATATGGAATCCGCATCTTCGTCCGGCGAGGAGCGAATTTCTCTATGATCATCAAAATTATCAAGAAAAGAATTCATGCACTCCGCTCCATCGCCGAAGAAGTCGTGAAAGTGCTTGCGTGGAGCAGTAAATCGGAAATCATGGAATTCACAATCGGTTTCCTGCACAATAACCGGAATATTCATTTTTTCTCCGCGTCTCAATACAGCCAGCCACAGGGTATCGCCTTCATCGCATTTTCTCACTTCAAGGAGAATGTCTTTTGTCTCGTGTACGGTCCGTTTGCCGGCCTGAAGGATGACATCCCCTGCTTTCAAGCCCGCTTCAGCAGCGGAACTTCGTTTTGTGACCTCTTGAACAAGCATTCCTTCATTCTTCGGCGCACCGAAATATTCACCGAGCTGTTCATTTAAAGGAAGAAGCCGCAATCCAAGAATTCGAGCATTGAACATAAAGGGCATTTCCGGAAGCATTGGCCTACCCCTGAATCCGAATTCCCTTTTCATGCGGTATGTTCCGACTTTCAATGAAAAATCTTTTTCTTCCCCTTTTCGGACAACCAGAAGGGACACCTGTGTTCCCGGCTTAGTCTTGCGAACAGCACGCAGAAGATCGTCTGCATTTTCTATCGTTTTTTCCGCAAAACGAATGACGACATCGCCGCGCAAAAGTCCGGCCGAATCCGCCGGACTGTCATCGATCACTTCTGCAGCATACGCACCCTGTTTATTCTTCAGATTTTCTTTCTTTACAATTTTATTATCAACATCCTGGACATAGACGCCGATCCAACCGGACCTCGTCATCTTTTGACCCGGCTCATTCTCCGCTGCCCGCGCACCGCATGGAGCAAGTGCAGCAAGGAGCAGACAATGCATAATCATTTTTTTCATTGGAACACTCCTAAGAATAAGATTTTGTCCGCAATGCAAAGCGGCGAAAAAGTCGCCGTCGGTCCATTGCCTGTATAGACGCGGGAGAAAGCGGAAGGTTCCGCCTGAAAAACGCGCAAAAAAAACCAATCATCGAACATCCATCCGACCATATCTGAAGGGTAATCGTGTTTGCAGTTGATTTAAAAATGCTTATGAAGTTTCTTTCCCTCTTAAATATTGCAACCGCTCAGTTTAATTTGAAATAATTGTTTTTTACCCGGTCATTAATCCCATGGAAATAATATCGCGCAAATATGACTTATTATCTGCTTTATTGCATTCTCATGCCTGTCAGCATTCTTGTAATTCCGACCGATACATTTACAAAGGGATTTGGAAAAAATAAAAATGAATAATGCGGACATACATCCTGTTTTTTTACGGGAGAATTTGGATCGTTGAATAACCCGCTGTGCAGAACTCTAGAGCTTCAGATATTTATATACCCATCCGGAAAGCTTTGAGAGGGATTTTGTCTTATGAATTGCTTTCAACGCGGCGGTTAATTATATTTGTGCAGGATTTTTGCCGACAAAACCGATTGACAACAGTAATTAATTATTCGTACACATTTGTCGGTACATCAAATTGGCGCAAACCAAGAAAATCGTCATTGACCAAGTGTTGAAAGTTGCCTCATAACTGATATTACGCAAGAAATAAAAAGTAATGCCATTCCCGCATTTTTTTGGCGGCCTGCCTGCCGCAGGCGGGATTTTTTTTTGCTTTTTGCATAATATCAGTTAATATATAAAGCATTGCCGTAGAGAAGGAGCCACTTCCATCGGTAAAGCGTTCCTCATCAGTAAATGTATGACAACGAAACTTATATCAATATTGTTATTGCTTCTTATGGTTGTTGCCGCAATGTCGCTCTTCGGTTTTATCCAACAAAACCGGATGCAAAACGGTGCATACCTCTTTGCATTCGACGATGCATGGATTCATCTTCAATACGCAAAAAATATCGCTGCTTACGGGAGCTTTTCATTTTTCAAGAATGTCGAATCATCTTCAGGGTCTACATCGCCGTTGTACACGATTTTGTTGGCTGTCCTGTGGCATTTATCTGCAAATAAAATCATACTCAGCAATATTGTGGGCTGTGCAGGATTATGTCTTGGAGGATGGTTCTTTTTCAAACTCGCCAAACTCTTTTTTCCGGATCAGCAAATTCTGGCATTAGGCGGAACGGCTCTTATGCTGTTCGAGCCGCACCTGCAGTTTATCGCCGTTTCCGGCATGGAAACAACGCTGTTTATTGCACTGCTCTTGATGATGTGGTATTTCTATCTTGTGCGCAGTCCGATACTGTTCGGATTCGCCGGCGGTTTGTCGGTGTGGTGCAGGCCCGAAGCTGTTATTTTTCTTTGTATTCTTTTCGGCTTTAGTATCTATAAGCGATATATTTTGAAGGAAAAAATACAATGTAATCCAACTGCATCATTATCAAAGGAACGCCGATTCCTGTGGTCGACACTGATTATCTGCGCCTTTGTTGCTGCATATTGTTTGTTCAATTACCATTTATCAAAAACATTACTGCCAAATACGTTCGCCGCAAAGGGGAAGTATTATGAATCATTGACGTTGATCTTCCTTAAATGGGCTTGGGAGTTTGTTTACGAGGACACCAGCCTGCTCGTTCTTTTGTCGGCATTTGCCGGCATAGTCGTTCTTGTGTTTTCACTGAAGCATCGACGATCACTGGATCTTTTGCCCGCATTGATATGGATCCTCTTTCTGAACATGGCCTATTGGTTTTATCTTCCGCGGGTTTATCAGAACGGACGCTATCTTATGCCGTCGCTGCCGTTTATTATTCTCCTCGCTTTAGAAGGCATTCATCGGTTCATGATGATGGTGCAAAGGATCGAACGAAGGAAATTATCCATCGTACTTGAAAACGGCCTTGTTGTCCTTATCCTTTGCGGCGGTTTATGGATGGAAATCAGAGCAATTCCGCGGTACAGAAATTATGTGAGCGATTCCAGTCATTATACGCTGCAACGACAGATTAGAACGGCTGTATGGATCAAAGACAACCTTCCAGCAGATGCTGTTATTGCGGCTCACGATGTCGGCGCCCTTGGATATTATTCCGAACGAAAAATTATCGACATGGTCGGCCTTATTACGCCTGCTGCGATTCCGTATATCCATGAAAAGAACCGGTTGCTCGCATGGCTGTACAGAGAACATGTTACATATATTGCAACATTCCGTGATTGGTGTGATATCGATCGGCGAAATCCCGTTTTTCAAACAAATGAACTTTTCCCTCAAATTATGGAAATCTTTGCGCTGGATTCCCTCCCTGACTTTGTCAATCCTGCCCCATGCACGAGCATGAATACAGATATTGCTGATTTGATGGGACAGGGAAACTATGAACGGGCGAAGGTTTTAGCCACATCGGCTGTGATGCAATTTCCGCAATCTTCAAGGTCATGGGCGTTATTAAGTATTATTTACAACGCCTTCGGCAAGTACGACACAGGTCAAGCTGTATTGCATGTTGCACGTTTTCTTAATCCTTCGGGATATTTTATTATTTATGCCGACGGCGTATCATCGTTTTACCGCAGACATGGCAGCGATGCCATTGATACATTAAAGAAGGCGGTAAGAATTAACCCTCATTTCCCGCTGCCGTTCCTTTATTTAGCTTTTGCCGAAACAGAAATGAAGCATGATACTCTGCAAAGTGAAATCTATCGGGAACAATTTGATTCACTGTTCGTCTCTGCAAATCAATTTACCGGCCGCCAAATTCACTAACAATCTCTTGTTGGAGAGAGCATTCTGTCCTTCATAGATCTTTTTCTGCTGGCCATACAAGAATGGCAATAATACCGGAAGATGGTTGTTTGAATCCTCAGTCCCGCCGGAGCAAAGCAGGGGTGTTATAAATATTTCACATGTGTTTTAATAGAACGAGAGCTGAGCAGGCGCACGGCCCCAGGTTCCTCGAAGCTGAGAAAGAAGAGAAGAGTGTAGAGGAATGTCCCATTCGGAAAAAGGGCAAAAAAAATCCCGGCCGCCGAAGGGCAGTCGGGATAAAATCCTAACGTAAAAGAATCTTATTGGAAATCGCCATTGTAACTCCACCCGCCAGAGACCGAACGTCCATCCGTGCCGATCTTAACTGATCCTGTGTTTCCAGGGTTTTGAATAGAAGTTCCCATGAAACCGATTCCGTTTGCATCGCCGGTAGAGGAAATGGAATATGACGCATTCTCATTCGTCTGCAATTTTGACGGAATAGTATACCCGGCGTAGGAATTATTACCGCCGCCCATTGCAGAGGGACGAATACGATATTGATATGCATTTGCTGCAAGGTTATTCAAATCGTTAGTGATAGCATCTTTGTTCGCTTGCACACTTTGTGCGCTGAACAGACTCAGTCCGACGGCGATTGCAATACCGACAATAATAACGCCGAGGATGATAAGCAAAAGCTGTTGTTGACCCATGATGTACTCCTATTATATATAATTTTGTATATTTTTTCCGGTCTGCTTATCTATAATAATGTTCAAAATTCATTCCACATACTGAGATGCTTATTTAATGCAATATTCGCTGCTTCATCAAAGGTTTGTCGGTATTAATTACCGCTTATCAGGTATACATTGTAAATACGATACCAAACGGCGAATAGTCAAGATATACGTCAAAGAACGAGATAAACACGACTGTGGAAATAATTACCGATACAGGAAAGAATCTCAAATAAAAAAAAGCCCCGCATTAATGCGAGGCCTTGAAGTTTTTTCACAAAACAGTAAAGTTTTTAGACTTTGCTTACTTGTGCGGCTTGCAGGCCTTTGGGGCCTTGTTCAACGTTGAATTCTACACGATCGCCTTCGTTTAAGGTTTTGTAACCTTCGCCGACAATTGCTTTGAAATGAACGAATACATCTTCGCCATTGTTTCTTTTAATGAATCCAAAGCCTTTTGCGGCGTTGAACCATTTTACTGTTCCCTGCTCCATAGGAAACTTCCTTTCTTATTGAGGAATTAATAAATGTACCCGAGGCTGTTCGCCAGATGTTCTTGGCTTTTTCACAGATTAATTATGAACCTCCTCTTAAAGAAGGCCGATTCACAATTATTGATAGACCTCGTGAAGCATCCTAACATGTGGAACACAGAGACTCTATCCGAAGCTGTTGTAAAGCACGATGTTGTTTTTACTACAACACATCGGTCCGTCAGCGAAAACGGAGTACGTGAATTGTTAGATTAAATATAGAGAATGGAACAGCAAAAAGCAATATTTTTGAGCAAGAATATTGCATTCTTTTGCCGGTCTTTGTATCTTGCCATTGGAGAGGCTGTCACATAAAGCTATTGACACTATGAAAATCAAGAGAAATGTACTTGTTATCGATGATGAAGAAATATGGCGTCTTATGATACGTCGTTTTTTGGAGAATAGGGGCTATTCTGTCAAAACAGTCGGAAGCGGGCCGGAAGCTCTTCAGATGCTTTCTTCGTTCAAGCCTGACATTATTTTAAGCGATGTCCGGATGCCTGAAATGAACGGGTTCGATTTTTTAGATACAGTCCGCCAATTGCCAGTCATGGCTAAAATTCCAGTCGTTTTTTTCTCTGCGATTGACGATTTTGACGCACGAAAAACGGCAAGAGATCTCGGCGCCACCGATTTTATCGTCAAACCGTTCAATGAAAAAGAAATCGATTTTATTATTTCAAAATACCTCGCATAACACCCTTTAGGGTGACACGGGAAAAAAAGGCCTCGGCTGCAAAAAACTATGTTCGGCATCAACCTCCAAAACCTTAAAAAATTTCGTGTCTCCCTGGGACCCGTCGAGCAGGCCCAGATTATCGTCTCGTTCGTTGTTGTTGCCTCGCTTATAACCATTGTCGTTTTGCGATGGACAAGCGGACATACGCTTGAATGGCTGCTGTTCGGCAGCGTCGTTACTGTCGGTGCATTCGGATTTATCATCGTTACCATCACGCTTAAATACGGGCGGCTTTTCGAAGAGCAAAAACAAGAGCTGCTCGCGCTGAACGCATTTACTGAATCCATGAACCGCTCGGTAACGATTCAGTTTCTGCTTCAAAACGCCCTCTACGAAGTGCAGCGGCTCCTGGATATTGAATACGGATGGATATTCCGAACCGATGGAAACACCCTTTCGTTAAGCGCACAGCGCGGTACGGAAGAACTCGATCGTTCCGTGCTCGATTCCTCTATCGATCTTTCCGACCAGCGTTTTGCATGGGTCTTCAATCCTAAAATTGTCAAACGAAAAAATGCATCAAAAAAAAATTCCCCGGAACTGTGGCAATATGGAATGATCGGATCATGGGCGTCGACGCCTATTCTCATGAAAGATCAATTTTCCGGGGTTATGGTTGCGGCAAGCAAAAAACGAAATGCTTTCAGCCACAAACAAGTCGAGCTTATGACCGCGTTTGCCAATCAGCTCGGCATTGCTATGGAAAACGCCGCTTTGTTCGACCGCCTTGTCAAATCGGAAGAACGCTACGCAGACCTCTTTGAGCACTCACCCGATATGTCCCATATCGTCAATCAAGACGGAGTGATCGTCAGTTGCAACCAAACGGAAGCGGCGCGCCTCGGATATCTGAAAGAAGACCTCGTCGGCCAATCAATTTTGAAATTATATCCGAAAGAATACCACAACTCAATCAACAAAATGCTGCAGGATATATTCAAATATCATTTTGAGATCAAGGATTTAGAAGAAAAATTTATAACGGCAAACGGGGATCCGGTTGACGTCAGCATCAAGGCTTCTCTCATTCCGGACGAACAAGGAGAACCGATGCTTATGCGTGCCGTTGCCCGAGATATTACGGAAAAGAAAAAAATGGAAGCCAAGATTATCCATGCGCAGCGCATCGACAGCATCGGAAATCTTGCAGGAGGAATTGCTCATGACTTCAATAACATTCTGACCAGCATCCTTGGATCTACCGCGATCATGCGGCGCAAGATTAAGCATGAGAGTGAATGGTATCATTTTGTCGAAATCATCGAAACTGCAGCAAAACGAGGAGCTTCTCTGACCCGGCAGCTGCTGACTTTTGCACGAAAAAGCACGGCACACTTCCGTCCAATTATTGCCAATGATATTATTCAAGAGACGCTCCATCTTTTCGGGCGAAGCATCGATAAGACGATCTCGATTAAAACCAACTTTTCCGCAGATACGTACATTATCAATGGAGACGATGGACAAATTCAACAGGCCCTTTTGAACCTCCTCATCAATGCTCGGGATGCCATGGCCGATGGGGGGGTGGTAACCATCACGACCTCGAAGATTGCCGTACAAAAGGAAACGCTTAAAACCGGAGACCACCGGGAGGGAAATTACATTGCCATTTCTATCGCGGACACGGGCACGGGAATGGATACGGAGACATTACAGCATATTTTCGAACCATTTTTTACGACAAAAAATCAAGGAAAAGGAACCGGCCTTGGTCTATCCGTTGTCTACGGTGTAGTCAATGCGCATAACGGATTCATCACTGTGAATAGTCAATCCGGCATCGGATCGGAATTCATCGTGAACCTTCCGCTTCACCCTGTGACGGATACTTTTCGGCGGCCTCTCCGGAAGCAAAAACTTATGCACGGAAACGAACGTATCCTTATTGTCGACGATGAAAAAGACGTTGCCGGTGTTATAGCAGAAATGCTTGAGTCCATCGGATATCGGGTGACCGCAGTACACAGCGGATTGACCGCCATTGATCTTTTTAAAAAGAAAAAACGTTTCGATGCGTTGATTCTCGATCTTAATATGCCGAGAATGAGCGGACAGGAGACCTTTTTTAAGCTCAAAGAAATTGATCCGCAAGTTCGCGTCATTATAGCAACAGGATACAGCAACCGTATCATCGATACTTCTCCCCTGCGCGATCATGCGAATGCGCTCCTGCAAAAACCCTTTCAAATTGAAGAACTTTCTAAAACTCTCCGGACCGTTCTCGACGAAGGCAAGAATTGAACTGCGGACAAAGAAAGTTTTTGAAGAACAATAAGGCTGATTTCTTTTCTTGAAAGTGGCTGAAATAATCACTACACTTTAACAAACCTTCACATTCACAATCTTCAATCGGATGCACAACGTATGACTTTGGAACAATTCGCTGAAGGATTAAAGCAGCTTCGAATCGAACGTCAGATCTCTCTTCTGGATATTTCGACCGAAACGCGCATCAATATCAAATTTCTTGCAGCGATAGAAAACGGACAGTTCCATATGCTTCCCCAGACGTACGTTCGTGCGTTTCTCCGGGAGTACAGTATTATGGTTGGCGCCAAACCGGAAGAGATACTTCGCCAATACAACGAAATTGCCCTATCCTCTCCGCCTCCTGTATCCTCGTCAAGATCAGCATCCTTATCAGCGCGTTCGACCGGATCGGATCCTTGGGGGATTATTCCGCGGCAAATGTGGTTTTTTATTGCCGGACTTGCAATCATTATCATCGTTATCGCTTCCTGGTTTGCAATCACTTCCCAACCCGGTCAGCATTCGCCCAAAACTTCTGAGATTCCGTTCGAGAAGGTCATTCAAGAAAACGAGGCGGCTGCCGTATCTCAGAACCCTGTGCAGCAGCCGCAGGTTATTCTGCAGCCAAAAACCGACAGCCTGACTCTTAATATGACGACGAGCGATTCTGTCTGGATCAACCTTTTAATCGACAATACAAAATCGGAAACTCGTCTGGTTGGTCCGCATCGGAAATATTCTTGGACTGCAAAAGAACGTTTCGCTGTGACAATGGGAAATGCCGGGGGTGCTACATTTCAACTCAACGGAAAAGAACTCGGAATGCTGGGAAAGCGCGGGGCGGTCCTTCGCAATTTAATCCTGACAGAAGCCGACCTCCACGGGCAGTAAGACTGCCGCACCGAGAAGTGTTATGCCGCTGGACGCAGAAAAAGAAATCGAATATCTTCGCAATCAGATTCTCGATCACGATTATCATTATTACACACTCGCCCAGCCCGTTATTTCCGATGAAGAATACGATCTCCTGATGCACAGGCTTTTTTCGCTGGAACAGCAGCATCCGGATCTCCTCACTCCCGATTCCCCAAGCCAGCGTGTAGGCGGCCGTCCGCTGAAAGAGTTTTCTACCGTGACTCATATTATTCCTATGCTCAGTCTGGCCAACACTTACAATGAAGAGGACATACGGGCCTTCGACCGCAGAATTGCAGAGACATTGGGAATCGGTGCATACCGGTACGTCTGCGAACTTAAATTCGACGGCGTTGCAGTGACCCTGCATTACCATCGCGGTATCCTGACGCTCGGTGCGACACGCGGCGATGGAATGCAGGGTGATGATATTTCTCAAAACCTGAAAACCATCCGGTCTATTCCATTGCGGCTTCATACTCAGTCTTCGATTCCGGATTTTTGTGAAGTGCGGGGAGAAATTTTTATGAAACGTTCCGATTTTGAACACATGAATGAAGAACGGCTTCTTTCCGGAGAAAAGACTTTTATGAATCCCCGAAACTCGACTGCGGGAACTTTGAAACTTCAGGATCCGAAATTGGTTGCCCAGCGGCCGCTGAATTTTTTTGCTTATTACCTCCGTTGTCCCGGAATCGATCTGCAGAGCCACAGCCGCTGCCTCGCCGTATTGGAGGAATACGGTTTGCCGGTGAATAAGCAATCGAAAATCTGCACGACCATCGATGAAGTCATTGCGTATTGGAAAACATGGGAACAGAATCGTGATACACTGCCGTTCGATATCGACGGCATTGTTGTTAAGCTCGATGCTCTTGCGCAGCAGGAACAACTCGGTTCAATAGCAAAAAGTCCGCGATGGGCTGCGGCATTCAAATTTTCTTCAAGACAGGCCGAGACGATCCTTCACGAAATTCATTTGCAAATCGGCAGGCTCGGGACTGTTACACCGGTCGCCGACCTTGAGCCGGTCTTTCTGGGGGGTACAACTGTGACGCACGCCACATTGCATAATGCAGAGTATATTAAAAAGCTTGACATTCGCTTAACAGATCACGTAATTGTTGAAAAGGGCGGGGACGTTATTCCAAAAGTCAGCAGTGTCGTTTTGGAAAAACGACAGAAAGGAACACAGACTTTTGGATTCCCGGATTCCTGTCCGGAATGCGGCGCAAAGTTATTCCGGCCGGAAGGTGAAGCCAATTATTTTTGCGAGAACAGCGAGTGTCCCGCACAAATCATGGGCAGGATTCAGCACTTTGCAAGCCGCGGAGCTATGGATATCGAAGGACTCGGCGAAGCAAACGTAGAACAGCTCGTCCTTTGCGGACTCCTGAAAAACAGTGCGGATATCTATGATTTGAAGAAAAATCGGGATATTTTACTTGCTCAGGAACGGTGGGGACAAAAAAGCGTCCAGAAACTGCTGGATGCGGTCGAAAAGAGCAGAAAACAGAAATTTCACCGTGTCCTCTATGCGCTCGGCATCCGGCATGTCGGTGCAAGTATTGCACAGCGGATTGTCAAAAAATTTCGTACAATACAGCAATTAGAATCTGCATGTGTCGACGAACTGAAAGAACTTGAAGGTATAGGTCCGCAGATCGCTGAAAGTGTTGTTCGGTTTTTTGCCGATGTGCATAACCGAACGATTGTAAGACGACTAAAATCAGCCCGGCTGACGATGGCGGAGAATGAGAAACCCAAGGCAGCTTCGGGTTCCCTGTCTGGAAAAGTTTTCGTTCTAACAGGCGCTTTAACGACAATGACCCGTGACGAGGCAAAAGAGCATATCGAATCCTCGGGCGGAAAAGTCTCTTCATTGGTAAGTACAAAGACCGATTTTGTCGTCGTCGGCGCCGATGCAGGATCGAAGTTGAAAAAAGCTCGATTATTAAAAATTCCATTGATCGATGAAAAGAATTTTATTAAACTAATAACAAAATAAATGCAAGACAATCATCATCCATATATTGGAGGAAGTCCTATGTTTTCATTCCAACGTTCAGCAATCTTCCTTCTGTTTGTTTGTTTTTTTAGCGTTGTTGCATCAGCTCAAACAAGAAGTGGAAAATTCGGAATCGGTGTTGAAGCAGACGGGACCGATCTTTTAGGCCTCTCGCCTAGTGCAAATGCAAACATGTCGTACGACGCCGGCATCAGTGCTTTTTATTCCATTACAGAAGGCGTCGGACTTCGTTCGACTATGGGCATGGGATACCTTGGCTGGAAAACTCTCGTATCACCGCAATATCCTACACCAGCGAATGTTACGACCACTCTGATGTACGATAATCTCTATGTCAGCGCGGATTTTCTGCCCAATGGTTCGTTAAATCCGTTTCTTATGGCTGGCGTGGGCATAGTGATGCTCGATCCAAGAAATGCCCACGGGACACGTGCAGCAGAATCGGCCGCATCAAGCTTCGATTACCATTATATCGTCGGGGGCGGATGCGATTATTTTATCAACGAATTCTGGTCGGTGACCGTCAAGGGCGAATATGTAATGACAAATTCTTCTTGGTATGACGGCGGAACCGAACCATACAGTCTTTCCGGAGGAAAGAACAGCGACTTCGTTCGCATAGGACTGGAAATCCGTTATTATTTCTTCGATCAATCGTTCATCACGAAGATGCTGAATGCAGTAAAGGATCGTTTCAAGAAAAAACCATAATGAATGCTTGAAAAATTTCGTTTTACGATCGGAATGGTTTACGCACGATTCCATTTCCGCAGAAAAAAAGATCATGCAGTGAACTTTACGGACATTCTGACTCGTGCACATCGCGTTCTCGTGATTTTTCCGGAGAAAGAATTCGATGCTGACTCGGCTTCAACGGTGCTCCGGTATCTTTTGCGCCGTTTTTCCGCAAGAGGAATACTTGTACTAATACGGAACGACTTTCTCCATGTTCTATCGTCGGCGCCGCCGGTCAAGACATTGGTATATACGAAAGAAGATGTTTCACGCTGGTTTATACCAAAAACCGATGTCATAACGCGCTTGGCATCCAATACATTCGATGCCGCCGTCGATTTGAACGTATCGCTGTCGCTTGCCGGCGCGTTTCTCTGCAAGGCATCCAATGCGCCATTGCGTATAAGTTTTACGAAACCGGAAGGAGATTTCTTTTACAATTTTCAAGTCCAATTGAAGGAATCCTCGAATATGGTATCGACACTAAGAAATTTTCTAAAATGCCTGGACATGTTTTAACAAGTTCAACGGAGTATCGCAATGCGCTTTGATATAAAGAAAAACGGCAAAGCAACAATTTTGAAAATTCACGACAAAAAACTGGATGCCGCCGTTTCACCGGATCTCAAGGGCGAATTTCTTGTTCTTTGTACCGCGCAGCTCAAGGAGCTTATTGTCGACCTTTCAACCGTCGATTTTTGCGACAGCAGCGGATTAGGCGCGCTGCTTATCGCAGAACGCAAAATGCGGGAACATGGCGGCGTTGTCAAACTTGTCGGCGTACAGAAAAAGATCCTTTCGTTGATTAAAATTTCACACCTGGATCGCACATTTCAGTTGTACGATTCCCTTGCAGAAGCTGTAATATAATAGGGCTGTCTCTCTTTTAAGGAGGAAGAAAAAATCATCGCTGTTATTGCATGAACATTGCATCAGATAAGAAAAGGGGCATCGCTTCCCGGTCAGAAACATTTCTTCCTCTCCAGAGTCAGATTCAACGATTTAAAAACTTCCTCCGCCTGGAAAAAAACGTCGCACGCCAGACTCTCCTCTCCTATTCATTCGATCTTCAGAAATATTCCGACTTCCTCTTGCGAAAAAATCAAAAGAGCGCTGCAACAGTAAGCGGAACGTTGATCATTGAATTTCTTGAAGAGCTTCACCGTGCAAAGTTGAACCCGAGGACAATTTCCAGGATTCTCTCGACAATTCGCGGATTTCATAGATTTCTGCTTGGCGAGGGTGAAGTGACCGATGATCCGACAGAGTCCATCGATACGCCCAAGCTCTCCAAAACACTTCCCGATGTACTGACGGTTCAAGAAATCGATGAAATTTTCAAGCAGCCGGATATTTCCTCTTCCCGAGGCATACGAGATCGAGCAATTCTTGAAACACTTTACGCGACTGGCATGCGCGTTTCCGAACTGGTCAACCTCAAACAGGCTGATTTGATGTTCGATGAAGGATTGGTTTTGGTCTTCGGCAAGGGATCCAAAGAACGCCTGATTCCTATCGGAGCTTCAGCACGGCAATGGATCGATGCATATCGCAAACAGGAGCGCATTCATCTTGCGGCAAAAAGAAAATCTGAGGACTATATTTTTTTGAACAATCGGGGAACGAAGCTGACCCGTTCGATGATTTTTAGAATCGTCGACCGTTACTGCACAGCCGCCCGAATCGGAAAAGACGTTCATCCCCATACATTCCGGCATTCCTTTGCAACCCATCTTCTCGAAGGCGGAGCCGATCTTCGTGCCGTTCAGGAAATGCTCGGCCATGCCGATATATCAACGACACAAATCTATACCCACATCGACAGGGAATATCTTAAAGAAGTACACCGTACATTTCATCCGAGAGGATGAATAACAGGAGAAGTAAGAAGACAGGAGCCGGAAGTCAGGAGAGAGAAGCAGAATAACAAAAAATATAGAGAGTTTTATTTTATTCCTGAATTTTAACTTCTGTCTTGATTATTCTTTTGTTCAGGGATTATTGAGAAATTTTACCGGCGCGCAGTTCTTTTACAAGACGTTCCGCTTTATAGATTTTATCCAATCCTTCAAGGAGGCCGGCTGAATGTACTGCTATAGATCGATTTTTTGTTTCATCAAAAATCACATCGCCGGGAAGACTTTCCATATTGCCGTCGAAAACCAATCCGACAATCTGTAAATCTTTATTCACAACCGGACTGCCGGAATTGCCGCCTATAATGTCGTTCGTGGATACGAAATCCATCGGTGTGCTCATTGTAAATGCCGGCGGCGGATTCTCCCAGCGGGATGAAAATTTCCAGGGGCTCTTCCTGCCGAATGAAAAATAACGGTCGTAGAGGCCATAGAAGGTCGTGATCGGAGGCGCCAGTGTTCCGTTATATTCATATCCTTTCACAACTCCATCTGCGATGCGAAGCGTAAATGTCGCATCAGGAGGAATTTGGGTTCCATAGATGCGGTACATCGCTTCACCAAGCATTTCCATTTGAGATTGAAGTTTGTCCTGAATGTCGCTTGCTTCACTGCGCAATTCAATGTTCCGATCGTGCACGGCCGCCGCAAATGCAATCAACGGATCGGAGGATGCAAGAATTTCAGCCGGCGATTTAGCTATGAATGCACTGAATTTTTCCTTCGAAGAAAAAACCGAACCGTCTGCCAGTTCATCTGCCGCCTGCCGAGGCGAACGCCCTGCGAGCAGCTTCTTAAAGCTTTTATTTTCTCCGTTGAACAAACGGTCCATCATTTCGAGCTGGCAAACAAGAATCTCTTTTTCGAGTTCCGGATTAAAGGAAGCGGGATAGAAGAGCGCTTCCATCGAATCTCTGCGTATTCCTTGAGAGCTGTCCGGAATAAACTTCGCTGCCCCTTTCATTGTGAATGCGTGATCGACAACCCCCTGAGACAGAGAGAGAAATTGCGACCTCGTCCTTCCGCGAAAAGTCAAAGCAGCCTGATCCGGATAAATTGTATTCAGTTCCTTTTGAAGTTTTTCTATTTCGGTCCACGGGTCTCCATATCTTCGCTTCAATTCCGGATTCGCATTCACGGCTGCTTTAAATGTATTCTCAAAGTCCCGCTTCTTTGCCATAACGGTCGGATCGAGCAGCCCGTCCAGATATCCGGTCAACGCCTTTCGTGAATTCTCCAGACCGAAAATCGTATTCAGATATTTTAATTTTGAATCGGGATGCCGTTCCACGTACTGCGCATACACTGTCCCGGCTCTTCCATATGATTCCTTGGCGATAGGAAACGCATAATCGCGAAGGTATTTGAGCTGCGCAACTGTTTCCAGGCGGCTCGTACTGCCCGGGTTGCCGATTACAAACGTCGCATCGCCCTCTTTTGCTCCCTCTGGACTGAATTTAAAAAAATCGGATGTTTTTAAAGGAACACCGTGATCATAAATACGGAAGAAAGCACAATCGAAATCATACCGCGGGTATGTAAAATTATCCGGATCGCCTCCAAAGAAGGCGGCAATTTCCTCCGGGGCATAGACGATTTTAATTTCGGTATATCGCTTGTAACCATAGAGAGAATATCGGCCGCCGTTGTAAAATGCTATAATGTTGAAAACCATGGAATCAGTCGGCGCGGTTTCTTTATAATTCTTTACGGCCGTTCTTTGAATTTCTGATATTTTATTGATGCGGTTTTGAATTTTCTCTTTATCCGTCGCTCCCTTGTCGAAGGCCTCCTGAATCTCGGCGGTCACATCCTCGATAACGCGCAATTGGTCGATATAGAATCCGGGAACTTTTCGCTCATCGGCAAGCGTCTGTGCATAAAAGCCTTCTTCTGCCAGCCTTTCCCCTGAATGTGTAACGCTGTCCAGAGAACTTCGTGCACAATGGTGGTTTGTCATCACCAATCCATCTTCGGAAACAAATGATGCGCTGCAATTCGGCAGGCGAAGCGCCGCCAAACGCGCTTTGTCAAACCATTCCTTGCTGGGTGTAAAGTTGTACGTTTGCGCAAAATATTCCACAGGCGGAAAATCGAATGTCCACATTTTTCCTGTATCGAACCGCCCCGCTCTTACAGTATCGTACTTCATCGAATCCGGCAATTCCGTTCGAGTCGTCTCCCGTGCAGAACAACCGCCGAGAGCCAGGATAACGAAGCATCCGCCGCAGCTGAACAATATCCATCGAGCTTTCATACAATCCTCGTGAAATGATAATGACAAACCGCTCTTTCAAGAAAAATGTAGAGAGAATATGCTGTACAAGCAAACTTTTAAAGAATAGAGAAGACAGAAGTATCATTTATCGTAGAGAAAGATCAAAGCATTCATCTTCATGATTCTCTCTTCCGAATTCTGTCTTCCGTATTCATACATAGAAATCCCCTGCAATCCCATATCACGACATGGAAAAGCAGGGGCTTTTATATTCGTCTCGAATACCCACCGTGCATGGAGAGACGAAATTTCAGAAAACAACGCCCTCAATAGCGTATCCCGGCCGCCGGGGCAAAAACCGGCACGCACGCGGCTGAATAAAAAATTCCTTATTCCGAAGCTGCGCTTCTGGATCGGAATTAATCCATGATTTTACGCAAGAACGCCGGGCGTTCGATATCGGTCTTGTCGATCTTTTCTTTGGACTGTCCGAATTCTCTTTGAGCTGTACTCGGCAGCTCTACGCCGCGGCGTGCATAGGTCGGCGTGTCGTATCTTGACAACTCCGTCAGTCCGGTCGGAACATGATCAATCAGTCTTGCAATCGGTCTGGCCGGACGCTGTAACGCTGCCGCCCGTTTGTTGAAACCGGTTGCAATAACCGTTACGATCATTTCATCTGTTATATTTTCGTCTATCACTGTTCCGAGAATAACATTTGCTTCTTCGCCGGCTGCCTCATGAATGACCTTTGTTGCTTCGTCGATTTCCATAAGACTGAGTGTCGGTCCGCCTGTAATATTGATTAATATACCCTGCGCGCCGGCAATCGAAATGCCTTCGAGCAGCGGGCTTGAAATTGCCTGATGAGCTGCTTCCGTTGCCCGATCTTCGCCTGTTGCAACGCCGCTACCCATCAACGCATCTCCCATCTCCCGCATGATCGTGCGTACATCTGCAAAATCTACATTGATGTAGCCGGGAACCGTAATGACTTCGGAGATGCCGCGCGTGGCATTGTACAGAACCTGATTGGCAAGCTCGAATGCTTCCATAATCGGCGTGCGCCGGTCGATCAGATCGAGCAGTTTCTGGTTTGGAATGCAAATCAGCGTATCGACATTTTTTCTTAGTTCCTCGATACCGTCTTCCGCCTGACCGCCTCGTTTTTTTCCTTCGCTGTTGAACGGTTTGGTCACGATCCCGACAACAAGTGCACCGATGCTTTTTGCAATGCTTGCCACCAGCGGTGCGCCTCCCGTTCCCGTGCCGCCCCCCATTCCGGCGGTCACAAAAACCATGTCGCATCCGCTCAACGCTTGAGCGATTTCTTCACGATCTTCTTCCACCGCACGGAACCCGATGCCGGGATCCGCACCGGCACCAAGGCCGCGGGTCAGGCTTTTTCCGATTTGAATTTTTTGCGCCGCCTTGCTGCGTTCAAGAGCCTGAAGATCGGTGTTGATTGCAACGAAATCGACACCGGCAAGACCCTTATTAATCATACTATTGACTGCATTACCGCCTCCGCCGCCGACTCCGACGACACGGATTTTTGCTCCACGACTTCCAGGTAAATCTAATTCAATAGGCACGGTAGATTCTCCTTT
This sequence comes from Ignavibacteriota bacterium, assembly GCA_003162695.1. GTDB lineage: Bacteria > Bacteroidota > Ignavibacteria > UBA10030 > UBA10030 > Fen-1254. The sequence continues at coordinate 32,660 of PMML01000112.1, read as the reverse complement.
TATTAGTTTGTTTATATGTGGTTTTAATTTTTATATCGTTTTCTCTATTCAATTTCAATGTCTTGCCACGCTGCCGTTCAATATGAACGAACTCTTTTGTTCGCGGTGCGCAGTCCATAATTTCCTTTTAACTTCATCATTAAGAACCAAGCACGACGAATTGCTTAACTTATAGTTCATCGAACCATGATCTCATTCTTCGGAAGATTGTTTTTCCTTTTCCATCTTGAATGGCTGCCTTTACCGTCGATCGATCTTTATGTCTCAATTCGTGAAACACAAGACCTACACCCGTTGCAAAAATAGGATTTTCAATTTCACGGACAAGACCGGAACTGAAGCCCCCGGGGATGCCGATTTTAACACCCATGCCGAGCACTTCTTTTGCGAGTTCCGCGGTTCCTTTGATCAGCGAACCTCCGCCTGTCAGGACAACTCCGGCAGAAAGATGTTTTGAATATCCTGAGCGCTTGATTTCAATCGCTGCACATTCCAAAATTTCCTCCATCCGCGGCTGAATGACCTTGCAGAGCAGCTGTTTATCGATTTCGATCGGAGCACGACCGCCTATTCCCGGGAGCATGATCGGCATATTGTCCACGATGGCCGGTTCATACGCAAAACCGTAATCGACTTTGACCTTTTCTGCCTGATCCGTGAGTATTCCGAAACCTTTGCGAATATCGTCCGTAACTTTTTTCCCTGCAATACCGATCACCGCTGTATGACGAATCGTCCGTTCTTCAAAAACCGCAAGATCGGTCGTTCCTCCGCCGATATCGAGAAGAGCAACACCGATCTCTTTCTCTTCGTCTTCCAGAACGGCATAACTCGATGCAAGCGGTTCGAGCACCATATCATTCACATGCAGTCCGGCCCGCTGAACACATTTATAAATATTCTGGGCTGCCGTAACAAGACCTGTGATGATATGCACAACTGCTTCCATTCTGACGCCGGACATTCCGACAGGATCGTAAATGCCGTCTTGACCATCTACGATATACTGCTGCGGAATCACGTGAATAATTTTTCTATCCAGCGGCAAGGCAACGCGCTTCGTATCTTCAATCAATCGATCGACATCTTCCTGCGTGATTTCATTTTCGGGCCGGCTGATACTGATGACGCCGCGGCTTTGAAAACTCTGAATATGGTCGCCTGCGATACCGACGGTGACGGAATTGATCTTGACTCCAGACTGCTGTTCGGCATCCTGCACGGCAATCTGAATCGATCGGACGGTCTTTTCAATGTTCGTCACGACACCGCGCGTCAACCCGTCCGATGGGCTTCGCCCTATTCCCAATATTTTCATTTTCCCGGGATAATTTTCATCGGGTGAAGCGACAATGGCGCAGACCTTCGTCGTTCCAATATCCAGGCCAACCGCTATTTCTTGTTCCATAGATTCTCTTTCCATTCTATCAGGTTAAGATTTTTCTTCAGGATTCCATTTTGCAACAATTTGATCCTTATACCGCAGATCGACGTATTGCAATACACGTGCGCCGCGCGTTTTAATATATTCAGCCCAGAACACTTCGAGCTTCACAAACTTATCCGCAATATCTCCGATGCCGAAAATGATCGGTACGCTGTTTTCAACGGCATAGAGCACGATATCTCCTGCCGTATGAACCTGAATTTCGGAAATGTTATAGTACATTTCATGATTGATGCTCCGCATCGTCATGAGCATTTGCAGCGCCTGGCGTGTTTGCGCATCTCGAATCGTCGATCCGAGTGCAAGCTCCTCGCCCGGCGGAATGCCGCTGATCACCGGGAGATCGAAAAGTTTTTTCGAGATGCTACGGGGAAGTACGACCCCTTCATCGTCTACATAGAGCGTCTCTGTACGATTGACAATGGCAATCGGAACTCGTTCGGAAACATCGACAGAAATCGTATTCGGCAAATTTCTTTCCACAACTGCGTCTTTAATATAATAATGACTCGTCACATTGCGCTGAATTGCGGTCAGGTCCGCCTGATACAGAAGTGTTCCGGGTTGAACCTGTGTCAATTGAACGATTTCGTTCGTTCCGACGATAAGGTTGCCTTCCACTTTGATCTGTGTGACTTTCAAATTGGATTTCCATGCATTCGCTCCGAAGACAAGCATAAGAGAGAGCGCGAGCAAAGAGAGCAGAATTATTTTTTTCGATCGCATATTTTTCATGCCGCTACCTGCCGCTCAAGCGGAAAACCTACAAGCTTAACCTCCAGATCGAGCATAAGGCCGAAATGCTGATATACGGTGCGCTTGACGAGTTCGATGAGCTTTACAACATCGTCCGCTTTCGCCGATCCGAGATTCACTATAAAATTTGCATGTTTTTCTGAAACCTGCGCATCGCCTATGCGTTTGCCTTTCAGTCCGGCCTGTTCGATTAATTGAGCCGCATGCGCATTTTTCGGGTTTTTAAACATACTTCCAAGATTCGGAAGATCCAGAGGCTGTGAATCGTTGCGCTTCATGATCAATTCGCGCCGCTTCTTCGACAATTCTTCTTTTTCACCGTGCGGAAATCCGAACGTCGCCGCCAGGACGATATCGCTTGCAAGAGCGGAACTGCGGTAATAAAAACCCGCCTCTTCCTTTCTTACAACTTCGACAACACCTTCACGGAGTACTTCGATTGCGAGAAGATGATCGCTTATCTCTCCTCCGTGCGCACCGGCGTTCATAACTACCGCGCCGCCTACAGTTCCAGGAATTCCGGCAAGCATCTCCGAACCGGCATACCCATGCTGAATGCAAAAATCCACAAACTTTGTCAGTCGAACTCCCGATTCTGCGATGATGCTGCCGCCTGACTGACTGAGGGACGAAAGAGCAGATTCGACATTCAGCACTGCGCCGCGGATTCCTTCATCGCTGACCAGAATATTGCTTCCTCGTCCGATCATCATCCATGGAAAACGCTGTTGGCGGAAGTAGCGAACGATGGCAAGAAGATCGTCCTTATCGGCCGGTTCGATATAGAAATCCGCCGGTCCTCCCACCTTCATCCACGTATACTTTGCCATAGGCTCATCGACAGCGATGGTTCCGCGGAGATTTATTTGTATGTCGGAAATTGAAATCATATTTCAGAATTAAGAATTAAGAATTCAGAAGACAGAATGGAATAATGGATTCCGGCTTCTATGTCCTTTATTTTATATTCTCTATTATTTGCCATTTACAGTTTACAGTTCACCGTTTTTAAAAACTCTTCTCCGTACTTCCAGATATCGCCGGCACCCATCGTAACGACGATATCGCCCGGTTTGACTGTCGACTTCAGAAATGCCGGAACTTTCTTTTTGTCCTGAATATAATGCGCTTCTTTATGGCCGAATTGCTTTGCCGCATTGACAATCAGTTCTCCGGTAATTCCCTGAATCGGTTCTTCACGCGCCGGATAAACATCCGTGACGATAAGCACATCGGCCAGCAGAAACGATTTTCCGAAGTCCTCATAAAAATCGCGCGTACGGGAATACAGATGCGGCTGAAACACGCAAACCACTCTCCGCCGCCATCCCGCTTTCACGCCGGCAAGCGTCGCTTTGCACTCTGTGGGATGATGTGCATAATCATCATAAATCGTGATACCAGAGACCTCGCCCTTTTTCTCCCAGCGGCGATAAACCCCGGAAAATTTTTCAATCCCTGCCTTTATTTTATCGAACGGAATACCGATTTCCAGGCCGACCGCAATGGCGCCGAGCGAATTCTGAACATTATGTTTTCCCGGAACCTGCAGCGTTATCGTTCCGAGTTCGACTCTGTCCTTTACCAGCGTATAGAACGAATGGTTCTCTGCATGACGGATATCCACCGCCTGCACATCGGCCTGAGGATTTAATCCGTATGTCGTAATTTTCTTTTTATTCAGAAGCGGCATAATGTCCAGCAGCGCCGGCTCATCGAGACATAGAACAATAAATCCGTAAAACGGAACTTTCTGTGCAAACTGGACGAATGCGCTTTTGATATCTTCAAGGTCGCGGTAACAGTCCAGATGGTCCGTTTCAAGCGTCGTCAACACGGCAATGGTTGGCGTTATGGAAAGAAATGATCGATCGTATTCGTCCGCTTCTACAACGATAAAATCGCCCCGCCCGAGTCGGGCGTTCGTGCCTCCAAGCCCGCTTAATTTTCCGCCCACAATCACCGTTGGATCGAGACCTCCCTCCATCAGAACAAGGCCGGTCATCGACGTTGTCGTTGTTTTGCCGTGCGTGCCGGCGATTCCGATGCCGTATTTTAAACGCATCACTTCGGCAAGCATTTCTGCACGGCGCACAACGGGAATTTTACGGCGCTGGGCTTCCATCACTTCCGGGTTCTCGGACTGCACTGCGGAAGAATAGACGACTGTGTCCACGTCGGCTGCAACATTCTCTGCCCGGTGCCCTTCGTAAATAGAAGCGCCGAGCTTCTGCAGCCTCTCCGTCACTTCCGAAAGCGAGCGGTCGGATCCGCTGACGGCAAATCCCTGGTCGAGTAAAATTTCCGCAATACCGCTCATTCCGATGCCGCCGATACCGATAAAATGTAATTTTTTAATTGATCTGAACATGTCCTATTCTTTCCGGTTTGAAAAGGGGGAAAACCGTCCGGGTTTTCTTCCCGGCACTTTTTGAGCAATCCGTTCCATCTCTGCAACGAGCTCCCGATCGCGTTCATATCGCCCGACCCTTATGTGGATCGGCAGCGAACGGTTTTTCAGCTTTATCGAAATATGCTGGAATCTTCCTGCTGTCTGCACGGAACGTTCTTTGCCGATATGCATCCATTCTATATCTATGACGGCGAATTCCCGCCGCCGCGAGCGCGAATAAAAAACAAAGCGATCGGTGAAAACAATCAGCTTCCGGTCCCGCCGGATGTTGAGAAGCAGAACCGCAAAGGAAACCACGACAAATAAAATAATGATGTATACGATAGGATCCCTGAAGACGAAGCTGAACTGGTCTTCGATAAAACTTCCGCGGATCCCTGCATACAGTATCAGCGTCAGCAAATAGATGAGCGACTGCTGATAATAAAAATCCAATTTGTATTTAAAAATTTTCTCTTCCATTATTGGGCTCATGATTATCAATGCTCTCGAATGAGCGATACGATTTCTTTCGCAATAACTTTTCCTGCATCCGGCATTCCGAACAACCGGCAGGCATCGCCGATCCTGTTTCGCAATGCCTTGTCTTTTAAAAGTCCGTTCAACACCGGCAGTAAGTACTCCTTCAGATCGGAATCTTTCACCAGAAGCGCCGCTCCGCTTTCCGCTAAAACTTTCGCATTGAAGCTCTGGTGGTCAGCGGCGGCATACGGATACGGCACAACGATTGCAGTTTTTCCCAGCCGCGTGATTTCCGCCAAAGTCGTTGCGCCGGCGCGGCAAATAACGATATCGGCGGCAGCATAAGCATATTCGATGTCGTCGATAAAAGGTCCGACCCAGCCGATACATTTTGTTTTCATAAACTCAGCAAGCGCCGCATCGGTCGCACCGGTCTGCCAGATAAACTGAGATCCATGCGCTGCAATTTCTTCCGCACAGCTCTTGACAGCACGATTGATGGAGGAAGCGCCGAGACTTCCGCCGACCACCAAAACGGTCGTCCTGCCGGCATCCAAATGAAATCGTGCAATCCCTGCTTCCCTCGAAACGCTGCCGAGAATATCGCGGGTCGGCGTTCCGACCAGATCAATGTTGTCCTGACGTTTCAGCTTCCGGCGCGTCGCATCGAAAGCAATGAAGACTTTTGACACTCTCGACGAGAGTATGCGTGTAGTGATGCCGGGATAACTGTTGGACTCGTGGACAACTGACGGAATGCCCAGCAGCAACGCCGCAGCCAGTACCGGACCGCAGACATACCCGCCGGTACCGACAACAACATCCGGTGAAAACTTTCTAATGAGAAAGAACGATTGAATCAGTGAAACGGCGGCCTTCAATGGAAACAAGAGATTTTCCGAACGAAGACTCCTGTGAAATCCGCTGATCCAGATTGTTGAAAATTCGTAGCCGCGCTCCGGAACGACGCGCGATTCTATTTTTCCTTTGGTTCCCGTAAATAAAAATTTCGCATCCGGCCTTATTTTCTTTATTTCATCCGCGATCGCAAGTGCCGGAAAAACATGCCCTCCGGTGCCTCCGGCCGCAATGAGAACCTTTATGTGTTCTTCCGCTGCGATCTCAGTACGCCTTTCCAAGTTCTGCGGACGGCGGCGGTTCCATTGCCGTCCCTGCTTTGACGATGCGCGGGTGCATATCGGTATATGCGGAAATATTCAGCAGCACGCCTGCACCAAACGCGGTCATCAGCAGCGCCGATCCGCCATAGCTGATGAACGGCATCGGCAATCCGGTCGTCGGGAAAATACCGAGCGCAACGCAGGCATTGACGACTGCATACAGGGTAATCGTTCCGGTGATGGCAATCGCAAGGTAACGTCCGAAATCGTCTTTTGCATTCTTTGCAATTTTATAGCCGCGAATCATAATGAACAAGAATACAGCAAGAATAAAAACAGCTCCGATAAATCCGTATTCTTCTCCGATAATCGAGTACACAAAATCGTTGTACGATTCCGGCAGGAAGAGATCGCGCTGCCTGCTTTCGCCCGGACCTACGCCGAAAATTCCTCCGTTGCCGAATCCGATCATGCCTTGCCAGAGTTGATAATTCGCCCTGCCGTTCGTACGGCTTTGCATGAACAGCTTCATGCGCTGCAGGCGGTACGGAGCAATGAGAATGTACCCGGCAAGCACCGGAATGAGGCACCCCATGGTCGCCGTCAGATGCGAGAAACGCACACCGCCGACAAAAAGGATCATAATCGAAAGAATAATAATCATTGCAGCCGTGCTGAAATTCGGCTGCAGCATCACCAACAACGTCACGATGCCGACCCATACCATCGCAGGAATGAATCCTTTTTTCAGATCTCTGATCGTTTCCCCCTTGACTGTCAGTAATGCACACAAATAGAAGAGCAAAGTAAATTTTGCAAATTCAGACGGCTGGAAACCCAGGCCGCCGTAATGAAGCCAGCGCACCGCGCCTTTTGTTTCGCCTCCGAGTAAAAGCGTGACCGCTAAGAATGCAATGGCGATAATGAGCGCCGGTTTTGCAAGCTTTTTATACACACGGTACGGTATACTCAGCCCTGCAAACAGCGCGCCGATACTCAGCAGAATTTTAATCGCATGCAGGTCGATATAGTGATTCTGATTTTCATACCGTGCGTAAGCCCATTCAGCCGAAGCGCTGTAGACGACGCCAAGACTGATCACCATCAGCCCCAGAACGGCAACCATGAGCCAGATATCGATATGATTTTTCTGCATCGTTGTCACAATGTGTTTACAAGCTCTTTAAAGACTTCGCCCCGGTGCTCATAATTTCGGAACCAATCGAAGGAAGCGCAGGCGGGCGAAAGAAGCACAACATCACCCGGCTCAGCCAAAAATTTTGCGGTCGAGACGGCCTCTTCCATCGAAGCGGCTTTCTTGACGACAACCGTTCCGCGAAACGCATTTTCCACCGTTGCGGACGATTCACCGATAGCTACAATCGCCCGCACATGTTCCTTCACAAGTTCGTTCAGCCGGGAATAATCGTTCCCTTTATCCCGTCCGCCCAGTATCATCACAATCGGCTGTTCGAATGCCTGAAGAGCGTACCAAACGGAGTCGACATTTGTTGCTTTCGAATCATTATAATAACGGATGTTGTTCAAATCACGCACAAATTCCAGGCGGTGTTCCACGCCTTTGAATGTCTCAAGCGTCGAGCGAATGGACGCTGCATCCACCCCGAGCAGCTGCCCGGCAAGCACCGACGCCATCGCGTTATAAAGGTTGTGTGTCCCTTTTATAAAAATATTTTTGCTCGGTATAATTTCCACCCGTTCACCGTTAAGAACAGTGACCAGCATTCCCTTCTCCAGAAACGCCCCTTCAGAGAGGATCGTTTTTACGGTGAAACAGATTTTTCGGCAGCGTGCGTTCCCGATTACTTTTTCCGTCCATTCATCGTCTGCATTGTAAAGAACGACATCGTCTCCGGCCTGATTCTCGAAGACACGCGCTTTTGACGCCGCGTATTTTTCCATCGAGTGATCATAACGGTCCATATGGTCGGGTGTAATGTTGAGCAGCGCTGAAATCCGCGGACGGAATGTCGAAATATGATCGAGTTGAAAGCTGCTTACTTCAAGAACTGCAATATCTGTATCAGTCAGACCGGAAACGAGAGACGAGAAAGCCGTTCCGATATTGCCGGCAACAACATGTTTCTTTTTTGCGTTTTCGAGTATCTCTCCTATTAATGTGGTTGTGGTCGTTTTTCCATTGCTGCCCGTAATTGCAACGATAGGTGCACGGCAGAACCAGCTCCCTGCTTCGAGTTCACTCACAATTTCCTTTCCCCGTTTCTGAGCCTCCAGAACAACCGGCGCATTGTTCGGCACACCGGGACTAATGACCATCAATGCACAGTCATAGACACGCTCAGTATGTTTTCCGGTTTCGAATGCAATTCCAGCAGCTTTCAGTTCCACGATGGAAGTTTGCAGTTTCTCAGCAGGAGATGTATCGCTGATAAGGACATCGGCGCCATGCGCCTGCAGCAAGCGTGCAGCGGCAATGCCGCTCCGTGCAGCGCCGATAACCGAAACTTTTTTATGTAACAGCGACGTTTGATCCATTTTTTTAACGAACCTTAAATGTCGACAAGCTCAGAATCATCAGAATAACGGCGATAATATAAAACCGGATTACAATCTTCGGCTCAGACCATCCCTTCATTTCAAAGTGATGATGGATAGGCGCCATTTTGAAAACTCGTCTTCCTTCGCCGTATTTTTTTTTTGTATACTTGAAATACATACGCTGGATGATCACAGATACGGTTTCCATAAGAAAAACACCGCCGAGTGTCGGCAGAAGGAATTCTTTTTTAATAAGCACACAGAGAGCACCGATAATACCGCCGAGCGCCAGCGATCCCGTATCTCCCATAAACACCTGGGCTGGATACGAATTGAACCAGAGGAATCCAAGTGACGCACCGACAATAGCGGAACAATAAATGGCAAGTTCTCCGTTTCCCCGCAGATATGGAATAGTCAGGTACTGGCTCCATATGGAATGCCCCGAAACGTACGACATAATCGCAAGTGTCAAGCTGACAATGCCAACGTTCCCGATAGCAAGACCATCCAGGCCGTCCGTGAGATTAACGGCATTCGAGGTCGCCGTAATGACAAAGATGACCATTGGAATATAGAGGAGACCGAAATCGAATTCCGTGTATTTATAAAAAGGAACTGTCGTGCTCGATTTCAGTCGCCATAAATCGGGATCAATCCATTGCGGAAAGAAATAGATCATGCCGCCGACAACAAGCCCGACAAAAATTTGCCCGGCAATTTTATACCGTCCTATAAGCCCTTTCGGTTTTTTCTTGATCACTTTCAAATAATCGTCCAGAAAGCCTACAGCACCGAGGGCTATGGTGACGAAAAGAATCAGAACGACATACATATTTTTAAGATCCGTCCACAAAAGAGCCGGAATGACAATGGAAGCCAGCACGATAAACCCTCCCATGGTCGGCGTGCCGGCTTTGGTCAGGTGATTTTTGGGGGCTTCCAATTTTGCCGATTCCCCAATCTGCCGGCTGCGAAGCATTTTAATAATTTTCGGTCCGAGCCAAAATGAAATGATCAGCGCGGTAAACGCCGCTGCGCCGGCACGGAATGTGATGTACCGAAAAACGCCGAATCCCGGTACGTTGAACGTTTTATGCAGATAGGCAAAGAGATAATAGAGCATACGCTTATACCATCGTCTGTGAAAATCGTTCGTTGATTGCTGCAACTATATCTTCCATTTTCATTCCTCGGGACCCTTTCACAAGGACGATATCCCCCGGGGCGATCGTCCGCAGGGTATATTCGATCAATGCTGATTTTTGTTCAAAGTGTGTTTTTGCGGCGACAACCGCAGCATCGGAAATATGTGCAGCCAGACTGCCGTACGTCAGCAAAATATCGACGCCGTACGTTCCGGCCGATTCCCCAATCTGACGGTGCATTTCCGGCGCGTCCGGACCGAGCTCGCGCATATCGCCAAACACCGCAATTCGTTTCCCTGTTGTTCGTGTCGCTCTGAGTGTTTTCAAAGCAGCTATCATCGACTCCGGATTTGCATTGTACGTATCGTTGATGATCGTTACACCGTTCATTGTGAGCAGCTGCATCCGCCTGCCGACCGAAGAAAATTGTCCGAGCGTTCTTTGAATATCTGCAGGCGTCACTTTGAAGACTAGTCCCGCCGCCGCCGCGGCAAGCGCATTTTTCGCATTGTGTTCGCTCGGCACGGCAAGCTGTACTGAGAATTTTTTTTGGGTTCCTGCCTTTATAAAGAACGAAGCGCATGCCTGCTCGTTCATGTTCAGCCCGGATCCTTTTACTTTCGCGGCACGCGCTGAAAATCCGTACGTCACCGCTTTCTTCATTTTTTTTGCAAGCCGAACGATGCGCGCATCATCTGCATTGATCAAGAAGACTCCGTCATGAGCAGCAATCCAGAGGGGCAATTCCCCTTCCGCTTTGGCCGCGCCTTCGATGGTGCCAAAAAACTCCAGATGCTCGCGCCCGATATTGGTAATCATTCCATGCGTCGGTTCTGCAACATTACACAAATATGTTATCTCGCCCGGATGGTTGGTTCCGATTTCGATCACGACAACCTCGTGTTTTTTCTCGAGGCGGAACAGCGTTTGCGGAACACCGATATGATTGTTCAAATTCCCCTGCGTGCAAAGGACATTGTACTTTGCGGATAAAACGTTCTCGATCATTTCCTTCGTCGTTGTTTTGCCGTTCGAGCCTGCGACCGCGAGAACGGGAATATCGAATCGCCTCCGGTAAATTGTTGCCAGCCGTCCGAGTGCATGAACGGTATTTTCGACGACGAGGATCGGAAGATTCAGACTGACCAGCATGGTAATGTTTCCGGAAGCCCAGCGCTTCTCTACGACAAGCGCGGATGCTTTCTGCTCGACTGCCTTTGAAATAAAATTATGCCCGTCGAATTGATCACCGCGAATCGCAACGAATAATTCTCCGGGATTGACCGTGCGCGAATCTATCGACACGCCCGTTACATCAAGAGGCCCGGGAAAGTCAAAACCGGACGCTTGAATATGCGGAATACTCAGGATATCTTTCTTTGTCAGTTTCATAAAAATTTCTCAATTACTTCCCGATCGCTGAAATGCCGTTTTTCTTTTCCTATAATCTGATAGTCTTCATGTCCTTTTCCGGCAATAAGAACGACATCTCCTGCATGCGCCGCGCTCAGTGCGCGTTCGATTGCAAGAGCTCGGTCCATTTCGCGCAGAACGCTTGCATGCTGTGTGATGCCGCGTAAAACCTCATCGACAATCGTTTCCGGGTCCTCTGTCCGCGGATTGTCCGATGTCACAATCACAAGATCGCTCAGCCGCCCGGCAACTTCGCCCATGAGAGAACGTTTTGTTTTATCCCTGTCTCCTCCTGCTCCAAAAACCGTAATAACGGCGCCGCGATTTTTTGCCGGAAGAACGTCATGAATCGCTCGCAGGCAGTTTTCCAGCGCATCGGGAGTATGCGCATAATCGACAATTGCCGTCCACCCTTTCGGCGATGCAATACGTTCAAAACGTCCCCGTACATTCGCAACACGGGAAATTCCTTCCTGGATTTTCTCTTCGGAGATTCCAAGTCCGAAAGCCGCGGCGGCGGCAGAAAGAATATTGTATGCATTGAAGCGTCCGATAAGCGGCGACGTGATTGTCAATTTCCCGCCGCCGTAGAAAACTTCCATCGACGTGCCGTTGATGCTCAAGTCCACACGCCCGGCCCGGACATCCGCTTCCTGTTCGATGCCGTACGATATCTTTCGCGCGGTTGACGACTCTACCAACCGCGATCCGTACGGATCATCGGCATTAAACACCGCACATGCATCCGGTTTCAGCATATTGAAAAATATTTTCTTTGCCTCAAAATATTTTTCCATTGTCCCGTGATAATCCAGATGATCCTGCGTTAAATTCGAAAACACTGCCGCATCGAAATCGATTCCGGAAACGCGGGACTGGTGCAGTGCATGCGATGAGACTTCCATGGAAACCGCCGTGCATCCTTCTTTGGCCATTTCCGCAAAGAACTGCTGCAGTTCAAGAGACTCGGGAGTCGTATGGGTTGCCGGAACGACTCTTTCGCCGATGCGGTATTCGATGGTTCCGATCAATCCGGTTTTCTCTCCTGCGCTTTCGAAAATAGATTTCAATAAATGTGTTGTTGTCGTTTTTCCATTCGTTCCGGTCACACCGGCCACTTTCATATTCCGGGACGGATGCCCGTAGTAATTTGCAGCCATCTGTGCCAGCGCCCTGCGCGTATCGGGAACGACAATTTTAATCACGCCGGTGTGCATACACAAAGGATCGGGAATCGCCTGATCGTCTTCGACAACGACTGCTTTAGCGCCGTTGGCAATTGCTGTCTGCAAAAACCGGTGGCCGTCGCTGGATGAGCCTTTGATCGCAACGAAGCAGTCGTTCTGGTGCACCTTGCGGGAATCGTACTGCAAACCTGCAAGCATAATATCCTGCGTCACAGCCATCTGTCCGAACATCGTCTGGAACAGTTTTGAAACACTCACACCTTCAAGAAGTTTTGCCAAATTCATATTCTCAATTCACCGCTGGTGAAGCTGTCTTTTGAGCGCGCAATGAAAGACCGCGAGGCGCACACACCAAAACAATGTTCGAACCGACAGAAACATTTTGACCCGGCGCAGGCGTTTGACCGGTAACGACTCCGGAACCCTGCAGCTTTACATCGAAGTCATCGATCACCAGACGATTCATAGCCCGCCGCACGCTCATACCCAGCACATCGGGAACGATAATTGAACCGTCTTTCATCGGCAAAGCTTCTTCATTCAAAACAAGTGCAATCGATTCACCTTTTTCAACTTTTTTCCCCGGCTCCGGCATCTGGCGCGCCACGATTGCGCCTTTTCCGAATGTCCGGCATTGCAAACCGCAGCCGGTCAGCATTTTTTCCGCAACCGAGGGCTGCAGCATGCGGACATCAGGAACGATACGCGAGGTGGATTCCTGTTCAGTCCGTGCAGCAAGTGCGGGAGAATATTTATACGATGTCGCAATAACTCGTTCCGCAATGGCGCGGAAAACCGGGCCGCTCGTTATGCCTCCGTAATATCCGCGCGTTCGGGGATTATCCATCATAACCAAAAGTACGGCCTGCGGATCGTCCAGCGGGAAAAAACCGACAAACGATGCGGTGTAATTATTCTCCAAATATTTTCCTTCCGACCATTTGCGGGACGTTCCGGTCTTGCCGCCGATGCGAACGCCTTGCGTCCGGACTTCCTTGCCCGTGCCGCGCTCGACAACACCTTCAAACGCCTGCGTCAGCAAGTCGACTGTGTTTTGCGAAAGGATCCTCCGGATCGGCTCCGGTTTATTTTCCCGGACTACAGTTCCGGCCGCATTCTTAACCTGTGCAACGGCATACGGCTTCATCAAAACACCCTTATTGGCAACTGCTGCATAGGCGCAAGCGATCTGGAGCGGCGTAACGCCGACCTCGTATCCATACGCCATCGTTTGCAGCGACGTGCCCGACCATTCGTTCGGCTTGCGGAGAATGCCGCGCACTTCGCCCGGAAGATCGATGCCGCTGATAATTCCGAAACCAAAATCCCTCGCTTCTCGATAAAAAATTTCTCCGCCGATCAGCTTCCCGACTTTTGCACAGACAATATTGCTGGAAAGCTCGATAGCTTGCTGAAAAGTCAATCGGTCGTACTCGTGCGTATCGCTGATAATGCGAAATTTTTTTCCGTTCAGCGCAATTTTCATTTTCCCGTGCTCGGCGTTAAACGGCTGATCCGGCGTTACAATATGATTTTCATACGCTGCTGATGCAGTTACAATTTTGAACACCGATCCCGGCTCAAACACGTCGGTTACGACTCGGTCGCGGGCAAGGGCAATATTGAATTTCCCGACATTGTTCGGATTGACATTTGGATAGACTGAAAGCGCCAGAATTTCTCCTGTCTTCGGATTCAGCATGACGGCAAGACCGCCGTCTGCTTTATTTGCGTCGACGCCCCGTTTTAACTCCTCATCAACAATCGATTGATACGTCAGATCCATCGCCAGCACGAGAGCGTTCCCGTTGACCGGTTCGCGGCGCGGATAATCTGCAGATGGATGGACGCGCCCAATGCCGTCCCGCTGCATCATCACCGATCCGTCGGCGCCTTTCATCTCGTCGTTGTATTCGTACTCCAAACCGGCAATGCCGCTGTTATCGATATCGGTAAAACCGATGAGAGCTGAAGCAAGCTCGTCATAATGGTATAGACGCTCCGGTTCGTTGATCGCAACGACACCGGCCAATTTTGCCGCTTCGATACGCTGCGCAACATCGGGGGAAACACGCCGTTCCAGCCACACAAATCTTTTTTCCTGTGATTCATTCAGCTTGGACAGGTATGCCGATTTCGATTTGCCGAGAATGCGGCCGAACGCTTCAGCAACGGCGTCTGCGTTATCACCTATAATTTTCGGATCCGCCGCAAAAGAAACCAATATGGTATTGGAAACCAGGACATTTCCGTTCCGGTCATAGATATTGCCGCGCGTTGCCGGAAGAATAAATTTCTGCTCGTACTGTTTGCGGGCCAGCGCCTGGAACTTCTCTGATTCAAGAATCTGGTACTGAATCAATTTCGCCGTAATGACGGCAAAGAATGCAAAGAAAACCAGCTTGACGAAGAAAAACCGTTTTCGCCAACGCTGCCGATTTCCTTCCGTGCCGCCGTTATAGTTTTCTTCCTTCTCGGTCATCATCGTCCCTGCGTCGATTCCTCATGACTGCGCAAAATTTCTTCTGCCTGCTCCACGCGCCGGGGATCGATATGAATCCAGACAGGAGCCTGTTTCGGGTTGATCAATCCAATCCGGTCATGAGCAAGCGGAGCTACCCGGTCAAGGCCGGACAATTTGTCTATCTGCGCCTTCAGCATTTCCTGCTCATTCAGAATTTGTTGATGCTTCATCTGCATCCGGTTGATAGTCGTCAGCAGCCGGCCGACCGTCAAAATGTTGCTGATATAAAAGACGCTTACCACCGCTACCGCAAGCAGCGCCACGACGATATTGAATGGAGAAATTTTACGTTTGAGCGCTTTGCGGTTTTTCGGCGCTGCTTGAACCGGCCTATTCGGAATAGTATAGGATTTTTCCAGTTCAGGCAGAACGGAGTTGTAGACACGCATTTCTCTCGGAGCCGGCGATGAAAAGCCAGAATCCGGCGTTTCCTCCTGCCCCATCGCACGATTGACAAGCGCTCCGATTCCAGATATATTATTTCCTCGTTCCATGTTTTATCGCTTTTCAATTGCGCGCATTTTTGCACTGCGCGCCCGCGGATTTTTCCGAATTTCTTCCTCCGATGCGATGACCGGTTTTTTCATAACCAGAGTCACCGCCGGTTCCTGATGAGGCAGCATCGGATTCAAGAGAAACGGGAGATCGTTTTTTCCCTCCGCCGCAGATTTGAATGTCTGTTTGACAATCCGGTCTTCGAGCGAGTGATATGAGATCACAACCAGACGCCCGCCGGGCCGTAAGAGCGTGATACCGTCTTCTAAAACCTTCTGAAGATTTTCCAATTCCCGGTTGACCTCAATCCGGATCGCCTGAAAAACCCTTGCCAGCGTTTTAGTTCGGAATTTTCCTCCGGCAGCACCGCTTACAATTTTCGCAAGATCCGCAGTTGATGCGATGGGCATCCGCTCCCGATTCCAAACTAAAGCTCGTGCTATTCTCCTGGACTGCCGTTCTTCGCCGAACTTCCAAATAACGTCGGCAAGTTCTTTTTCGCCGTATCCGTTGACCACTGCAAAAGCGTCCAGCGGTTCGTCTCGATCCATCCTCATATCGAGCCGTTCATCCGTTTGAAAACTGAACCCTTTGGACGGCTCATCGAGCTGGTATGACGAAACACCAAGGTCGAGAAGCAATCCGGCGATACATTCTATTTTTTTCTCGCTCAGAACATGTTTGATCGTTCGAAAATTCGCATGAAGAACGCTCACGCGATCCCCGAACACTGCCAAACGCTGCGAAGCATGCCGGATAGCATCGGCGTCCGCATCAAAACAAATCAAAGAACTTTGAGGCTGCAGTCTTTGCAGAATCGCTTCTGCATGCCCTCCGCCGCCGAGCGTGCCGTCAACAAAAATCCCGTTTCCTGAAGAAAGCAGACAATTCACTGCCTCCTGCAGAAGAACGGGAGTATGAAAGTTGTTGAGCGCTAAGCACAAGTTTACACTTTCTACTGCTGCTTAAAAACTTGTTCAGCGACAGTTTCGTATGTTACCGGTTGTATTTTTTGAAATTCGTCGTATACAGACGGACTCCAGATTTCAATGCGATCGAGCACACCGAGTACAATCACTTCATTCTTGATTCCGGCATAGTCCAGCAACTCCTGTTGCACCGTAATGCGGGACTGGCTGTCCAATTGAGAGTCGGCTGCCCATTGGAAAAGAGTCCGGTTAAAATTGCGTTGTTTGGCATCAAGAAAAGAAAGATTGCGGACGTTTTGTTCGAGCGTATTCCATTCGTCCTGCGGATAGACATAGAGACATTTTTCAAATCCGCGAGTGATGACAAAGTTTCCTTTGGCGCTGGAAGCGACATTTTTCCGAAGCTTCGCAGGAAGCGCAATGCGCCCTTTTTCGTCTACGGAATAGTTATATCTGCCCTTAAAGGATGACATATTATCTAAAATTAACTTTCAAAAATCGAATCAAATTTCTTTTCCCCTAATTCCCCACTTTTCCCCACCGGCATATAGTAATTTAGAGAAATAGGGGTGAAAGTCAAGTGAATAATGAAAAAAACGCGGATTTTAACGAAGGAAAAAGATGTGCTGAAGTGCTTCGGTCCAAGGTTCAACGTTCTTGGTTCTTATTGCTTGTTTCTCAGCACGTGCTTTAACGGTAGGATGTGCAGGTTGGAAAAGGTGTATAATAATTTTGCTGGCTGCAGGATCCCTTATCGACTCAGGAATGCAACTCCTTCATAACTCGGCTGTTCAGAGGTATAGAAATACCATGATTTAAGATTTCTATCTATTTGCTGCAGCCTTAAGAACTCAGGAAAACCTGTGTAATAAGGCATCCAAAGGAAGACCCGTCTGTGTTGTTGTCGATCCGCTTCATTTTTTGCGGGCGTCGTCATATATGCGGCAATGTTCTTGGTCTATAACCCGTCGAAACAATAACCTGTAAATCAAAAAATTAAATCTCGTACAAAGATTTGATCTCAGCCCGGATACGCAGTAACAAGTCTTGGCTGTAGTTTTCCGTTTTCTATTATCCAGACAGAAAAAATACAGGGATTCCTTCCATCTGGAGTATTTATTGAACATTGCAGAGTATATTTTTCCCCATAGCAATTCAATTCTTTTTCCACTATTGGATGGGTAATAGCATGACCTTGAACCACGAACAATTTTTTTCCGCAATTCACAACCCTGCATTCACCATTCTCCTTTCCCCGTCCACTGCGTTCCACACATTACCATATACGGACAACCGGGACATTGTTTTATAAAATCGGTTGTCGGGGAAAAATCCACGGCGGGATTACGGATTTCGCTGACGAGCGAGAAAATAATGTCTTCCATCGTTCCCTGCCATTGGCGGGCTTCTTCGTCATCAATATAAAGCGGGTATTCGATGTCCGGATCGATCGTGCGTTTGCCCAGCAGTAAATAGGCGGCGGAGATTTTTTCCGGCGGGATATTTCGCAGCGTTGAATAAATCATAATGTAAAGCGGAAGCTGGAGAGATCCTATTGCTTCCGGCCATGTTGTCCGGTCTTCCGTCTGCAATTTTGAGAACTTGATGCAGTAACGTTCGGCGGAATTGGAAATTTTATAATCGAGTATTACAATTTTATCACCGCGTTTTTCAATACGGTCTGTGCGCACTCTGAAAGATACATCCCTGATGGATGCCTGCAATTCATCTTCGGCGCCGAGAATTACTACTTGATCCTGTTCTATTAAAGGAATCTGATAGCGCTCGATAAACGCCTGCACTTGTTTAAAAACCTGACCCTGCATCAGGAATTCCCTTGCTCCCCGCGCAGCGCCGAAGTATTGGCGGAACCGCTCTTCTATTATAGGATTCAACTCGACTGCAGCAAGCGCCGACAGCGTCATGTGCGTGCCTATCATCGGGCGGAAAACTTCATGGAGAATCCGATGCACAACTTCGCCGATATCCCGGTTGTCGATTTCCTCATCCACTTCCGGCTTCTCGCGCAGGCGTAAAACAGAGGAGTAATAAAATTTCAATCCGCACCGGAGGTAGGCATCCAGCGACGTTGCACTGAATTGCAATTTCCGGATAGTATCTATCATCTGCAGTGTTTTGGAAATTTTCTCCGGATTTCCTGCGGTGAGTTGAACTTTATACCGCACCGTCTTCACGTTCGTATCACCGATTAATTTTTGCGCCTCCCGTTCGCTGCGCCAGAGCATTTTTTGTATGAAGCGGCTCCGCTCTTTTTGACCGGAGCGGGACTCCGAAAAGAAGAGATGAACTTCTTTCGCTCCCTGCAGGAGTATGCGGAAATAATGCTCTGTTAATTTTTCCCGTTCACTATACGTCTCCATACCGAGCTGACGGCGGAGTTTTTGCGGGAGCATCATGTCCTGTCCCTGCGCCCCGGGCAAAATTCCTTCGTTCACGTCCAATATATAAACCGTCTCGAACCGGATGCTGCGCGTTTCCAGAAGTCCGAGCACCTGCAAGCCGTTGAGCGGCGTTCCGGCAAACGGAACATCGACCGCGGCGATGTATGTCTGAATAAAATTCGCATATCCTGCCGGTTCCTGAAATTTCAATTCCGCCAGAAGCGATCTGCGCACGCCGTCCAGGGTTTCCAGCATTTGCTCCGCATATCTCCGGAAAAACGGATGCGCATTGGCTGTGCTTGTATCATAGACAAACTTCAATAATTCAATGAGAACGGAAGCGAACGAACCGATGGTCATATCCGGCGTAAACCGGAGCGAACGAATCGTCCGGTCATGAATGTTCTTTAAATGTTTCTGCAAAGCATTAAAATCGATATGTAATTCGTCTCCGGAAAGCGATCTGACTGCATCGATAAATATTTTATTGCGTTCCTCAAGTTCTTCCAGCCGGATGGTGCCAAGATTCGTTTCCCCGGCAAGATGTTTTTCTATCTCATGGAACAGTATGCGCGTCACATCTGCACGCTGCTCGAAACGGATGTTCTTTACGTAGGGATGCAGGACAAACCGGATATACGAACTTGCCGGATACGCACCGTCCGGCGATGCAGCGGTGAGTGCAAGAAGATCCTGCAGGAAGCCAAATATGGGAGTCCGGGAAAGCGGATAGCCGAGGGCAATATTGTATTCCTCTTCCTTAAACGGCGGCAATGCGAAATGCAGAAGCGGGAAGAGCGACTCCGGGTCGGGCAAAACGATCACTGTTTTTTCATCCAGGACCATTCCCGTGTCCCGTTTGTTTTTCAGCACCTGTGCCAGCGCAAAAACCTGACCGTGTACATCGGAGGATTTTATAAACGTGATTTCCGGAGTTGAGACTCTTTCAAGTTCCGGTTCTTTTTCCGATTTTATTCCGGACTTTTCTTCATCTGCAGATTCCACATCTTTCCACTGCTGTTCTTCACCCGCATTCTTCTGAAAAATAAATGCTGTGTCCTCCCTCTGCCTCAGCAAATGAAACAGCCGCTGCTCGGTCTTGGTCATTGCAAAAAATCCCGCAATAATCAGTTTCCGAACATCCGGCCATGCGCCGGATTCGACGGCATCGACAGCCTCCAGATACTGCAGTGCACGCGTCGTGTACAACCGGCGTTCGAGTTCTTCGTAGAAGGCCTTATAATACGCGCCTAAGGCCTGCAGCCTTCCGTGAGGAAGTCCTTCAATGATCTTCTGAATATGTTCCGCTCCGTAACCGGTCAATTTTAATTCTTCCAGTTCGGAATAGAGTTTTATGCCAACGGCAAAAAATTCGTCGAGCGAACGGAATTGCCCCCCGCCGATGGGATGTTCGGACTTCGAATGAATTTCATAAAGAATTGCAACAGCATCGATATCGGATAATTGCGGCCGGGATTCGCGTCCGGGTCGGGCGGCGCAGAGGCGCTGAACAAAATCGTCGATGGAAACGATCCGGGGCGGAATGAAGCTTTTTTTGAGTATGCTTCCGATTTGCCTGCGGACAAAATGCGCAGGCCGCTTACCCGGAAAGACGATCATGATTCCGGACAGATCTTCAGCGCCCGGGTCGATCTGCCGTATCACTTCCGCAATAAGATCTTCGCGTGCATCGATGACGACCGTCGTGCTCATTCTATCTTCCTCACGTAGTTCCGGTCGATGAACGCCAATACTCCACAAACGGTTTTAGCCGGATAAATATCTTTGAGAATTTTCATGTACTGCCGGATCTGAACCGTGTATCCGTCCTTATCTCCTCCAGTCTTGAAGTCCACAACGACGACTGCCGACGGATCGACGATAACCCTGTCCATACGGAAAAGCCTTCCATCTTCGGTTGTGCATTCCCATTCAGTCCAAACACTGCGATTTTCCCGGCGCTCGAAAAAAGGACGGATGGCATCGTTGTTAATGAATCTCACAAGCGTCGAAGTAAAATTGTTTTCCTTTGCTGCCGGGGAATTCGGCTCCTGATATTTTTCGCATAAAATCTCGATCTGCGCTTCAATATTTGTTTCTAAAAATTCCAGATGTGAAAGCACGGCATGCAATTCGTCGCCGCGCTGCCGTTCCGCCCAGCGGAGCGGTTCCTCGCTACCGCCGGAGAATGTGATCGTCTCCGACGTGTGCAAAATTTCTGCTTCCGGCTGCTCATCATGATGCACAGACTCTGCCCTTGTTTTACGCATTGCAGGGGATCCGGATTCCGGAAAATATGCGGACGGTTCATCGACTGTTTTTGCTAAAATATTGACGATGTACATCTCCTCTTCCGCACGCGTGAGAGCGACATAGAGCTGATTCAAGCTGTCCACCTTTTCGCGATTGCGCTGCTCGGTGTAAATGGCATTCAGTTTTGCAGAGATTTCTTTTTCTTTGCTCGTAATATGGAACAGCACAATTCCGTCGTCCCGTTCTTCGGTGAACAGATTATCATATTTTGAGTGCGAATCATAGAGCACAACAATGGCGACGCGGAACCCGAGTCCTTTGGATTTGTGTATCGTCATCACGCGAACGGCATTCATGTCCGCCGGAATATCCACCGTCCACTGCGAATCGTCTTCCTCATCGCCTGCGAATGTCAAAAAATCTTTTAAGCTGTTCTCGCCGCTGTTTTCAAATTCCTTAACAGTTTCCAAAAACCGCACCAGCGTGCCTTCTTCTTCCGGAAGATTCTGAAAAATCCTGAACGACTTGACGGTTTCCACGACAAGATCGTACAGCGGCAGGTAGCCGGTTAATCGAAATAGGTTCGCAAAATACCGGTCCCAGATCTTCGGAAACTCCTGTTTAAATTCCCGATAGAGCGCACCCCGGCTGCCGGCGTCGTTCCGGAACGAACGGATAAACTCATGCAGTTTTGCCTGCGGCAATGCTGTCTGCGGATCCCCGCTGAAAGCAGCTTGAAGGATGCTGCCAAGAATGAACGCGGCAAACGAAAGGTCGTCGATAGGGGAATCCAGAAATTTCAAGAGCGCAATTAATTCGCCGGTCGTTTTACGTCTCCGAATATCTAAGCTGCTGTAGGAAATAAACGGTATGCCGGATTCGTTCAACCAGCCGCTGATTTGTGTTACGGCGTCGTTTTTAGGCGTCACCACGGCAATTTCCCTCATTGCATAGCCGCGGCGGCGGCAATCGGCCAGTATGTCTAATATCGCTTTTCGCTCGGCGTCTTCCGGTTCCGCGGTTGAAATAGCGATGCGTTCAACATATCCCTTGCTTTTATAGGCATCACGGACCTTCTGGTAATATGTGGAAAGACCGCTGGCACGCGTAACGGCCGGATCCTCTTTGAGGGGCAAAATATCTTGAAAAACTTTCCGGTTGAACTCCACGATCTCTTCCCGGCTGCGATAGTTTGTTTCCAGCGTCTCTTTCCGAACCGGCGCTGAGGGAAAAACCTCCTCTTCCTCCAAACGTTTCATAATCCGCCAGTCAGCTCCGCGGAAGGAAAAGATGGATTGCTTGGTATCGCCGACAACAAAGAGGCTGCCGCCCTGCGAGAGGGCGTTATCTAAAAGCGGATAAAGACTCCGCCATTGGATCGGAGACGTGTCCTGAAATTCATCGATGCAATAATGGATAATTTCCTCTCCCAGATGCAGGTACAGCTCCGGCACGCAATCGGCGGAAATATATTCTGCAAGTTTTTTTGTTACACTGCCGACGGAGATTTCGCCGCGGCGGCGCTGTATTGCTTCCAGGTTTTGCTTGAGCAGCGCATGTGTTTGCAGATAGGGACGGTAATACAGACGGCACCGAAGCTCCACCCACCGGCGGGCGACTTCGTTGACCGCTTCAGCAGAGTCTAAACATCTCTCATTCCATTCCTCGAAGTTTTTCGCTTTCGACTTGCCCTTGTTGATCTGTTTCTTTATGATTTTTCCCATGGATTCATCGATGTCACCCCTTTGAACCGATTCCATTATCTTTACAAATTCCTTTGACTTCTCAAATCCCGATTCCTCCGCAACGCCGTTCAGCGTCTCAACTGCTTTTAGAAAATCTTTCCGTAAAAGTTTTTTTGCCTCCGTACCATCTTCCGCCGGAAACGGTTCCTGTGCAAGCGCCAGAAGACGTGTAAACAATGCAATAGTATTTTTCCGGAGTTGTGCGTACGGATCCCAGAGAAATTTTGAGCTGCCGGACTGGCCTTCTGCCATCTGACGGACAAGACTTTCTAAGAGCGCTGTCTCGCCGCTCTCTATAACAGACTTCATAACTTCCTGGAATGCTTCTTCGGTCGCTGCCGCATCCCCTATGGAAACGGCGGACTGCGGCGCGAAACCGAGTTCCAGCGCCGACGCCCGGAATACATGCGCCAGGAAGCTGTCAATGGTCTGAATTTGAAAATCCGTATAGCGGTCTAATATCTCATCCACGCGCGCACGCGCGCGAAGGCGCAGGACGTCGTCTTCAAGGGGAAGCATGCTGCGAAGCTGCTCGAGCGTTTCCGGATCGCCGAACGCGGCCTGCTTGAGGTACTTTAAGACGCGCTGACGCATTTCCGCCGCTGCATTTTTTGTAAAAGTCATGGCGAGCAGGTTCCGGAGGTCGTTCCGTCCGTTTTTATCCGAAAGTAAAAGCCGGAGAATGCGGAATGCGAGGGCGTATGTTTTTCCCGACCCCGCCGATGCGGAGACTAATGTAAAGTCGGGAAAATGAAGTTCGTTTTCTGTTGGAATAATCGCAGACATTGTGTTTTTATTTAATGACAAAAGGTCGGAAGATTTCAGCAGTGAATCAAATTTTCCATTTGAATAAGTAAGGGAAGGCCGTTTTGACGCAAGTCATTTATAACTATTGCTCTCTTCTCGCATGGCTTGACATCTGTCGTCAAACTCGCTACTTTGATGTACGTGTTATGGAAAACAAGGATCTGAAAAACATATTGGCGGATCATACTCGGCAGGGAGAATTGTACACATCTCTGCCGGATGCGCGGGTGCAATGCTTTGCTTGCGGGCATCGCTGCAAAATTCCGCCGGGAAAAGACGGCATCTGCAAGATTCGCTTTAACCGGGAAGGCGCTCTCTTCGTCCCGTTCGGATATACCGGAGGCATCGCGCTCGATCCGATAGAAAAGAAGCCGTTCTTCCATGCATATCCGGGAAGCAAGGCCTTGAGCTTTGGCATGCTCGGATGTGATTATCATTGTCCCTTCTGTCAGAACTGGATTACGTCGCAGGCACTCCGCGATCCGCACGCCGTCTCATTCATCGAAGAAATCGATGCGGAAGAAATCGTGCGGCTCGCCCTCCGGCACAATGCACGTGTCGTCACCAGCACATACAACGAGCCGCTTATTACATCCGAATGGGCTGTGGAAATTTTCAAAATTGCAAAGCAGGCCGGACTGGCAACCTCGTACGTTTCCAACGGCAACGGAACGGAAGAAGCGCTGGATTATCTTACGCCATGGATCGATCTTTACAAAGTCGACCTGAAGGCATTCACGCAAAAATCGTACGCACGCATGGGAGGCATCCTGCAGCGTGTGCTGGACACGATTTTGTCGCTGCACCGGCGGAAGATATGGGTGGAAATCGTTACGCTGGTTATTCCGGGAATGAATGATTCAGCGGAAGAATTAACCGACATCGCGCAATTTATTCATTCCGTATCCCCGGACATCCCATGGCATGTCACGGCATATCATGAAGATTATACCATGAAGACTGAAAAAGAGTATACTCCGGCATCCGCGCTCCTTCGCGCTGCAGAGATCGGATTGGACCAGGGACTGCATTTTGTCTATGCCGGAAATCTTCCGGGACAAACACGCAATCTCGAAAACACCTATTGTTCTTCCTGCGGAGAACTGCTGATCGAACGATACGGATTCAGCATCCTTTCCAACCGCATGCAAAACGGCGCTTGCCTAAAATGCGGTACACCGGTCCCGGGTCGATGGGAATAACAGACCGCAGAAATTATACGCCATCTCAATCGAATATTCGTTATCTTGCTGTATTCTTAAATAAAAGAAGGCGGACATCGTGGCAAGCTATCAAAAACTTCCTCTTCCGGCGCTTAAACGCATTGCCTTAGTTGCACATGACAATAAGAAGATCGAAATGCTCGATTGGGCAAAATTCAATCGTGAAACCTTAAAACAGCACAAGCTGTTCGGTACCGGCACAACCGCCGCGCTGATTGAAAAAAAGCTCGACCTGCCGATTACAAAACTCGAAAGCGGGCCTCTTGGCGGCGATTTGCAGATTGGCTCCCGTATTGCTGAAGGCTTGATCGACTTTCTGGTATTTTTCTGGGATCCGCTGGAGCCTCTTCCGCATGATCCTGATATCAAAGCGCTGCTGCGCCTCGCGGTGGTTTGGAATATTCCCGTTGCATGCAATAGAACAACGGCAGATTTTATCATTTCCTCCCCATTGATGGATACCTATTACGACCGGATCGTCGTCGATTTTCATTCCTACCGTCAGCGATCCGTTCCTTCCTCTCCGGATAATCTTGAAGATTCGATTTAATAAAATCACGATGACCATATTATTTTTCACAACAAACAGGACCATGAAAAATTATACCGTTACCCTGCTCCTCTCCTGCGCAATGTTTGCATCGTTCATCAGCGGATGCTCCTCTTCCAGGATTGAAACAACCAATCCGGAAAACAGAAAACCTGAGATGACCCTCCGTGTCGCAAGCTTAGATCTTGCACACTACAAAAAGCGCATCGAGAAAAAAGATATCGCCCAGCTTGCAAAGACGCTCAAGGATCAGAATATCGACGCATTAACGGTTCAGAACATTTCACGTTATCCGGGAACTTCCACGCGTATCGACTTTGTCGATGAGTTGGCATCCCGCACCGGCATGAGAACGGCTTTCGGCGAAATGTCCAATGTCAACGGACACCAAACCGGTAATGCTGTTTTCAGCCTTTATCCGGTTCTGGCACATTCCGTTATTTCTTTCGACGCAGAATCATCTCCGTTGTTCGAATCTGCAGTACAGGCGAATATCGATGCGGGAATAGGATCGCTCACTCTCATCAGCACTCAGCTTCCGCAAAAAGCCGACAGTACCGTACTGGAAAATTGTTTCAAGAAACTCACGGCGAATGCAGGCGAACAAAGAAATCCGTTGTTCATTCTTGCCGGAAATCTCCCCTCCCTGGAAAATTTTACACCGTCGGACAATCTGGAACCGATCGACATCGAGGAGAGCGCTTTTTCTCCCGTTATGTGGAAGATAAAAAATCCGTCTCTCAAAGCTGCCGCTGCGAATAATATCAAAACATCGCTCGGTACAATGATCATAAGCCAGTTTGATCTGTACCGTCCCCAATAGCTGCGGACAAAAGATTTTGACGGATATGGATTTCTCTTAAGATGAGTTTTTTAAAAGAGAGATTTCCCGGCCGGCTTGTTAAAATGAAAGGCCTCTTTAAGCCGGCAGGAGATCGGCCGCTGACAACGGGTCTCTTTCATTCTCTCCGAAATTTTAGGAATCCCTTCCCATCAAGACGGGACGGGACGGAACGGTACGGATTTCAAAGCGAATTACACCCTCATTTCAACGCTTCACGGCATCAATATCGGAGATTAGAAAAGATCCGATCATTCAGAAACGACCTGATCTCCTCTAGCCGGTAAATAATTCGATTTTATTTCTTTGTTTTCACCCTTGACAATTCCGATCTTGTCAAAATAGAATTTCACTCCGGTTGCAACACTCACAATGGGAGAGTCCTGCAAATGGATATGAATTTCCGGCTGCAGGGATCCGCCGGAATTTCCGCACTGCGCAACAACCTGTCCTTTCAGAATCCGATCGCCGACCCGAACACGTATGCTGTTTTGTTTCAAATACGCAAGCACGGAATACTCGTTCTGCTTGTGTTGAAGAACGATTGCATTGCCGATAAGAGCATACGGATTTGCGATTCCCGGCACGTTGTCTCGAATGCCGTCGATGACTTCCAGAACAACACCGTCTGCAGGAGCCATAACCTCTTTTCCAAATCCTGTATAATCTTCATTGCTCGTCCCGCTCCGTTTGAATTGCTGGCCCGATTCATCGATTGCTGCAAAATCGAAAGCAAACGGCTGGGACAGAACGTTTCGGGCATCGGGAGATTTGGTTTGAAGCAAAATCCACCTTCCTTTAAAAGGAAGCGACAGGTCTGTTTTTTGTTTGTCAGCCGGCGGTGCTGCAACAACCGGCGGAGCGGGCTCGGCAGGGATTTCTATCGGCACCGAATGCTCGGAAAACAAGTACCCGGCAATTTTATTCTGATTGTCGAGATAAAGCTGAACATCCTGAGCCCCTTTTTCAAAAATCATGACAAAATCCGCACGGTTGGAATTGACAAGTTTAATCTGATCGATCCTGACCGGTTTTCCCAGCCGATCGAGCATACTCTGGAAAAAATACGTGGTCTGCGCAATCGTAAAATCCGCCATACCGGGTCCGTATTCATTTTGAATAAATGCATAATCTTGACGGTTGAGTCCATCGACGATGCTCTTGGCAACGGTGAGAAAGCGATCTGTTCCCTGCTGCGGAAAAACTTCAGTGAAAACGAAGCAGATAGTAAGAACAAGAAAAAAGTATCGCATGACTTCACCTCATGTGTCAGATTGGTTGAGTGTTCTTGATTATGCCTGTGCCGGAACAATACTACACTTTTTACAAAGAAGCAACTCTCCCGGCACAGAAATCAAACATTGATGCAAAACAGAGCAGAAACAGCTTCCTGCGTTCAAGACATTAATTATGGTTCCGTTTTTATCTTTACGATATTTAATGCTCATGAAAATTTTTAAAAAGCTTTAGACCAAAAACAAACATGGCCGATTCTACAGACAGTACCAGCCAATAGGAAACTTCGAAGATAAATTTCGGCCAGAAGGATGCAATCATTAAGCCTGACGTCAGAACGGGAAAAAATCGATCATAAAGGCGGCTTATAAAAAAAGCAGGAGCCAAGCCTAAGAACAGAATTATTCCATACCGTCTTACTTTTGAAGAAAGCATCGCCGCGGCAGCCATCGGCATGAGCATGACAACAAGGATCTGGAAGCGAAAATCAAACAACGAATAGAGAAGGTCTATCTGTTGACGAAAATATGCATTGATAAAAATGAGGAGCGCATGCCCGACGGCGAGTACCGCAAGGATGGTATCTGCAGCTTTTTCAGTGATTTTTTTCATCTTGTGCTCCTTTTCTTAATCGGGAATAATCCGCCGTGCGCGGACAAATTGCTTGAAGAGCGTTTCCTCGTAAAGAGGAGACGAAGGATCGAAACTCGTCAGGCGAACGCAGCCCGAGCTGTGAATAAACGTTCCGCTGCCGAGATAAATCGCAACATGCTTGATATGCTCTCTTTTTTTAGATGTCGTTTTTTTTCCAAAAAAAATGAGATCGCCTTTTTTCAGATTTTCGAAGTTCGTCCCCGGATCGACCGGACGTCCCATCATAGCTTGCTGATCCGCATCGCGCAGCAATATTTTCCCGTTTAATAAATAAACGGTTTTCACGAAGCCCGAACAATCGAATCCTTTGACCGATGTTCCGCCCCAGAGATACGGTATACCGAGGAATGTTCTCGCTGTCTTTTCAATATTGTCTCCGGTCAATCTGCGGCTCTGCTGCCATGGTTCGATATCTTCCGCAATATCGTTATGCAGAAATCCCGTTCTGCCGTCGGCGAGTCCAGCTTCGATCCAATTCTCCTTTGTCCCGATTTTTTTAAGAATGCAGCCGGTCACGACGTCGCATACAGGTTCGGATTTTTTTTCCGGCTGCCGGTACAACATTCCGTAATGATCCGTCACGATAACCCTGGGAGCGTTCGACCATTCCAGAACGGCTGCGGAATCGGCCTGAACGAACGACAGCCTGTTGATCCATCCGATGTAGCCGTCCGGCATTTTTATTTGCCAGAAATATCCGCCGTCCTTGAGCAGCCGAATGACGGTGCCGGACAATGCCTGAGTCAGCATTTCCGATTTGTTGTCCGGACGCTTCCGCACATTCCCGACGCTGAGGGTTGTAATGCCGTAGATTTTTTTTCCGAGCGACGCTTCCGGCAGAACCTGAATTTCATCGATCACGCGAAGCCGGCCGTTTTCTTTCAGCATGTTTAGAATCGCCGTCTTCGCATCCGGATTATCAACATCGCCGGCTGCTATGAGAGCTTCGGAAGCGGTTTTTATCTTGACTGTAAAAACGGAAAATCTTTCATCAGGCGCAAATTTTTCTCTGATCGTCAGAAGCCGCTCCGCATAGTCGTCGTTCCCTGCCAGGGCTCGTGCAGTGAAGACAAGTATAAAAAGGATAAGTGATTGTTTCCTATGCATGATGTTCCTGTGAAACAAAAGTCGTTTGATCCAGTTGCTGCTGCAGCCAGTGAGCCGCATCCTGCAGGCTTTCTTCACCGATCGTATGCTCGATCGGATATTCCCGATACGAGACCGGAACATCGTGTTCCTGCAAGAACTTAAAAGTCGATCTTCCCAGAATGACAGGTATGACGGGATCGTAGATTCCATGGGCAAGGAAAACAGGCGGCGACTGCGGTCCGAATTTTTGCGGCAGCCGTTCATTCGCCGTATAAAATCCGCTGTGCGCAACAACTCCTGCAAAATGCTTTTCTCTCAGAGATGCCAGTCCGAGCGCCGTCATTGCCCCCAGGCTGAAACCGAATAAGAAAATTTTTGAAGGATCGATCCCGTCAATATGAATAATATGCTCGGAAAATTTCAGACAAAAATCGAGACTGGCCTGAAGCTGGTCCGAATCCCAATGTTCGAGATCGTCGGCTCCGAACCACATATAACCGCCGAAGGGATAGCGGAACGGGGCGCGGAGGCTGTAGACGAGGAATCGCGGATCGAAGGAGGGCGCAAGCCCGATCAAATCATGCTCATCGGTACCGCGCCCGTGCAAAAGAATCAAGGCAGGGCGCAGGCTGCCGGACTGAAGCCGGTCTGCTGCTTTTTCATAGGTAAATTTTTCCGATGAAGCTGCCATGCGTATTCCGGGTTTGATAATATTCCGCCGCTTAGTTCGGTTTTTTTTTCAGATACGGCGGTTGAAATCCGCGATACGTATCGTACCGGGAATCATAAAAAAGTAAATCAAAATTTTTATCCCTCAGCGTTCCGCCGGATGGATACAGATAAAATTCCTCGATTGCCGCTGTGCGTCGAGCAATGGGCTGGTTCTTTTCAGCATAAAATTTCAGCACATAATAGCCGTTGCGGTATTCGGCAGTCTCAAGCTGGCAGAGAAGATTTTCGTGTGAAAAAATATGGATATCGGTATCCATCGGCATCGGTCAGCGGGTCAATTCATCTAAGTTTCCGGGACGCAGCAGCATCATAATTGCCGAATGCGGAACGATGAGATACTTTTCATTTTCAAATTCGACCTCGATAGCGGAATCGCGCATAAATACGGCATAATCTCCTTCTTCGGCCTGAAGAGGAATATATTTAACCGGTTCTTTCTGTGCCGTCGACCACGATTCTTGTTCCATGAATTGCGGGTTTGGAATCGGGTGACCCGGGCCGATGCTGACCACATATCCGGCTTGCACTTTATCCTTCTCCTTCACACCGGGAGGAAGATACAAGCCATGAGGCGTACGTTCGGTTTCCTTGTCGGCTGCAATAAGGACTTTATCGCCGACAAGAATAATTTTTTTGTGGGATTTCAATTCCATCCTGACATATATTCAGTGCAGAAAGACCAATGTTTCATTTTCGGAACGGCCGGTCATAAAAACCCGGTATGCAAATCCATGTTATCCCAAATTGTCCCCCAAGAGCTTTTTCGAGGAACAGACAAATGAAGATCCCGCAATACTGAAAAACTTCATCCATGAAGCTGCGGTGTCAATGAAAAGGAGCTTTCCTCGCATCTGTTAGTAAAATCCTGCCTTCTGCTCTATTTTGAAGGTTAAAATACGTTACTATTCAATGTTATGCAAGCATCATTCCAAATAAAAGACTCGCGCAACAAAAGAAGCTTGTCCATCGGTATCGTTTATAAATCTTCTCATCGCTGAATTCGGAATAACTGAACCGGTTCTTGTAAGCGATTTAAGTCAAGTCTCATACAACTTCAAGGTTAGTCTGTCATAATTCTGCATGTGTCCCCTCTGAACCAGAAGTTTTGCGCTCGATGCCCGGAGACTATTTATAAGGGTGTTTGAGCGAATTTTTCGCCATTGGACCGATTTTGTTTGTCTTGTGATTTTGGTCATTGATATTTCTTCAAAGAACCCATAGGCTGTAGCCGAAGTAAATCAGATAGTATGAGAATTTGTCTCCCTAATTTTATATGTAAAGACACAACATCTCTATGCTGACGAGCATTTATAATAAGTGCGGTTAGTTTCCTGCGAGTTTAATTTTATACAGAGGCTTTTATGAAGTGTATTACAATATTTTCAATTTTTCTAATTTTATTGTTTTGTATAAAACCACTGCAAGCTGCAGTCAGCATTTCGGTAAACGGCACAGCAAGCGGCGCTTCTATGACCCAGGACGATTCATTGAAATGGATTATTTCCGGTATTCCATCCGGTGCAGCGGTAACCACACAAATATGGTTCGATGCAGATTCCAATGGAATTATAGATCCGGCGGCAGACAGGCTGTTTCTTTCAGGTTCACAGACCGACGGTATCTCCGGTGATCCCGGTGATCTCGACGGCAGTGTGAACGGTATTATTTATTTTGCTGCATCGATACATATATTGGCGCCCGCACATTATATCCTGACGGCTATCTATGGAACCGATACCGCATCGGCAGCATTTACAATAACGCCGATGCTGTCGCCTGCATATACGATCAGCGGAACGGTTACAAGACAGGGAGTAGGTGTGGGAAATATCTTTGTGAACTCAAAAACGTCCGGTAAATTAGAATGGTATGCATTGACCGATGCAAACGGCAATTATACAATAAACACAAATGCAGCAGCCGGAACACAATGCATCGTGCAAATTAATCCGGTACCAAGCGGTTTTTCGGTATCGTCGGGAGCACCTGTGACTTTAAACGCGAATGCTGCCGGAATAAATCTTACAATCACCGGCGGAGCCGGAGGTGCACAAACAGCATCGGATTACTACATGCCGCTCTTCATGGGCAGTCAGACAAATCTCTATACCGCAGGGAGCGATCAAGGCTGGCTGGCAAGAACAACAACGTATACCATTGAAGGCACCGACGTTATTGCGGGAAAACAATATTTCAAAGAAGTAGGCAGAGAAATTTTCTCCTCTTCACCGTCGGGTATTTTTCATGCATTTTGGCTCCGGAAAGATTCAGCAGGCAATGTAGCCATAGGCGCAATGTCAACAAATGAATCGACAAATATAGATTCAGCAACGGTTGTCAGCGGGATAATGTTTCCCAACGCATATCTTACAGCCGGCTATGTCAGCTCCGGACCATGGGGGAATCTGACTATTAAGGATTCTGTTATAAGCGTTACCGAGACCGTAAATTCATCAGCTGGAACTTTCGATAATTGTCTGCTCATTTGTGAGTCCCACTTCGACAGCACGGGAACCGCTGTTTGGCGCGAATACCATTATTATGCTTATGGAATCGGTTTGATCAAGAATGAAAGGACATTGCCGCTCAATCAGGTACATACGGACAATCTTGTTAGTTTCGGCACAACAGGAGTAAACGATGCTGCCGGTCATCAAACACCACGGGGTTTTTTACTGTCGCAAAACTATCCGAATCCGTTTAATCCATCCAC
>PMML01000124.1 GCA_003162695.1 Ignavibacteriota bacterium | reverse complement strand
GGCGGCCGTGTGTGGCAAGATAAACTGCTTTTTCAAGATGGTACCGTATAGTCCCGGGATCAAGAATGGTTACGGCATATTTTGTAATTGGCCGCACGACAGAAATGATATCCAACTCCTGGTGGCCCATCGACCGTACGCCTCTCGTACCGATCAGATCCGCCCGCTTGGCTTGTCCGGAAATGAAGAGGCAGGCGGAAGATTCTATCCACGCAGCAGCAACTCCGGTCAAAGCATTCGTACCTCCGGGACCTGCAGTCACCATTGCAACACCGAGATGGTTAGTGTATTCGGCATACGCCTCTGCCGCAAGCGCACACGTCTGTTCACTCAAACAAGCCACATATTCGATATTTTGATTCCTGCCGACCGAATCTACCAGGTGCATTGACGCGCCGCCCGGCAATAAAAAAACATGACGCACGCCTTGACGAGCAATAAATGCGGCAACAAAGTCGGAAAGTTTTGTTTTCATGTTCACTGCTTCCTCAAGATGTCCATTCCGGCCAAAATGTCAGGAATGTTTTTCGGTTTTTTCTTTTATTAATTGAATCATCCTCGTAAAGGGAGTCGCCTTCAATATATGTTGTGGCTATTTCCTCGATAATTACTCCGCTTTTTGTTGTAAATCCATGCAAGAGTCCTCTATTTACGGACATGACTTTTCCCCTTGATAATTGATGTACGACGCCCTCAAGATTTACCGTAAGATCTCCGTACAAAATGTGGTAACTTTCGTCCTTTTTGATATGACGATGGTCCGGATATGATTGTCCCGGGAACATGATGAGCAGGATTTTGCTGTACTCGCGGTTTATAAC
Source organism: Ignavibacteriota bacterium (assembly GCA_003162695.1). Taxonomy (GTDB): domain Bacteria; phylum Bacteroidota; class Ignavibacteria; order UBA10030; family UBA10030; genus Fen-1254. Next base: position 44,491 of record PMML01000124.1, on the reverse strand, counting down.
CTTAACAAGAACCGCGCCGGATTCGGCGAATTTTTCAATTCCATAATGATACGATATTTCTAAATCTACGTACGGGGGAAGGGCGACCTTGCTTTCTTTTAGGATTTCATCAAGTTGAGCGACGATATTTTTCACCTGTTTCCTTAATTCTTTAATGGAAAATTCATCACGCATCAATACTTCGCCTTTTTTATAATCTTTCTGCGCGTAAAATTCGGTATATTTCGACAAATCATTTGCGACAATTTGACCGTCGATATTGGGCATAGCAAGGAAATAACTGTTTTCATCAAGTTTATCGCCGTTGTTTAAATCGCGGGCGGCGTAGGCTCCTCTATGTAAAATACCCAGGTCATATATTTCTTTCGGGGTAAAGTTCTTTCGTCTTCCCTGAACACCGCACATCTTCAAAGCATCCATGGCGCTTTCCAGCCACATCTTTGCCTGCCCGGGTGTCGCCGAGTATGCATTGAGTTTATATCTCTCCGTTGGAACTCCTATGTGTTTTTCAAATATGACTGCCCCCTTTGCAACTGCAATACGAATGCTGTCATAATTTTCCGGATCTTCATGCGTAGAGAATCCAATAGGGATGCCCGGATAGCGTTCGTGAAACAAATCAATTTGATTGAGCTCGAGATTTTCCCGAAGGCATGGATATTCGCCGACACAGTGCATGAGCGCAAAGTCCTTTTGACGATGCGAAAAGAAAGAAACGACCTGATCTATTACATCCAGCGACGCCCCGGCTGTTGAGGCAATTATTCTTTTTTTTGTTTTCGCAATTCGCTCCAGGAGCGACCAATCGTTAAAAGAACAACTCGCTATTTTAATAATATCGAAATCCAATTCCTCCATAAGATCTACGCTCAATTCATCCCACGGAGTACACATAGAAATAAAGCCGTATCGCTGTATTTCCTCTTTAAGCCTCTTAAAATCGGCATTCGTTAATTGAGTATCGACAAATCTTTTAATGAGCTTATGATCCTGACGATTCCGGTGGCCGGGATGAATAAAAGATTCGTGCCGGTGCTGAAGCTTCACGGAAAAGTCAAATTCGGAAATACCCTCGATGATCTTCGCAAATTCTTCGACAATCTTTATTCCGTGTGCTACATCCCCCATGTGATTATTTGCCATCTCAAAAACAAATAAAGGACGGTTGCCCGTTTGCATGTTACATCTCCTTAAGGTTAAACCGGCTTATTCCGATAATATTGATAAGTTTTCTTAATGCATTCATCCAGAGCAATGACCTGCTGGAGCTGCAGATCCTTTTTACATTTTTCAACAGAGGGCGTATAGCTTGACCCCGGAACAGACAAATGCGATTTTTGTAATACGACAATATTGTTTCTGGTTTTTAACGTTTCATTAATCTTTTGTGCGATTTCATAAATTGTCGATTCTTTATCGGACCCGACATTATACGGCTCATCGTTCTTCCCGCACAGCAATATGGTCCACAACCATACCATTAAATCCGCAGCATACAAATACGATCGAGAAGGCGTGCCATCGCCTTGAATAACGATATCTTCGTTTTTCAAAACATTCAGAATAAAATTTCCGATTGCAAAATGCGCGTCCAACGGCAGATAGGGTCCGACGAAAGCAAAACAGCGCGCAATCTTTACGGGAACTTGATACTGACGATAATAAATGGAGCACAGCATTTCCGCCGCCCTTTTCCCTTCCCCGTATGCCGATCGTGCATCGGTACTATCCGGAGCGCCTGAATAAGACTCGGAAATATGAGTCATTTTCGCCGGCTGCATTCCATAAACAGCGCCGGAGCTGGTAAAGAGAAACGATTCAACTTTTTTTTCTTTTGCCAGATTGAGCACATAACGCGTTCCATCGACAATCGTGTCGAACATTTCCAGGGGACGCTCATTGCCGAATTTTTCGCTTGCCGAAGTGCCTGCATGAATAATATAATGGATCGGTTCTTTCGGAAACGAAAAATTCCGTATATCGCCTTGAATAAACTGAATTGCCGGCTGCCTGAAATGCGGATATTCGTCCAGGAATTTTTCGGGTGCACGGCTCACGACAATGGCTTTTAAGTTCAGATCCCGTTCACTATTGAGGAACGAAATGGTCTCTAAGAACCATTTGCCGAAAAAGCCGGTGCCTCCCGTCAGAAGAACGGTTTTGTCTTTGCAATTTTTCCACAATGATTCCGTCCGGCTGAATATATGCCGCAAATCGCTTTCGAGAAGTGCATTATAGGACGGCATTCTATTCCCAATCATCGGTTTTAATATTGCTTTCCGGCACATTATTATCCAAAAGATATTTTTTAAAGGATTTTATCATCAGAGGAGGACCCGACAGATAAAATATATCTTTGACCGCAAGCTGATGAGCAATATGCTCAATATTTAAAAATCCCTCAGCATCCTCATAATGGGCTATAATACGGAAAGTTGAGTTTATTTTGCATGCTTTGTCAAATTCTTTTTTGTAAATATTATATCGTTCCGAACGTGCACCAAAATATAAAACGGGCGATTGAAACGCTTTAAACTCTTCATCCGTGAATAAGGACAGGCAGGGTGTTATTCCCGTTCCCCCGGCGATAAAAATAGAATGCGCTTTCGGATCAATCGTTGAAAACAAATCTCCATACGGTAATTTTACCCAAACCGTTTGAGCGGGTGTCAATTCACGCGCCATTCGTTTCGTATAATCACCTTTGACGGAATACGTGATTTTTATATATTCCTCCCGCGGATTTGTTTGAATGGAAAAGCACCTTGATTCGGGCCATTGTTTGCTCGGGTCATACTGATCCAACGCCAGATGTAAAAATTGTCCCGGCTTGTATCGGTACCGGCCGTCCTGCGATGCAAGCGTAACTATATAAATATCCGGCAGCGGATGTTCAATCTCTTTGACAATCGTTCGATATTTTTTTACAAGCGCCATGAATTGTTTGCTCTGTACAATAATCAGCTATAAAAACCGGACACAGAGAGGAAAAGATTTGAGATCTTCGACATTCATACGTTTTTAAAATCTCTTCACAAATTCATTCAGTGTTTCCTCAAGATAATCCAGCATCTCATCCGTCATTCCGGGATACGTCCCCAAAAAGAACGTATGATTCATGATATCTTCCGTATTTGCTAAAGTTCCGGATACCCGGCAATTCCTGCCGGCAAGCGCCGGTTGGCGGATCATATTTCCAGCAAAAAGATTCCGGGTTTCGACTTTCTGTTCATTCAAGAATCGAGTCAGCTCTTCCCGTTTGAAGGGCGCAGTTTTTTTTACTGTCGCGATATATGTAAACCATGCAGGATCGGAATCTTTCGTCGCTGCGGGCAGAATAAAGTATTGCTCGTGTTTTTGAAATATCCGACTGCAGCGTTGAAAGTTTTTTCGGCGCCTGGCACAAAATTCCTGAAGCTTATCCATTTGCGCCGCACCTACAGCCGCCTGCATGTCGGTCATTTTAAGATTATAGCCGACTTCCGAATAAACGTACTTATGGTCATACCCAAAAGGCAGTGTTCCGAACTGCTGGGAAAATCTTTTTCCGCACGTATTATTCTCTCCGCCTGCACAGTAGCAGTCCCTGCCCCAGTCTCTGAAAGCTCGAACGAGTTTTGCAAGCTGATCGTCATTCGTCAGAACAGCCCCGCCTTCTCCCGTGGTAATATGGTGCGCCGGATAAAACGATAGAGTTGAAAGATGTCCGAATGTGCCCGTATACCTGCCTTTATACGTACTGCCGAATGCATCGCAATTATCTTCGATAAACCACAGCTTATATTTTTCCGCGATCTTCAAGACCGCATCGAGGTCAAAGGGATTGCCCAATGTATGTGCGATAAAAATGCATTTTGTTTTTTCGGAAATTGCCGATTCGATTTGTTGTACATCGATGTTATATGTCGGAATTTCGACGTCCACGAATACCGGCACGCATTGATATTGCAGTATCGGCGCAACGGTCGATGGAAATCCCGCCGCCACGGAGATTACTTCGTCCCCCGGCTGCAGCCGCCGGCCGCCGAGCTTTTCCGAAGTCAAGGCGGCAAACGCAAGAAGATTGGCCGACGATCCGGAATTGGTCAAAAGAACATTTTCAACGCCCAGAAAGTCCGAGATCTTTCCGGCGAATTCTTCTGAATATCTTCCCTCTGTCAGCCAGAAATCCAGCGATGCATCGACCAGATTCGACAATTCTTTATCATTAAATACCCTGCCTGCATAATGTACAGGCGATTGGCCCGGGATGAATTTTTGTCCGGTATACTTTTCCGTATAATACTGCTTTGTTAACTCCAATATCTGTTTTCGTATTTCTTCGTGTGTCATTTCAATCTGCTCTTTGGTCTTTTCCTTTAACCGGTTATCATCATCGGCAGCCTGATGAATGACCGATGACTGCCGGCTCACGATTGCTCACAGCCCATACAATTTTCCGATCCTGCGCTAATCGTATATATTCGACAAGCTGCATAATCCGCTTATGGTACACGGGTGCATCGTTTAAATCATCACGATAGCCGTCGACTGTGAATTCGGCTGATTCATCAAATTGCAGAGCTGGTTTCCACTTCAACGATGTTATAGCCTTGGAAATATCCAATTGAAGCAAAGATGCCTCGTGCGGCTTTTCCCCCTGTGTTTCATATTGAATGGATCCGCTTCCATACAAGCGTACAATCGTTTGCACCAATTCTTCAACGGTCGGACCGGCGGTCATACCCGGACCGAAATTCCAGCCGCCGGAATATTGTTTTCCTTCACGATAAAGAAGCGATGCCAGGTGCAGATATCCGCTCAAAGGTTCAAGAACAAATTGCCATGGTCTTGTTGCATGCGGATTGCGTAAAACGACAGATCGGTGCGCCTTAACAGCGCGGAAAAAATCCGGTACGATTCTATCGGCCGACCAATCTCCGCCGCCGATAACATTCCCCGCGCGCACAGATGCAATAGAAGCTGATCCATCCTTTTGAAAAAAAGAATGCAAATATGCCGATGTAACCAACTCAGCACAGCCCTTTGATGCGCTGTACGGGTCTTTTCCGCCCATCGGATCATTTTCACGATATCCCGAGATGCTTTCATTATTTTGATAACATTTATCGCTGGTAATATTCACAGCCGTTTTAATGCTTGCCGCTGCTCTGACGGCTTCAAAAAAGTTCACCGTGCCGATGACATTCGTTTCAAATGTATATTTTGGATTTTGATACGATTCCAAAACAAGAGGCTGTGCGGCAAGATGAAAAGCAATGTCCGGCCGGACTTCTTTTACGTATCGGAGGAATAAATCGTAATCACGAATATCCCCATCCTTATGCCGTATGAGGGAGTCCAAACCGCAACGGACAAAATTATCTTCCTTTTGCTGCGGCGGCAGCGCATAACCGTATACGTCCGCGCCTAATTCTTTCAGCCAGAGGCAAAGCCATGAACCTTTAAAACCGGTATCTCCTGTGACAATGACTTTTTTGCCCTTGTAAATTCCGGAAAAACAATCGGTTACGTTCATTCCCATATCTTCCACGGCGCTTTGCCGGAATTTAAAAGCTCTTCCAGATACACTTTATCGCGCAGGGTATCCATCGGCTGCCAAAATCCCGTATGTTTGAAGGCATTTAATCGCTTCTCTTTAGCAATCTTTTCCAACGGCTCTTTTTCAAAAAGCGTCGTATCGTCTTTTATATAGTCGATAACTTTTCGATTCATTACAAAGAAACCTGCATTGATCCATATACCGTCTCCTTTGGGCTTTTCTGAAAAGCTGAACACGGTATTTTTATCGTCTATATCCAAAGCCCCGAATCTTCCGGCTGGCTGCACTGCCGTAACCGTAACAAGTTTTTTAGACTTTTTATGATTCTCGATGATTTGAGGAATGTTCACATCTGCAACTCCGTCCCCGTACGTCATTAAAAATGTATCGTCGGAGATATACGGGGCAATCCGCTTAATCCGGCCGCCCGTCATCGTTTGAACGCCCGTATCGACTAATGTAACCTTCCATGGCTCCGCGCTGCGGGTGTGAAGAATATGCCGGCTGTTCTTTTCGAGATCGAATGTTACATCGCACTGATGCAAAAAATAATTGGAAAAGTATTCTTTTATGATATAACCTTTATACCCGAGGCAAATAATAAAATCATTGAATCCATAATGGGAATAGATTTTCATGATATGCCAGAGAATGGGCTTCTCTCCTATCTCTATCATCGGTTTGGGTTTTAAATGGGATTCCTCGCTGATACGCGTTCCCAATCCGCCCGCAAGTATGACTACTTTCATTTCCTCTCTCCTTGACTGAAGATATGCATTATAGAGCACATGGATGAGCTTGAATTCCGGCACCGGTATACGTTCCGGTTACATCGTTATCTTCCGGGACTGAAGGAAGACGGCACATCGAAATTAATTCTTTCCTTTTCTATAACAAGCGGCCTTTGTTGAACCTGCGTGTGAATGGAACCGATATATTCCCCGATTACTCCGATAAAAAACAATTGCACGGAGGCAAAGAAGAATAAACCGATAACCAATGGAGCCATACCGACAGAGAACCAGCTCCAGAAGAGAAGTTTATAAATTAAATACCCGACGCCTGCACATCCGCTCAAGAATGAGGCGGCAAACCCAAGCATCGTGGCAAGACGCAGCGGTATCTTGGAATGGTTGGTAATGCCCAGCATGGCTATGTCGTAAAGCGTGTAAAAATTATTTTTTGTTATGCCGCGTTTTCTCTGCGGCTGCACATATTCGATTATTGCTTTATCGAACCCGATATCGCATATCAATCCCCTGAAATATGGATATGGATCGTGGATTTTTCCGAGAAGTTCTACGATCTTCCGGTCATAAAGTCCGAAACCCGTGTAATTCTTTATCAATTTTGTTTCAGCAAGGCTGTTGATAAGATTGTAGTACGTCTTGCGGATAAAAAACATAGATGCGGATTCTTTGCTTTGCGCTTTTACCCCGACGACAATTTTGTAGCCCCTCTCCCATTCTGCAATAAACTGCTTTATCAATTCCGGCGGATCTTGAAAATCCGCCACTAAGGAAATAGCGGCGTCTCCCCCGGCTTGAAGCATTCCGTAAAAAGGTGAACGGATATGTCCGAAATTCCGCGAGTTGACAATAATCTTAACGTTCCGGTCCTTCTTTGCAAGCTCTTTTAGAATCAGAACCGTGGCATCTTTGGATGCATTGTCGATAAAAATGTGTTCATACGAATAATCGCTCAGTTCTTCAAAGATTTGCCTTACTTGCTTGTATAATTCTTCGACGTTTTTTTCTTCATTGTAACACGGTGTCACTATACTGATCAACTTTTTTCTTTTTTTCATAAGGCACCCTGCGGTATTGGAATCAGCCGGAAGTTTCCTTTATCCGTCATACGAAGAGCATAGAAATCTCTCTCTTGAAAATATTTCATCATCGCTTTATTCGAAGCCGGATCGGCAAACAAGCAGTAAACGATATCGTCCGTGAAGAGCGGAGAAGGGCTCCTGTAGCCGAACACCCATCCTTTATTCGGCAGCTGCTCGATCATAACCACAGCATGATGAATGCCGGATGATTGGACAAGTTCATACGGTGCCCGGATAGCCGTCGCCAACCGGTTAATATGAATGATTTTTTCCGGAACATACGTTCCCATGGCGGCAAAAACGGAAAGCATCAAAAAGACAGGAACGACATTTTCGCTGTTTGCAAAACGCTCCTTGAGCATATCGTGCAGGATAGAAATGCCGCGGGCGCTCAAGATGAGCAAAGGAATCAGCATTTCATAAAAATAGACGGGGCCGAGATCGGACACTCCGGGGGAAAAATACAGAAAATACATTCCACCGATACCTGCAATAATACCGAATGCCAGCCGATCGCCGAAATCTTTTTTAATGAACAGCATAAAAAATACAAACATCAAACTGAGCGGAAATCCGAACAGAGCTCCGTTCAAATGAAAAAAATTCACGATAAGATTCCGGAGACCGAGGACAGGCATATGGCCGTTTATTCCGAATCCGATTGCTTCCGTCGGAGCGTAGTAATGAAACGGAAATTGCAATGGATTGTTTGTGATCAGGGCGTTATACCATAATGTCAATGCAAAAATAATCATGAAACCTGCGCCGCACAGCATTCCGGACGCCAGCGCTTTGGAACGCATCTTCCAGCAGTCATAGACGCCAACAACAATAAATGGAAGAACAAAACCGAATGCAGTCATCTGACGGGTATTGAACGCATACCCGAGCGATAGTCCTGCGAGCAGCGACAGCAGGAACTTCANNACCGCGCCCAGACAGAGCGCAAGGAGCGCAACTTTCCGGTCGTGATACAATTCCTTTGCTATACCATAGAGAAGAAGCAGCGTAAGGATACTGAGGCCGATAGTTCCGATATATCGACTGCCGAACATCATGCCGAATGCAATCACAAGAGGATGCCCCAGCGTGTATTTACCGACCCAGCATGAACCGTCATTGATGATAAAAACATTGTTAAAGTTATTCGGAACGGGAGGAGGAGGATTGACAATCCTTCCTGCCAGGAGAGTCTTTGCCTGAAAATCGTATGTATTTTCATCGTCCGTCAGTTCCGTTTCGTAAAACAAAGATCTGACCGACACAGCCAGGACAATCGCTGCAAGAGCGAGCAGGAACACGATGAACGCACGGCTGCGGATTATTGCCGGAATGGAAATCCGGATGCCGGCCTTTACAAGCGCGGCTGTTCCCAGTAAAATTGCAGGCAAGAGAAGGAGAATTTTCCATATCTGGGATTGAAACTCCGGATCGGAAATCCACGCCATAAGAGAAGGCCTTGTTCCGAAGTAATCATAATTGGGAAAAGCAAAATCATTTTGCAGCCAAGCAAGCGTTATGTACAATCCCAAAAAAAACAGAGCAGCGGCGGCTAACATCCATTTGCCGGATGTGTTCATCTCATTTTGCTTCATGATAGTCCGTTTCCGTGTTTATTTTCCATAAATTTTCTTTCGTTTTGATATTCGCCAGAATATTATCCACCGCCGTCATTGCGACGAGCATGGAATGATCCATGTTGTTGTACCGGTGCATTCCGTTCCTTCCGATCAAAAACAAATTCTCGAAACGGTCGACGTAGTTCCGGATCAAACCGAACCTCTCGTACCCGCCGAAATAGGCAGGATATGCTTTGGGCATCCGGAGCACGACCGCATCCAATAACTTTTCCGGTTCTGCAAGATTCATCGATTCCAGTTCCCTCACTCCCATGCGAATCAAATCTTCATCCTTCATTGTCCACAGCTCGTCGCCTTCCTGGCAAAAATATTCAAGCCCGAGCCATACGGAATTCGGATCATGTACAAGGTAAGGACTCCAATTGTTAAATACCTGAATCCGTCCTACTTTGACATATCCTTCCTGTATATAAATCCAGTTGTCCGGCAGCTTTCCATCCGGCGTTTTGAGACGCGGGAACAACAATCCTATGGTCATAAAATCCCGATATTGTAGCTGATCCGCAGCAAGGTGCACGTCGCCGGGAACCGAACTGCTCATACCCAGAACAAGATCGCGCACAGGCATGGTCGAGAACACATAATCGGTGTGAAATGCCGACACGGCGCCCGTCGCCTCATCTCTTACACTGACGCCCGTTATCCGGGAGCCGTCATCTTCGAATCCCACAGCTGTGTGCCGATACAAAAGCTCGCCGCCTTTCTGTATTACAAATTCAGCGATCGTTTCCCATAATTGTCCGGGTCCATACTTCGGATAAAGATAATAATCGACCAGACTTGTTTCCACCTTTTTCTGATGCCTGCCGATGCTTTTCAAGAAGAAGGTTTTGACCGCATGACCGATGACCTTTGCGACCGACAATCCTTTAATCCGCTGCGCCCCCCAGTCCGGCTTAATTGCCGTGCACGAAACACCCCATACTTTTTCTGTATAATTCTTAAAAAAAGTTTTGTACAACTCGCGGCCAAATCGATTGACAAAAAAATCTTCCAGCGAAGCCTCATGCCTGACGGGAAATATCTGTGCCCGCAGATAACTGCAACCGATGCGCACAACGCTCACAAATCCCAGATTACGAAGTGTGTTCCAATTCAGCGTGACCGGATAATCAAAGAAGCGGCGGTGAAAAAGAATGCGCGACATCCGTTTCCGCACAAGCATCACACGATCCGTACTGTCCTGATCCAGTCCGTTTTCCAGATCGATGCCTCCTGTACCCCGCACAGCATCACCCAGTATAACTTTGACCGGTTCTTTTGCGGCGTCTTCTATTTTCTGAAGCGGAAATTTCGACAGCCACCATTTTGTGACGCGCGCCGATTTTGAAAAAAACCGGTGCCCGCCCAGATCTATTCTGTTCCCGTGATGATTGAACGTTCGTGCAATCCCGCCGGCCATATCCGTCGCTTCGCAGATGATCGGTCGAATTTCCGTACGCGTGAGCAATTCATACGCGGCAGTAAGTCCGGCAGGTCCCGCGCCGATAATAAGAGCAGTCTTTTGTGCCATTGAATCCTTTTAAACAGTTAATGGTAAAAACTTATTTACAGTTTACAGTTTTCAATTTACAGGCCGATTTCTAATTTGAATTATGCTATCACATAATAACATTATCAGGCCTCCGGCTAGTTTACAGTTTTCAGTTTATTCCAATTCTCCTATTTTCCGTTCAACGGCCTGCACGATGCTTTTCCCGTCCACCAGACAGAGGGCCTTTTGAATATCATCATATAAAATCCGGTCGCGATCCATGAAAGGTATGCTTTTCCGAAAAACGCTGTACGCAGCTTCCGTTCCTTCTCCCGCCCGCAGCGCCGGTCCCGCGTGCGGTGACCGCTCTCCCTGTTCAACATTGAGCTTTCGAGCAAAATCCAAACCCTGACATGCACAGAGCATTTCGATGGCAAGAACTGTTTGGACATTTTTCAGTACACGCCATGCTTTTTGCGCACTAATCGATCCCATACTGTTGTGATCCTCCTGATTGGCGGATGTCGGAATTGAATCCACACTGCCCGGGTGCGCCAGTACTTTATTCTCCGAAACAAGCGACGCGGCGGTGTACTGAGCGATCATAAGGCCGGAATTCAATCCACCCCTCGCCGTCAGGAACCGCGGCAAGCCGCTGAGAGAACCGTTGACAAGGCGTTCGATGCGCCGTTCCGAAATATTTGCAAGTTCCGCAAGAGCAATGGCGAGAAAATCCATAGCCAGTGCTATCGGCTGGCCGTGGAAATTTCCTCCTTCAAGATGGATGCGGTCCTTTGCAAAGATAAGCGGATTATCGTTTGCGGAATTAATTTCAATGGAAACTTTTTCATAAACATATTCCACAGCATCGCGTGAAGCACCATGCACCTGCGGAATACACCGGATCGAATACGCATCCTGTACTCGCCGGTCATTCGTCCTATGCGATTCCCGCAGCATGCTTCCATGCATCAACCGGCGCATATTGCTTGCAGCATTTCTTTGTCCCCGGTACGGCCGCAGCGCATGAATGCGATTATCGAATGCACTATCGCTTCCCCGCAGCGCCTCCACGCTGATCGCTGCGGCAATATCGGCTGTCTTGAGAAGCTGCATCGACCGATCAGCCGCAAGAGAAGCAAAAGCAGTCATCATCTGCGTCCCGTTAATAAGCGCGAGTCCTTCCTTCGCTGCAAGCTTTACCGGTGCAAGACCATGTTTCCGTAAAACACCGGCTGAACCGGCGATCCTTGAGTTTTTTTTGCCTGCGTTAATATAAACTTTTCCCCTGCCGATCATCGCAAGCACAAGGTGAGCCAACTGCACCAGGTCGCCGCTCGCTCCGACCGATCCCTGGGATGGAATGACCGGAAGAATATTCCGGTTCAGCATCTCCATCAAAGTTTCAACGGTCGAAAGCCGGATGCCTGAGAATCCTTTTGCCAGTGCATTGATCCGAAGCACCATCATAGCACGGACAATCTCCGGCGCCAGCGGGTCACCGGATCCAGCTGCATGGCTGACTATAAGGTTTTCCTGCAATTGCGCCAAATCGTGCGGAGCAATACGAACATTTGAAAATTCTCCAAAGCCCGTCGTTACACCGTAAATGGATTCGCCATGCTGCACCCAATCGTCGATAAGCTTCCTTGAAGCATAAATAGCCCGTTTTGAAGAAGGTTTTAAATGCACTTCTGCGAAGTCCACGGCTATTGCCGAAATTTGAGGAATAGTAAGGGAGTTGCCGTCGAGAGTGTAAGATTGCATGCTTGATTTTCGGCTTTTTTAATAAGATTAAGCAATGTAATGGAGTTACTCGTTAAATTCAACTTTTAAAGACGATAAATGGTGAATAGAAAATCGCAAATTGTCGATCGTCAATTGCACACAGGAAACTGCAAATGATAAGAAGAACAGCNNAAAAAATTGACTTTTGGCATGAATCTACCTATTATTTCAATGAGGAATTGTAATTTTTTCATTTGCTTGGGATTCTTTAAAGTGAAAAAATTACACCGATCTACGACAATCAACGAGAAAACATGAGCGAGGAAAAAATTCAGGTTTTAATTGCAGATGACGAAGACCCCCTTCGCATTACCGTAGCTGCATGGCTTGCCGATGAAGGATTCGATGTCGAAGAGGCCGGCGACGGCCTTGAAGCCATCAAAAAGATTCAGGGAAAGAATTATGACATTGCGATGCTGGACATCAAGATGCCCGGCGTCAACGGCCTGGAAGTCCTTCGTTATGCTAAAAAGAATTCCCCGCAGACCGAAGTCGTTATGATGACCGGTATGAGCGACGTCGGCATGGCAGTTGAAGCGATGAAAATAGGGGCAAAAGAATATCTGACCAAGCCGATCGACATGGAACAAATCGTTCCCCAGCTGAGAACAATTATAAAAACGCGCAATGCGGAAGACCGGATACGAAAACTGCAAGCCGAGTATACGGCACGCCTGCTGTTCGATCTGCATAATCCCATTGCAGGGCTCCGCCAGAGCATCGGCTATTTGCTGAAAGAGATGGCGGGACCGATCAATGATCACCAGCAGGAATTGCTCGGCTACATGACGATCTCCATCGATAAGGTGATTGCGCTTCTGACCGATATGATGGATCTGACAAAATTGGAAGCCGGCCGGGTGACTTTAAATAAAGGAATTGCCAATCTCGCCGCCGTCGTACAGCACATCACGCAGGAATTTCGGGTCCCCGTTCAATCGAACAGGATCACACTCGATGTGCACTCAGAACCGGATCTGCCGCCGCTGGAATTCGATTCGGAAAAGATCGAACAGGTTTTACAGAATTTTCTCAGCAATGCAATCAAGTACACACCGGCTCAAGGTGCCATCGTTGTGCAGGTGAAAAAGGTCGCCCTGGTGATGGAAGAAGGACAAAAACCGCTCGACCATATCATGGTTTCGGTGTTCAACAGCGGAGCGGGAATTGCAAAAGAAGAACTGCCTCTTATCTTCGACCGGTACCGCGATCTTGTAGCGGGGAAATCAAACGAGAAAAAAACAACCGGCCTCGGCCTGATCATAGCGCAGCGGATTATTGAAGCACACTACGGAAAGATCTGGGTAGAATCGGAACCCGGCAAAGGCGCTACATTTTCGTTCGCGCTTCCATTGCGGTAATTTTATGGGGAAACCCGTATGAAAAAAGAATCCATTTCCATCCTCGTTGTCGACGACGAGCTGCCGTTTCTTCAGGTCGTTCAAGCACTTCTCGAACCGAAAGGATATCTGGTGCAAACGGCAACCGACGGCGTTGCAGCAATCAATATGCTCCAGCAAAAAACTTTCGATCTCGTTTTATTGGACCTCAAACTGCCGCGAGTCGACGGCGTCGAGGTTCTGCGCTTCGCCCGCGACCATTCCTTCAGTACGCAGGTTATTATGCTGACCGGCGTATACGACATTAAGATCGCAGTCGAATGCATGCAGCTCGGCGCTTTTAATTATATCACCAAGCCGTATGCTGCCGAAGAACTGCTTGCGAACATCGAACGCGCCGTCGAACGGAAACGGCTCCAGGTCGAAAATAAAGTTTTAAAAACCGAACTTGCCCGGCATACGTACAGCGACAACATTATCGGCGAAAGCAAGCCGATGCTCGAGCTCCTCAACATCGCTGCAAAAGTAGCGCCGACGGATTCTTCCGTGCTCATTCAAGGAGCCAGCGGAACCGGCAAAGAATTAATTGCAAACTTCGTCCATAAGAACAGTACTCGGCAGGAGAAGCAGTTCGTGGCGTTGAACTGCGCCTCGATCCCCGAGAACCTTATCGAAAGCGAATTATTCGGGCACGAACGGGGAGCATTTACCGATGCGTACACCATGAAACAGGGAATCGTGGAAATTGCCGACGGCGGCACACTCTTCCTCGATGAAATCGGCGAGATCAGCCTTACTCTCCAACCGAAAATTCTGCGATTTTTGCAGACCGGCGAATACCGCCGCGTGGGCGGCAACAAGAACCTACGCTCCGATGTCCGCGTCATTTCAGCCACAAACAAGAGTCTGACCGCTGAAATCGCTTTAGGAAGGTTTCGCGAAGATCTGATGTACCGCATCAATGTCATTACTCTTTCAGTACCGCTCTTAAGCGAACGGCCTGAAGATATCCCGCTCCTGGTCGATTATTTTTTAAAAAACCATGTACGGCCGCGGGGACTGAAAATGATCGAACCCAAAGCGCTGGAATTGCTGATCAAATACGACTGGCCCGGCAATGTCCGGGAACTGGAGAATGTCATCGAAAGAGCAAGCATTCTCTGCAAAGACAATCTTATCAAGGTCGAAGATATCGCACTTCCCATCGGCCGGCGCTTTAAGGTTTCCAAAGATTCCGCCCAGACACCGGGAGAAGTGCAAATCGGTTCCGCTGTTTCTATGCATAAAATTGAACAGGCGCATATTGCCGGAATACTGAAGGTTGTCGATTGGAATAAGAATACAGCTGCTCAGATTCTCGGGATAAGCTTGAAAACACTGTACACGAAAATCCAGCAATATAATCTTGTAAAAGAATGATTTATAAATTGTGAACGGTAAACTGAGAATTGTAAGCTGTGTGCAGAAATCAAGCTTTTACCGTTTACAGTTGACCATTTACTTTGATGTCCTATGATGCTCTTTTTTCTCAGACACGGCGATGCCTCCTCTCAGGAGAATGAACATCCGCTGACTGAAACAGGCCGGCGCCAGGCAGACACCGCCGGACTCTATATGATGCACAATGGATTTCTTGTCAACAGAATATATACCAGCCCTCTCCTCCGTGCGCGTGAAACCGGCATCATCGTCCGGCAGCATCTTTCCGCTCCTCTTCCGGAAACAACCGAATATCTTGCCAACGGCACAAATCCCAATCAGCTTTTTCACTTTCTGAACAGCCTCGATGTGGAATCGGTACTCCTGGTCGGTCATGAACCTTTTCTTTCGGGAACAATTTCGATGCTCATCGCCGGCCATTCCCATGCCGGCATTGAAATAAAAAAGTGCACGCTCGGACTGGTTGAAATCGGTCTTCCGATCCGGACCGGCAGCGGGCTGCTGAAAACGATCGTCGACGTCATGACCATGCAAAGGAGTTTTCATGGAAATTAAAATTGTCGCCATTGAAAAGCCGGAACCGATCAACTTCATCCTCGGACAATCGCATTTCATAAAAACCGTCGAAGACATTCATGAAGCGGTCGTTCAGACGAATGCACAGATCCGGTTCGGACTCGGATTTTGCGAATCTTCCGGAGAGGCGCTTGTCCGCTGGACGGGAAACGACGAAGCAATGATCGAACTCGCCAGGAAGAATGCATTCGAACTCTCATGCGGGCATTCTTTCATTCTGTTTCTCGACAACGGTTTCCCTGTTAATGTCCTTAATGCGATAAAAAATGTCTCCGAGGTCTGCCGCATTTTTTGTGCAACGGCAAACCCGGTACAGGTCATCGTCGCGGAAACAGAACAGGGACGCGGGATCCTCGGCGTGATTGACGGAATCCGGTCGAAAGGAATCGAAAATGCAGCCGGGCAGGAATGGCGAAAAAACTTTTTGCGGAAGATCGGGTATAAACTGTAAAGAATTGCGAATCGCGAATTGTCAATTTGAAGATGAAAACCAATGCAGCAATGAGCCAACAAACTAATCAACTAATAAACCAAATAACTGATAAACATTCTATATTGTATAAAACTACGAACTACGAACGACGCACTAAGAACCAATAACCGGTGAAATCATGAAACATGCACCGAAACCAAAATTGATTCGCGCACCGCATGGAACAAAAATTTCGTGCAAGGGCTGGATTCAAGAAGCGGCAATGCGCATGTTGATGAACAACCTCGACCCGCAGGTTGCCGAGCGGCCTGAGGAATTAATTGTGTACGGCGGCGCCGGAAAGGCTGCACGCAACTGGGACTGCTTTCATGCCATCGTGCAGTCCCTTCAGACACTCGAAAACGATGAAACCCTGCTTGTTCAGTCCGGCAAACCGGTTGCCGTATTCAAGACGCATGAGCAGGCCCCGCGCGTGCTGATCAGCAACGCCATGCTCGTACCGCATTGGGCGACGTGGGATGAATTCCGGAGACTCGATGCACTCGGGCTGACGATGTACGGACAGATGACCGCCGGGAGCTGGTTTTATATCGGCACACAGGGAATATTACAGGGAACCTATAAAACGTTCGCTGCTGCTGCGGCGAAACATTTCGGCGGCTCGCTGACCGGAAGGTTTCTACTGACCGCGGGACTCGGCGGCATGGGAGGCGCGCAGCCTCTTGCCGCGACAATGAACGGCGCGGCATGTCTCGTTGTTGAAGCCGATCCGTTAAAAATTCGGAGACGAATCGAAACACACTATCTTGATACGGCAACCGATACTCTTGAAGATGCCATGGCGCAAATTCAAGCGGCAAAAAGGAAAAAACTTCCGCTCTCGATCGGACTCCTCGGCAATGCCGCCGAAATTATTCCTAAAATTGCCGCCGGAAAATTCCTGCCGGATATCGCCACCGATCAGACCTCCGCGCACGATACGCTGAACGGCTATATCCCAAAAGGCATGAAGTTCGAGCAGGCGGCAGCGCTCCGGAAAAAATATCCGGAAAAATATATCGCCCTTGCCAGGGCCTCGATCGTCGATCATGTCAAAGGCCTGCTCAAGTTCAAAGAACGCGGGGTCGTCACATTCGACTATGGCAACAATATCCGGGGGGAAGCATTTGCAAACGGCGTAAAAAAAGCATTCTCCATTCCCGGTTTCGTACCCGAATATATACGCCCCCTCTTTTGCGACGGCAAGGGACCCTTCCGGTGGGCAGCACTCTCCGGAGAACCGGATGACATCTATCGTACGGACGAAGCCGTTCTGGATGCATTTCCGGAAAACACACAGCTTTGCACATGGATCAAAAAAGCCCGCGAAGAAGTCGATTTTCAAGGACTCCCGGCGCGCATCTGCTGGCTNNGACGGCAGCGATGCGATCGCGGACTGGCCGATTCTCAACGCACTCCTCAATACGGCCGGAGGCGCAAGCTGGGTCAGCGTGCATCATGGCGGAGGTGTCGGCATTGGATTGTCCATCCATGCCGGGATGGTCGTCGTTGCAGACGGAACTCCGGAAGCAGCAGCACGGCTGGAGCGTGTGTTGACATTCGATCCCGGCATGGGCATTGTCCGTCATGCGGATGCCGGGTATCCGCGCGCAGTGGAAAATGCAAAACGGTGGAATATCAAAATTCCGATGCTGTAAAGCAGTGAATGGAAAATTGTGAATAATTAATAGTATAAAAGAAGCCGGATAATGACAAATCCTTTTGGGCATGACGAACAGTTCTCCTCATTGGGAAATACGGGAAATAAGGGAAAGAACAAGAACACTATGAATAAACGCTTCAAACGTACTCAAATTCTCTTTGCCGGTCTGATCGCCGGCCTTTTTTCGTCCTGTTCAACATCGAGCCTTTATAATGTNNGAACCGCATTCTTGTCGTCACCGTAAAACATAATGCGGCATACAGACGCTATTGGGAGGATGGACTTGTCAATGAGTTCGCACAACGCGGCCTCAATACCACACCATCATACGTTTTGTTCGGGGATTCTATCCCTCCCATCAATGCTCTTTTGGATTCTGTGCAGTCGTACAACTTTGAATATATTCTTTTGGTCAGCAGAGTTCCGGAAAAAAAGGAAATACACTATCGCCGCGGGCATCTCGACAGGCAGACTCCTCAAGAGTATGAAGAATTGCGTACAGATTACCGGACTTCGTACGAACAGGAGAGACAGGAAACGTCTCATCCCGTGGACCCGATAGACCGCCCTCGTCCGGTGCAGCACAACCACTCGGAGGAACAAGCGCCGCCTCAGACCATACCGGCCCAGCCAGTGAAGGTCGTTCGGCATGAAATCAAGCTGTACTCAACTTCGGGAATCGGAAAATTAATCTGGATCGGAACAGGAGAAGTGATAGATCCATCATCGAGCCTGGATGTCAACGAAGAGATCATCGATCTTATCGGCCCGGAACTTGAAGCAGAAGGGCTCATTCCGGCAAAGAAAGCGAATTAGAAAGATTTTTCATATACGACAAGCCCTCTTTCATCAAGTATAACTGCAAGACAAAACGGAAAGACGCAGACGAGCTCTTTCGGATGTATTTTAAAAAATCATCGTCTTCAAAAAATAAATCGAGCCGGACAGCGGTTTTTTCAGCTTCATTTCTGAAAGGAACCCTTACAGCCGGGAAATATTTCATTCAACAAAAAAAATATTCCCTGTTCCGATGGCTGAAAATGCCTTCTGTGTTCCGCATCCTTGAATGAAAGCGGCCATCCGGCAGGATTGTATTCAAAAGGTCAATATTCATATTGTTATTCGTGCGAAAAATATGTACATAGATATATTCTCTGCAGCTTTGCTCCGAAAGAAGCCGGGCTCGTAAAAACAGACTATTCATACATAACATATAAAGAAGAACCGTGCCAATTCAAATTATTGTAGGTGCCCAATGGGGCGATGAAGGAAAAGGAAAAATTGTCGATCACCTGAGCAACGATGTGGACATTGTCGCGCGTTATCAGGGAGGCGCTAATGCGGGGCATACCGTTGTTATTCCGGATAAAACGGGAAAAACGGAAAAAGAATATGTTTTACATCTCATTCCATCCGGAATTTTTCATAAACATGTCGTCTGTGTCATCGGTAACGGAGTTGTACTCGATCCGGTTGCCTTAATGGCGGAAATAGACCAGCTGAAAAAAGCAGGCATCAAAACCGACGGGCGTTTATTTATCAGCCATAACGCACATTTAATCATGCCATATCATAAACTGCTTGATTCCGTGCGGGAACAGGGCAGCGACCGCATCGGCACAACCGGCCGCGGCATCGGCCCGGCTTATATTGATAAATACATGCGAACAGGCATTCGTGTTGTCGACTTGCTGGACCGCGATCTTCTCTGCCGTAAACTGAAACGGAACATCGAGACGAATAACGAACTTCTCAGCAAGCTGTACAATTCAAAGATCCTCGATGTCGATCAAATTCTGAAAGAGTATCAAGAATTCGATAAAAAAATCGATCCCTACATTAAAGACACATCGGCCTATCTCGCATCGGCTCTCAAGCAAAAAAAGAATATTTTGGCCGAAGGTGCGCAGGGCGCTCTGCTTGACGTGGATTTCGGCACGTATCCGTTCGTCACTTCGTCCAATCCGACCAGCGGCGGCGCCTGCACCGGTCTTGGAGTACCCCCGACCTCCATCCATTCGATCGTCGGAGTTGTCAAAGCGTACAGCACGCGTGTCGGCAACGGTCCGTTCCCGACAGAACAATGCAATGAAATCGGCGAAGCGCTGCGGACGACGGGCGGCGAATTCGGCGCAACAACCGGCAGACCGCGACGCTGCGGCTGGCTCGACCTTTTCAGTCTGCAGTATTCCGTCCGTATCAACGGCATTCAAAAAATTGCGGTTACCAAACTTGACGTTCTTGATGATTTCGATGAGATCAAGGTCTGCACCGGCTATAAGATCCGGAACAAAAAGGTTCTTCATTTCCCGAGCGACAGCCAGACACTGGATATTGCCGAGCCGGAATACAAGAGCTTTAAAGGATGGAAAACAAAAACGTCGGGAGTACGTACCTATCGGCAGCTTCCTTCGGCAGCAAAAAAATATCTCGAAGCTGTCGCCGGCATGATCGGTGTAAAACTTTGGATGGTTTCCGTCGGAGCGCGGCGGGACCAAACGCTCACGCTACAATAGTATTAGAATTGTATGAAGAACTCGACGGCTGTACATTCCGGAGCAACGGGTTCCTTTCCCCTTTCAAGCAAGCTGAAAATTTCGCTGCTCATTCTTGCATTTGTCCTTATAGGCGCAACCCTCTGGTATACGCACGGCCTGGTACGCGATTTGGACAAAAAAGAGAACGATGTCGCACGGCTTTATGCCGAATCACTCGAATACATCATCAACGGAAAAACCGGCGAGGGGGACTTTAATTTTGTTTTCTCCAACATTATCGGTGCGATCGATTTTCCAATTGTCCTGTCCAATGGAAAGAACGAACCTCTTGCGCCTTATCAAAACAACATCCGTAATATTGCGATTGATACGACCCTCTCACAAGAAAACCAACGGCTTGTTCTGCTGTCCATCCTGAAAGGAATGGACCGCATGCACGAGCCGATCAAAGTGGCGTATCAAGACACAGTGATACTCAATTACGTTCATTACGGGGAATCATCTCTCATCACAAAACTTCGCTGGCTTCCCTATATTGAAATGTCGATCGCGGCGCTTTTTCTGCTGATTGCATATATCAGTTTCAGCTACATCAAACGAAGCGAACAAAGCAATATATGGGTCGGCTTGTCCCGTGAAACGGCGCATCAGCTGGGAACTCCGATTTCCAGTATGCTCGGCTGGGTGGAACTTCTCAAAGACGGGGCTCGGTCGACGGAACTGGAAACTCTGAATGATATGGAGAACGATATTCACAGACTCCAGAAAATTGCCGATCGCTTTTCCAAAATCGGCTCCAGACCCAATCTGCGCCCGGAATATATCGACGATATTATTCGCAATGTCATTCAATACTTTGAACGCCGGCTTCCGAGCATCAATAACACGCAAAATTCCGCAAAGCGAGTTGAATTGATTCTTGAAAAAACCGAGCCTGTCACGGCATCCGTCAACAAGGAGTTGTTCGAATGGGTTATCGAGAACTTGACAAAAAATGCCATCGATGCCATCGAAACGAACGAAGGATCGATTCTCTATTCGATCAGCGAAAACGGGTCGGAAATCTTCGTCGATATTGCGGACACGGGAAAAGGAATTGACTCAAAACACCGGAAAGATATTTTTCGGCCGGGGTTCTCGACAAAAAAACGCGGATGGGGATTGGGACTGAGCCTGGCAAAGCGAATCGTTGAAGCGTATCACCACGGAAAGCTCTCGCTCAAGGAAAACCGTCCCGGTTATAAAACCACTTTTCGCATAAAATTGCTAAAGGTCGATTGACATGAAAAAAAAATATGCAGCCATGCTTCTCCTGTTCTGTTTTCTCAGCCCTGCCTTTGCACAGACGCCTGTCGCTATCGAAGACGAACTCTATGGATACGTTCTCGGAATCGAGGGGGGCTCCTCCCAGCGGCGAGGCGATTTTATCAAAGACCAATTAAAGCAGATGGGAGCCGGATATGTTGCCGTACCCTTCTCTTCCCCTTCCACGGGAAAAAACGATACGACGATAATTACGGGAGAAAACATCATTGTTCGGTTCGGTCATGGGGAAAAGAAGATTATCATCGGAGCACATTATGATGCTACGGAGGGATCCCCGGGCGCGAATGATAATGGAAGCGGCGTCGCCGTCGTCCTCGGCTTGATCAATCACCTTCGGAGCGAGGAATGGAAACATACAATCGAGATTTGCTTTTTTGATAAGGAAGAACAGGGCTGCATCGGTTCAGCACAGTATGTTCAGAAATATGTGCTGCCCAAAAGCCATCTTGCGATGATCAATTTAGATGTCGAAGGAACCGGCGATGAACTCTATATCGGACCGGTCGATTTTAAAACCGACCAGGTCTTTCTTCCGATCGTGCATGAGGCAGAGCAGCAGACCGGTTTTCCTTCTGTCGAGCGGTCCGTCTATCCGGAATCCGATTATCTTTCTTTCGCCCGGTATCATCTTACTAATATTTCCATTTCAGTGGTTCCAAAGGGAGACGGGGACCGCCTTTCCCGCATGTTGAGCAGCGGCGGAAAACCCGATTCATCCGCCTTACCGCATGTTCTTATCGCCATGCACACGCCGTACGACCGTTCTTCTCTGATTGAACCGAAGGCGCTCAAAATGTCGTACGAATTTACAAAAACGCTCCTTTTCCTCTTGAACAGCCGCCGGTAGTCAGATGGAGTCCATCTTAAAGATGGGCTCCATCTATTTATGCATGCGGATAATCGTTTGACGGGCGTTTCTTTTTTCCAAAAATCCCGAATCCGATCAATCCGCCGAGCATGGAGAAAATCGGATAGATGATCAGACTAAAGATCAGAGAACGAAGAATACTGCCGACTGTCAGCTTTTCCTGCACCGCTTGTTCCAGTTGATTTTGAATTTCATCGATCGAATTTTGCTGCAACGCTCCTTGACTCGCCAATTTATCGGTAACTCTGGCCATTATTTTTCGGAGAAATTCAGTCTCTACGGGACCGAAGAAGGTGCTCACAACACCGCTGACAGCCGTTGCGATAACGGCGCCGAGTATACCCGCAATAAAGCTGAGGATCAGAACATCGGAAGACTCCAGAGGCGGCGTTTCCGGTGTAAATTCTTCTTTATAGAGATATACGGCCAGTGCACCGCCGATTAAAATTCCGGCACAACAGCAGCAGTTTAAAAGACTCAATCCCGGAATTCCGGAAACAAGACCGATGACAAGACCGCCGAAGAGAACGGCTCGTTGTTTGCTCGGTTTTTCCATCATTGTGTTTTCTCCTTTTTCTTTATCGTTTCAAATCGTATATGCACCCAGGCATCAAGGAAAACAGGTATAACGTACCAAGGCAGTATCAAACCCAGCATTGTTCCGCTCACGACCCTCGTGATTGTTGTACTGACCGAAATTCCCGCAATGCTTAATCCAACATCGAAGAGCATCGGTAGAAAACATATCAGTGCAATGGTCTGTGATGGAATCATCTCCAGAATCGAAGCCGGCGGTCGTTCCATTCTCCGCCATTTCCGCCGTGCCAAGAACGGAAAGAGAACAGCAGATGCAAAAAAACTCAGATAGACGGATGTGCATCGTATGCACACGCCGAGCTGTTGTCCGGCACAAAAGAATGAACGCCCGGCTCGCTGATGGCAAACTCGTCCAAACGCTTCATAAAGCACGCCGGCAGCCGCATGCATTCCTGCATTTTGCAGAAGCGGAGCGGCAAAAATTCCTGCGCACCAAACAAAGGAAAGGGATATAAAGAACAAATATGGGCCCGTAAAACTTTTATCCATCGTATAATGTATTATCGAAACAATTGTTCTCTTTGTCAAGATAGATTGCTTGCTTTTCCAGATGGTTTGAAATATATTGTCGATAAGAGAGGAGTAAATACTTGGTTAAAATACTCGATTCAAAACATAATTTTCTCGGCATCGAAAAACAATATTCATCGTTCGAAACGTCGCGTGTTGTCATTGTACCGGCTCCGTACGAACACAACCCCAGTTACGGCACCGGATCGAAAAAAGGACCGGATGCGCTGCTCCAGGCATCGCATCATGTGGAACTCTTCGACGAAGAAACAAAGCGGGAAGTCTATAAAGAGCTCGGCATTGCAACGGTGCATCCTTTGAATTTTGCAAAAAAAGCCGACGAAGACGCCTTGCAGTTGGTTTACGATGCCGTTTATGATTTACTGCAAACACACAAATACACGGTTGTTCTCGGAGGAGAGCATACGATCTCGTCTGCAGTGATCGCCGCCCATGCCAAACATTTTCCGCGCCTTTCCGTGCTTCACTTCGGCGCCCATTCCGATCTCCGGATGGAACATCAAGGCAGCAAATTCAGCCATGCTTCGACCATGGCGCGTGTGTGTGAATTCATCGACCCGCACAACCTTGTCCAGGTCGGGATTCGCGCACAAAGCCGGGAAGAAGCGGAATATATCCGCGACCGCGGAATACAAGTCTATTACGCGCATGAGATTCACCGCGGCGCGTATACAAAAGTTCTTAAATACTGGGACGATTACGTTGTCGAACATTTGACGGACAACATTTTTATCGACTTCGACCTCGGCGTTTTCGACCCGTGTTTAATGCCTGCAATCGGTACACCGGAACCGAACGGCCTGCTCTGGGAACAAATTCTCCAATGCCTGCGCAAGGTAACGAGGAAAAAGAATATTGTCGGCTGTTCGCTGGTCGAACTTTCTCCGATAAAAGGGCTCCATTATCCGGATGTTGCCGCCGCAAAATTGATTTCAAAAATACTAAACTACTCTTTGTAAAACCGCCTGCTGTTACTTACACAAAGGAGATTCATGATATCGGAGTTTGAAAAACTTGAACGTGCATCGGTGCCGGCACTCGATGAAATTCTCGGCGTCCCATTCAAAGTCCTCGACGACGGTTTTGTCCGGGTTGTTGATTATATGGGATCGGATTCCTCCATCGTTCAAGCGGCGCGCGTATCGTACGGCAAAGGAACAAAAAAGGTACGTGAGGACGAAGGCCTCATCCGTTATCTTCTCCGTCACCATCACACAAGCCCGTTCGAAATGTGCGAATTGAAACTCCATGTGCGGGTTCCCATGGATTGTTGGCGGCAATGGATCCGGCATCGCATGGCAAATGTCAACGAATATTCCACCCGTTATTCTATCGCCATCGATTCCGCGCAAAAAACGAAACCGGAAGAATGGCGGCTGCAGGCAACGAGCAATAGACAGGGAAGCGAAGGAAACCTGGCCGTCAAACAGGGTGAACTCTTTACAATGCGGGAAATAGAACTGCAAAGCCTTGCCCGCACTGTATACAATGAGCGCATCGAAGCCGGGATTGCCAGAGAACAGGCAAGAAAAGACCTGCCGCTGAGCACATATACCGAAGCGTACTGGAAAATCGATTTGCACAATCTGCTGCACTTCCTCGCATTGCGTATGGAACCGCATGCACAAGAGGAAATTCGATCCTATGCTGCGACCATCGGCAATGAGATTGTCGGCCGCTGGTGTCCAATCGCCTGGTTCGCTTTTCAGGATTATCTTTTCGGCGGCATCGAACTTTCAAAATTCGAAATTGAACTCATTGCAAAATTGCAGGCCGGAGACCGTAACGGCGCTCGATCGCTGGCGGAAACGTACGGCATCGTTCCTCCAGCAGGTCAGGATCTGAAGCGCAACATCGAGCGGGATGAAATAGAAGAAAAGTTGCGGCGTTTCGGCATCCAGCCGCCGTGGAGTGAAGCGTAATTCTTCCCGGCTATGAAACTGATCATCATTGCTGCTCATTCTTCCAATCTGGTTATCGGATCGGGAGGAACCATACCTTGGAATATCCCGGATGATCTGCAGCGGTTCAAACAGATCACGATGGGGCACACAATTCTCATGGGACGGAAAACATTCGAGTCCATCGGCCGTCCGCTTCAGGGACGCCGTTCCGTCGTTCTGACCTCCCGGCAGATTCCAGGATTAGAAACTTATCGGTCGCTGGATGAGGCCTTGCGTGCGCTGGCTATTGAAGAAAAAATTTTTATCCTCGGGGGGGAGAAGCTTTTTCGCGAGACGCTGCCGATAGCGGACGAATTGTATATCACCGTCATCCGGCAGCATTTCGAAGGGGATGCTTTCTTTCCGGAATATGCCCGTATCGTGTCGGATAATTTCAGGATTGTGGATTTCGTAATCGAAAACGATCTGGAGTACCGGCACTATCGAAGAATCGGCTCATAAAGACGCTCACGAAAAGGTTGTTTCCCCGGAAACCCGGATTTCATTCTGAAACGGATTTGCGTCTTCTCTTTTCAGCTCGAGCCTTCTTCTCCGTGTCTCCAGAGTTGTTTCCGACGGTTCGCCGGAAACCCCGGCCGATTACCTTTCCTGCTTCCACCATCGCGTGACGACATCTGCAATCTTCGTTTTCACGTCGCTTTGTTTCCATTTTTCGTAGAATTTGATATCGCTGCTGTCCGGTTCCGGATCGGGATAATCGATCTGCACGCGCAGCGGCATCGGCATCGCTTCGCCAACGATCAGCGATTCACCCTGCCGCAGGGACGGAAGCACACCCGTGAGACCTGAAAATGCATCGGGTACCAGCCGCTTGATATATGTCTGATCAACCGGGTTTGTCAGGCGAAGCACCACATAATTATTGCACTGCGAGAGAATTGTTTCCGAAACTTCAACAGGCCGCTGACTGACCACCATAATGGAAACGCCGTACTTCCGCCCTTCTTTTGCAATGCGCTCGACCGTCCGCCGGGCTGCAATATTTGTCGTTCCGGAACTGGGCAGATAATTATGAGCTTCTTCAAAAACGAGCAAGATCGGAAAATCGCGGCGATTGGGATTCCAAAAATTGAAGTCGAAAATCGTCCGTGCAAGCAGCGAGACAATCGTGCTGACGATATCGAACGGAATGCCGCTGAGATCGAGTATGGTAACCTGCGCGCTTCCGTCGGATCCGAGAATGTGCATGAGCAAATCGTTGATGGACGACGATTGAATATATTTTTTCAACCGGAACATAAACGCATAACGCGGGTCGTTCAATTTGCTGTCCAGCCGGACAAGAAAGCGCGTGAACTTTCCATAGAACGGTCCTTCTTTGATCTGTCCTCCGACGGAGCTTTTTTCCGTGTCCATGTACTGGAGCTTTGCACGAATTTCGCCCAGGTCGTAATAAACAGGCGTATCGATGGTAATGAGAGACGACATTTCCGGGTTTTTCCCTTTTTTCGATGCAATGATAAGATCCTTCAGTACAGTGATCTGGCTCGATGCATTCTCGTCTCTTTCATCGATGAACATTTCACGCATTTCGTCAAAATTCATAAGCCAGAAGGGCAATTCGAATTCCGCAATATCGATATGATTGCAGTTTCCCGGGAAAGCTTTGTAATACTCGTTATGGATATCGAGCACAATAATATTGGTATCAGGAAACTTCGACACTTTTTGCAGAATTGAAGCAACAGTACATGATTTTCCCGATCCGCTGGATCCGAGAACAGCGATATGTTTCCCGAAGAACCGGTTGGCATCCAGATACGCGCGTTGATTTTCGAAGAGTGAAACCAGTCCGACCGAGAAACCGAATTTTTGAAAGACCGAAAATGCAACCGCAAGATCGGAATCTTCGGCGAGGAAAACCGGAGAATCGACGGACGGAAAAACTGAAACGCCGCGTTCATAACGCCCCGTTTTCACGGTCCCGACCATATTCACGTCCAGAATATAACGCTGATGCGGCTGTCCGTTGATAGCAACATCCTTTTTGACCAATTGCTGGATCATGCCGATCAGCACAAGGTTGCCGGTCGGAACGAGTACGTATGTCCCGATTTGGCCGATCGAATAATTTTTCCCGCCGATTTCTCGTTTCAGAGAAGAGATGTTTGCATCGAGAAGAACAGTTGTCAATTCGTTCGAGACCGACATCACGACACCGATAAATTTTTGCTCTACCATATCACACCTTTTATACTTTTCTTGTTCTTTCCGTCAACTGATGCGTTTTATAACGACGATCGTTCGATCGTCGGAATAGTCCGCACCCTCTGCAAAGACATTAACCTCATGCATCAGCATCTCGCATATTTCTTTTGCGGTTTTATTTGCCAGCTGTTGAATGAGGCCGCCAAGCCTTTCTTCGCCGAATACGAGGCCGTCCATGCGCCTGGCTTCCGTAATACCGTCCGTATATATAACCGTCAAATCTCCTTTTTTCAGCATCGTGCTTTCCACTCTGTAGCTGCCCTTCGAGAACGGCCCGAGGATCTGTCCCGTTGGTTCCAGCAATTCGATCGACTGCTCCTGTGCATGAAAGACGATCGGGCTGTTATGACCGGCATTGGAGTACAGAAGCAATCCTTTCGGACCGTCCGTCAATTCCGCATAAAACATCGAAACAAATTGTTCTTCGGAAAACGACCGGTTAACAATCTTGTTGATGCCGGACATGAGCGATGCTGTTTTTGTATGATGTGCAATACCCATCCGCAGCGCCCCCACCACATACAGCGCCTGTGCAGCGGCGCGAAATCCTTTACTGGCGGCATCGCCGACGACGATACAAAGCCGGTCCTTTGTTTCATCGGTAAAAATATAATCAAAAAAATCCCCTCCGACAATCCGGTCGGGCTGCGAAATACCATACACATCGTAATAATAAAAATGAATAAACGACTCCGGCAAAATGCTCTGCTGAACTTCCCTCGCTTTGTCGATATCCTGGGCCAGTGCATCGGCTTTCTGCTGAATATGTTTATTGCGCAACGTCGAGGTCACGGCCAGGCTTATAATGTTCAGATCGAGCAAAAGATCCTGATCCAGGTGATCGGAATTGAACGCCATGACGTACTGAAAGACATAACCGGTCTTATTTTTCAGTTTATCTCCGATACCGGTTGCCGAGTACTTGACGATTCCTTTCGTCCGCAGGTAACCGTCCGTTTCGTTTGCGATAATCGTCCGTTGTTCAACCAGATGCTGGAACATCGGATACCTCGAAACTTGAATCCGATAACCGCTTTCCATCATTTCGATCTGACCGATCTGGTGAATAAGGCGGTACGAATCCGTTGCGGGTTCATACTGCCAGAGACGGCCCCCTTTCAAACGGATAGCTTCCGTCTTGACTATCTCGTTCAAAACATGTTTCAGCAGTTCTTTTTCCGTTTTAAAATGTTCCGGCGCGAAACTTTCGATTGTTCGATATAACCTTCGTTGATCCATTTTTTTCCGTCTCAGGCTTCCTGATTCAATGCGGCCTGCAGCTTATAGCCCGCATACATTTCTTCAAATTCCTTCATTCCATCCAAACCAAGAATGAATTCCAATTCTTCCCGGCAAATATCCAGAATACTTTGCTCTCCCTGATAAACGGCCATACAGCATTCCGGACGCTCGGAGAATTCCGGATCATAAACCGTCAAAACACCCTCCTCCAGAGTCAGGGGATAAGCGAAACAATAAAAAGGTTTCAGGGCGTCTTTGCCCATGCCGTTCTCCATCGACACCGCCTGCAGCGTACACAATCCTTTGCTGTTGAGAAAGACACAGCAGCCGCCGGCAACTGCCGTACCGTCGCATCTGCCCGACGGAAAATCCGTATCGGGTTCAATGCGTTCGTCGAACCATTTTGAGGGATCTTTTTCTTGCTGCAGTTCCATCGCTTTTTGAATCATCGGCGCATTAGCCAGAATTTTTTCTTTATCCTTGACATCAAGGAGAACGCCGTCCCGGCAGCAGCGGCCGTTGCAATTATTCATTGAACATCCCCGCGAAAATCCGCTGTTAAGAATGTTCGTATCGACGATAATTTCCGCAATATGAGCAAGCTTATGGCGAAATAAAATTATTTTTTTTGTTTTACTCATTGTTCTCCATGATTCGCGCATAATTGATAAAATCCGTACCGACAGGTTTGACACCAATCATACGCATCATTGCTGCCGCCTGTCCGCGGTGATAACTGGAATGGTTCACTTTATGCAGCATTTGCAGCCATAACGTTTGTGCGTGAACTGTGCCTTTAAAATCAGTATAGGGAAACGGCGATTGGAGCGCTTCCTCACTGATCGTACGTAAAAGATTATCAATATCCAAACGGTACGTATTCCACTGTTTTTTCACCGACTCCAGAACGGTGAGATCTTCCGGTTTTAACGGTATTGGCGTCCTTTTATTCCACCGGGCCGACCAAATACAATTCGCTGAAAGGATATGCACAAGCGTGCCGTGAATGCTACCGAAACTCGTTCCATGATCCCTGCAATACTGCTCACCGGACAAAGCTGCCGACGACTCGAAGAAAAGCCTGTCCGCCCAGGCATCGTACTCGAAAAATAACTGCAATTCTTTTTTATTCATTCTTTTCCTTTTTTCTCAATTTGCTTTTTCAATTCCGACAATGTATGCAGCGCTTCGAGGGGTGTTGTTTTTTCAATATCCAATTTTCGAATTTCTTCACGCAGCACATCGTCCTTCATTTCGAACATAGTCAATTGCACGAGCCCCTCCCCCTGCTGTCCGGTCATTCCTTTTCTCTTACCCACAATCAGTTCCGAACTTTCGAGGTTTTTAAGAACTTCCGCCGCGCGGAGTGTTATTTCCTCCGGTAATCCCGCCATCTGCGCAACCTGAATGCCGTACGAATGATCGGCAAATCCGGGAACAACTTTATGAAGGAAAATCACTTTATCGCCGTATTCCCGGACGTCGACTTTAAAATTCCGTATACGCGGAAAAAGATCGGCAAGTTCGTTCAGTTCATGATAATGAGTTGCAAACATCGTTTTTGCGCCGATATGATTATGAAGGTACTCCGTCAGCGCCCATGCAATGCTGATTCCATCGAATGTACTAGTACCCCGCCCGATTTCATCGAGCAGTATGAGGCTCCGTTTTGTCGCCGTATTGACGATATTGGCCGCTTCGTGCATTTCCACCAGGAACGTACTTTCGCCGGAAGCGATGTTATCACTTGCTCCTACACGCGTATAAATGCGGTCGACAACACCGATGACGGCAGCCCCCGCCGGCACAAAGCTGCCGATCTGTGCAAGCAGCACGATGAGACCAACCTGGCGCAGGTAGCTCGATTTGCCGCTCATATTCGGCCCGGTAATAATCAAAATCTGCTCCCCATCGGTATCCAGTACAACGTTATTCGGCGTATAATGTTCTCCCGGAGGAAGTAATTTTTCAATCACCGGATGCCTGCCGTCGATAATTTCAATACGCGTGGAATCCTGCACATCCGGACAACAATAATGATGTTCCACAGCTGTGCCGGCAAGCGAAAGGAAACAATCGAGGACGGCGATATGCTGCGCGTTCTGCTGAATCTCCAGGGCATGTTCCGCGATCGACAGGCGGATTTCATTGAACAGGCGCGTTTCAAGTTCGAGAATTTTTTCTTCAGCGTGCAGTATTTTTTCTTCGTACTCCTTCAACTCCGGCGTGATAAATCGTTCGGCATTAGCCAGGGTTTGTTTGCGGATATAATTGTTCGGCACCTTGTCTTTGTGTGTATTGGTCACTTCAATGTAATAGCCGAAAACGTTGTTGTAACCGATTTTGAGGGATGAAATTCCCGTGCGTTCTTTTTCCGATTGCTGGTGCTTCGCCACCCAGTCTTTGGCGCCGAAAGCCAAATTGCGAATATCGTCCAGTTCCGCATTGTACCCTTTCCGTATAACGCCGCCGTCGGCGATCGTAAGCGGCGGCTCATCGGCAACTCCTTTCCCTATCATATCCACCAGAGCGGCAAGCGGAGAGAGCCGTTCTCCCAGTTCGCGGAGAACCTGATTTTCAAATTCAGCAAGTGAAACTTTCAGACACGGAATTTGCTGAAGCATTCCCTTCAATTGGTTCACTTCCCTCGGATTTGCCCGGCCTGTTGCGATTTTCGCAATAAGGCGTTCCAGGTCTCCGATGCCGGAAAATTCCTCATAAAGCGCTTTTCTCGCCGTATCTTTCTCCGTAAATTCTTTGACTGCAGCAAGCCGGTCTTTTATCATGTCCAGCCGCTTGAGCGGATGATGAACCCATTGTTTCAGCATGCGCCCGCCCATGGGGGTCGCCGTTTTATCAAGAATAGAGAACAACGTGCCGTCGGACTGGCCGGACATGGATGTGGTAATTTCCAGATTGCGCTTTGTAGAAGCATCGAGCACCATAAAGGCGCCGACATCCCGCGGAACGATTTTTTTAATATGCGGAATATTCGCTTTTTGCGTTTCCTGCAGGTAATTCATAATCGCGCCCGCAGCAACGATTCCTATCCCCATCTTTTCGATGCCGAATCCTTTAAGCGACTGTGTTTTAAAATGGCTCAAAAGCAGTTCCTCGGCATATTCTGCGTTGAATACCCAGTCGTCAATTTTCGTATAGAGCAGGGCCGTTTGCCCGGCAAGAATTGATTTGATCGTCTCCTGATCTCGTTTTTGAACCAGCACTTCGCGCGGCTGAAAATTCCCGAGCTGTTCCCGAAGATCTTTAAGAGGAAATTCACTGACGCCGAACTCACCTGTCGAGACATCGATATAGGAGAACCCTATATTCTCGCCGCTTACGGCAAGAGGAGACGAGAGGGCAAGAGCGACAAGAAAGTTATTTTGTTTCTGTTCCAGGACTTTATCGGAAAACGCGACACCAGGCGTTACGACCTCGACGACATCCCGCTGGACGATGCCTTTTGCAAATTTCGGATCTTCAAGCTGTTCACATACCGCCACACGGTACCCGGCGCGCAGCAGTTTGGGAAGATATGCGTCGAGTGCATGATGGGGAAAACCGGCCAGCGGTACGTTGCCTGAAGCGCCGTTCCCGCGCTTTGTCAGAACAATGCCGAGCACTCTCGAAGTAATTCTGGCATCTTCTTCAAAGGTTTCAAAAAAATCTCCCATTCGGAAGAGAAGAATGGTGTCCGGATACTTCGCCTTCACGTGCAGGTATTGTTTCATAAGCGGCGTCGGCATGATTCACTTCATAAAAAAGGGAAAGGGTAGAAAATAATTAACGGAGTACGAATGTCCTATTTCAATTTGTTCAGGTTCCACGATTTCATTTCTTGGATCATCGCGTAATCGGTCAGATCGTATTGTATCGGCGACACGGAAATATAGCGGCTGCGAACCGCCGCCTGATCGTAAGCAAGATCCGTGTCTATTTCTTCAAGTTCGCCTGTAAGCCAGTAATATTCGACGCCGCTGGGATCACGGCGATGGTCGAACGTATCGTTCCATACAGCCTTGCCCTGTCCGGTCACCAAAATTCCTTTAATCTTATTGGCCGGCAGCGGGGGAACATTCACATTCAGCAGCGTCCGCCGAGGCAGCCCTTTTTTCAAAATCACCGAGGCTATTTTGCGCCCGATCACCGAGGCATAACGAAAATCCGCCGGACCGTGAGTCGTCAAAGAAATCGCCATCGACGGTATGCCTAAGACAGTGCCTTCGATCGCCGCAGAAACGGTGCCGGAGTAGATGATACTGACGGCCGTATTGGACCCGTGATTGACGCCGGAGACGACAAGTTCCGGAATTTGTTTCAGCAATGCTTTGACTGCTATTTTTACACAATCGGCGGGCGTGCCCTGAACGGCATAACCGAAAAATTTTCCGTTCTTTGAAAATTCTTTGACGCGCAGCGGATCATTCATTGTAATAGCATGACCCACAGCGCTCTGTTGTTTATCGGGTGCGACAACGATCACAGCGGCGATTTTTTTTAATTCCTGTACAAGAGCATCAATTCCCGGTGCATCGATACCGTCGTCATTGGAGACGAGAATTGTCGGTTTCTTTTTTGCCATGACCGGTCAATAACTTTCTTTTTCTGTCGGAAATTTTTCGTCTTTGACATCTTTGACGTAATCCCGGACACTTTTTCGAATAACCTCGGCAAGGTTCGCATACTGGCGGACGAACCGGGGATGGAAATCTTCATACAAACCGAGCATATCTGCAACGACCAGAATCTGTCCGTTGCAGTAAGGCCCCGCTCCGATGCCGATCGTCGGAATAGTCAGTGATTTGGAAATTTTCTTAGCGACTGCCGCCGGGATTTTTTCCAGAACAATGCCGAAAGCGCCGGCTTCTTCCAGGGCTTTCGCATCCTTCAGCAGCTGTCTGGCTTCCGCAGGCGTCGACCCGCGCGGAGTATAGCTGCCGAATTGATGAATCGACTGCGGCGTCAGGCCGAGATGTCCCATCACCGGTATGCCTGCACGGACGGTCATGTGAACGAGATTCGAAATTCGTTCACCTCCCTCAAACTTCACGCCTCCGGCTCCGGTTTCCTTCATAACCCGTCCGGCATTCCGGAATCCTTCTTCATCATTTACCTGATACGACATGAACGGCATATCGACGATAACCATTGCACGGTCGATTGCACGTATCACACTTTTTGCATGATAAATCATTTCATCCAGCGTCACGGGGAGTGTTGTTTCCTGTCCTTGAAAGACATTGGCAAGAGAGTCGCCTACGAGAACCAGATCGATTCCCGCCTGATCGAGGAATCGCGCCGTAAGAAAATCGTATGCCGTCAGGCAGGCGATCCGGTGGCCTTTCTCCTTCATAAGACCGATAACTTTCGTCGTTACTTTTTTGGGACCCGATGTAACCGCCGCAGTTTTCATTCGTGCACCTTTTGATGTTCATGAATAATTTCAAATTGTATGTCCCATGCAAGCTCAAATCCCCTGCGCACAGCATCAGCGGCTTCGTCGAATGCAACGGTTCGGTGAAGCTCCGTTGAAAGGTC
This sequence comes from Ignavibacteriota bacterium, assembly GCA_003162695.1. Lineage (GTDB taxonomy): Bacteria > Bacteroidota > Ignavibacteria > UBA10030 > UBA10030 > Fen-1254. Next base: position 9,953 of record PMML01000124.1, on the reverse strand, counting down.
GGTTGTTTTTTCCTCCAATTCAAGCCGGAGAGCATTCCGGTCCGATTCCGTAGAGAATGAGAGAAAATCCGCTATTTTTTTATGACCGGGACCGAGGAGGAGTGAGCCGTGCTGCAGGACTACTTCTTCTCCATCCTCCGTTCCATACCGCCGCTGTGCGCTTCCGATTATTTTTTTTCCTCTGCATTTGATCTCGTACCGGCCGGCGCTGGAAAAGCAGGCTGCCGCGGAATGCGATCGATAAAGAGCTGGAAAATTCGGCTGCGTTTTTTCTATTGCAGCGTCGGCGCCGAGCAATGCAAGCGCTGCAAGAAGAGCCCGGCTGATTTCCTCGTAAACCGTTGAAATGCTTTTTTGCCTGACACGCATAACGACGCTGTAGGTCAGCTCATCGGCATGAAGAATTGCGCGCCCTCCCGTCGGCCGCCGCACGAGATCGACATCGTTTGTTTGAGCAGCGATGGTATCGATTTCATCGGGAGATTGATTCCAGCCGTATGATACCGCCCATGGCTGCCACCCGTACACACGTACCGTCGGCCGTCCTTTTTCCTGCACGAGTCTTTGCGCAAGCTGCCGGTCGTACTCCATATTAAAAACACCGGTACGAAGACCGGTGTTGTCAAATTTCCACATGTTTGTGTCCGTCATTCGCGGCGGCGCGGGCCCGAAAGAATGCCCCGCTTGCTTGTTTCTATAAAATGGACGATGTTTTGAATGTCGGGTGATTGAGGCAATTCCTGTTTTATCCTCGCCAGAGCTTGTGAAACGTTGAGATTCGAATGATAGATAAGCGTATACGCCCGTTCAATGAGATTGACAGCTTCCGCTGAAAAGCCTCTGCGGCGTAAACCGACGGAATTCAATCCCTCATAGACGAGAGGTTCCCTGCCTGCCCGGATAAACGGGGGAACATCTTTTACGGCGCGGAACCCTCCGCCGAGCATGGCATGATCGCCAACTTTGACAAACTGATGGATCGGGGTCAATCCGCCGACAATAATCCAATTCCCGAGCGTCACATGACCCGCAAGAGCGACGCTGTTTGCCAGGATGCAATGATCGCCGACAACACAATCGTGTGCTGCATGAGCATTCGCCATGAACAGGCAATCGTTTCCGATGACCGTTTTTCCATTTTCCACTGTACCGCGGCTCAGCGTGACATATTCCCTGATATCGCAGCGATCCCCGATTTCCAAACTCGTCGGTTCGTCGTTATATTTCAAATCCTGAGGCCTGCATCCTACGGAGGCAAATGCAGCGATCTTGCATTCTTTTCCGATTGTGGTAAGCTTATGAACGACGACATGCGGGTCAAGGACGGATCCGTCGCCAATAACGACATCGTCGCCGATAACAGAAAATGGCCCGATGCGGACATGTTCGCCCAACTGAGCTTTGCTGCTGACTCGCGCAGTAGGATCAATTATAACAGGCATAGAAAACTCGCAGAAAAAAACGTTATTTCATTGGTTGTTGGTTGCGGTCGATAATTCCCGCAGTAAATTCACCTTCAGCTACGACAACTCCGTCGACAAACGCTTGCCCTTTAATTTGAATGATTTTCGAACGGCGTGAAACCATTTGGACATCGAAGATCAACTGGTCGCCCGGAACCACGGGCTTCCGGAATTTGACATTGTTCATGCTCATAAAGAGTACGAGCTTATCGCCCGGATTTTCTATGCCGTTCAAAAGCAGTACCCCTCCGGCCTGTGCCATGGCTTCGATGATAAGGACGCCGGGCATAACGGGTTTTCCGGGAAAATGGCCTTCAAAAAACCATTCATTCATGGTTACATTTTTCACAGCAACAACACGTTCATCTAATTTGAAATCGATAATTTTATCGACCAGCAAAAACGGAAAACGATGCGGTAAAATGCGCTGAATGGCATTGACATCAAAGACAACGCCTTCCTTTTTTTCATGCTGGTATTTTTTGACAAGTTTGTTTTGCTGATAGAGCTTACGCACTTTACGCGCAAATTCGACATTGGCAGCATGTCCCGGCCGGGCGGCAAGAATTTGCGCCTTAATCGGAGCGCCGATCAAAGCAAGATCGCCGATCATATCAAGCAATTTGTGCCTTGCCGGTTCGTTGCGATAATGCAGCGTCTTATCGCCGAGAACCCCCGTTGAACCGAGAATAACGGAATGGTCGATACCAATTTTTGCTGTGATTTTTTTCAATTCTGCTTCCGGCAGGTCACGGTCAACGATCACGATGGCATTATCGATATTCCCGCCCTGAATAAGCCCGGCATCGTAGAGCTCTTCGACTTCATGGAGGAAACAAAACGTACGGGCAGAAGAGAATTCCGTTATGAATTCTTTTTCCAGATTGAACAACCCGGTATGCTGGCTGCCGAGCGCCGGGTTATTGTAATCGATCATGACGGTCAGGCGAAAATCGTCGGTTGGAAGTGCGACAATTTCAACTCCCCGTTCAGGATCCTGATAATGTATAACCTGGTCGATAATAAGATAATCTTTCGGCGAATCCTGATCTTCAAGACCGGCTTCGAGCAGCATATCGACAAACGGCTTCGCACTTCCGTCGGCTATCGGCGGTTCGATATTATTCAACTCGATGAGAATGTTGTCGACCTGAAGACCGGCAACGGCGGCAAGGACATGCTCGACGGTATGAACGCGTGCGTCGCCTATGCCGAGCGTCGTACCGCGGCGCAGATCGACGACATGGTCGACATCTGCCGGAATTTCCGGTGAGTTCGGCATATCGACCCGCCGGAAGCGGATGCCGAAATTTTCGGGGGCCGGTTTAAACGTCATGGTCGTCTTCACGCCGGTATGTAAACCGATGCCGGACATTGTGACCGGCTTTTTAATCGTCATCTGCTGAACAAGCATGGTGAAAGTGTTTCCTTCTTTCTACAAATGTTTTTCACCGAGCTTGTGTTCAAGCTCGGTGATCTTAAATTTCAATGCCGTTATTTCCCGAATTGCGTCCGGCAGCATCTTGAGTGCTGCATAGATGTGCTGCGTTTTACGGGCTTCATTGACGGGAGTGCCGAAATACGCTTTTCCCGGTTCTTTGAGCGAGCCGGCAACGCCCGACTGCGCCATAATGACCGTGCGGTCGGCAATTTCGAGATGCCCTGCAATCCCAACCTGTCCGGCAATCATACAATGTGCACCGATTTTTGCACTGCCGCTGATTCCCGTTTGTGCAGCAATAACCGTATGTGCTCCGATGACGACGTTATGAGCGACCTGAACCAAATTATCAATTTTGACGCCCCTGCAAACTTTTGTTTCTCCCAGCGTCGCACGATCGATGGTCGTATTTGCTCCGATCTCGACATCATCCTCGATGCACACGATGCCAAGTTGAGGAATCTTTTCGTACGTGCCGTCCGCTTGAGGCGCCTGTCCAAATCCATCCGCCCCGATCACAGCGCCGGAATGGATGATCACACGGTCGCCGGCTATGCACGATTGATAGAAACAGACGAGCGGGTAGATCAGGCAATCCGATCCGATCACCGTATCGATGCCGATCACACACCCATGACCGATCTTTGTCCCCGATCCGATAACTGCACCGTCTCCGATGACCGTATAAGCGCCGAGAGAAACTTTCTGTCCTATACTCGCATTCTTTCCGATCACTGCCGTCGGGTGAATGCCGCTTGAAAACGGTTCCACAGCAGGAGTCATTCGCTTCAAGGCATGGAGAAAGGCGACATACGGATCATCAACACGGATAAAAACGAGGGCCGGCCGGTTCCGGAATTCTTCTACGTCCAGCGAACGGGAAATGAGAACAGCCGATGCCTCCGTCGTCGCAAGATATTTCCGGTATTTCGGGTTTGCCAAAAAAGTCAGACACCCTGGTACAGCTTCCTCGATTTTTGCTACACGATCAAGAATGAGCAGGGTATTCGGATTTTCACCTTCGATCTCACCATTGAGCCATTCCGCAACTTCTGCAATGGTCATCATTATTTGGTCACAGGCGCCGGCTTTGCCGGCGGAGGATTCGATGCAGGACCCGGCGTTGTTTGTGCCGGCTGCAGAGACGCGGGCAAGCCGGCGGTTAATTTTCCAAGAATCTTCTGCGTCAGGTCGTATTTTTCGTTCGTGTACATCAGAAGAACATCGCTGCTTTTATCGAACACGTAATCATATCCATCTTCTTTGGCAACATCCTGTACGGCCTTAAAAATGCGGTCCTGAACCGGCTTCATCAACTCGTTTTGTTTATTGAATAAATCGCCGCTTTGTCCGAATTTTTGATTGCGATATTCGACTATTTTTTGATCGAGCTCGCGCAATTCTTTTTCCGCATCTGCACGGCGTTTGTCCGTCATGATCAGCTTGCGTTTATCGTATTCGTCGAATTTTTGTTTCCATTCTTCCTGCATTTTGCTCAAATCCCCCTGCCAATCAGCAACGAGCTTATCAAGCTGGCGCTGAGCATCCTGTGCATCCGGCAGTTGCTTCATAACAGCTTCAGAGTTGAAGTATGCCAGCTTCATCTGAGCAAAGACAGGCATGCAGGCCGCAGCTGTCAATATGCCTGCCAAAACCAAAAATTTTTTCATGGTTCAGCCTTTCTATCTATGAAAATATTTATAACAAAAAACTACTTCGTTTTATCACTCGCAGCACCGCGTTTCAGGCGGTCGATAACCTTATAGGTCAAGTCGAACTTGGCATCGGCATAGAGAAGAATCGTCGCATTCTCCATTTTATCGAATACATACGTAAAGCCGTCTTCCTTAGCTGCCTGTTCGATCGCCTTCAGAATTTTTTCCTGAATCGGGGCGAATTTTTGCTCGCGCATTTTCACTGCTTCTCCTTCGCGCGTATCGAACTTCTGATATTGATATTCGCGTGCGTGCGTCTGAAGCTGCTGCAGGTTTTTTTCCTGATCTTCTCTCGCTTTCGGATCCATCATGTCTTTTTTCTTTTGATAATCGTCGAGACCGTCCTGCAATTCTTTGCTCATTTTTTCAAGTTCATCCTGCCATACCTTGACATTCGCTTCCAGGTCTTTTTGTACCTGCTGCGCTTCCGGAAGTTCACGAATGATCGTCGCTGAATTAACGTATGCAATCTTGAGCGGCGAACCGGCCTTTCCTGATTGTGCATTGCTCAGCGAAACAAAAATGAAACTGGCAATTATTCCAAAACAAAATATTTTTTTCACTGTTCCCTCTTTTAATGATGGTTGATAAATAACATATGTATTTATAAAGATTTTCCGAATTGGAAATGGAAATGCCATCCGGGGGGCGCATCTCCCTTCGTTGTGGGATCAAATCCGTATGCATAATCAAAACCAACCAGGCCGATCGATTGAATGAGAAGCCGCAGTCCGAAGCCGGCCGAACGCCGCAGATCCAGTGGATTCTGAATCATGTGGTTAAGCCATACATTACCGGCTTCCGTAAAAAGGATCGTATAGACCGGCATCGGATTCAGGGTCAACGCATAGCGCAATTCAACGGTGTTCTTGATCATTGCCTGTCCGCCGGTCGCTCCTCCGTAAGGACCAACCGAATTATCGTCGTAGCCTCGCAGCGGGATAACGGCAATTTGCCCCAGTCCCGTACCACCCATATAGAACCGATCGAGTGCCGGAACGTAGGAGTTCTTTTCAAAAGGGAAGATCATACCGATCGTGCTGGAAGTCATGAGCGTTAACGGTGTTGCATGCGAGAGCGGCAGAAACCATTCCGCGCTGAAGATATGCTTATCGAATTGGGCAGTCCCCAGGCCGTCGACTTCCGTTGATAAGGCAAAATTAGAACCATTTGTCGGAAAGACAGGACTATCCGTGCTGTTACGCGATATGACCTGCTTGATACCAACCTGACTCGTTACACCTTCCGTATAATAGGTACTATAGTAAGAAGAACTCGAACTGAGCGGATAATAGATATTCTGCTGTACACGAATCGACCAGTCCCCCCGGAAATACATATCCGGCCATTTGAAACGGCGTCCGAAACTGAGTGTTATGCCGCTGTAACGCAGGTCATAGTAATAGGTTTGGTGGGTGTCGTAAATATTCACTCCGAACGATGTCGGTGTATCGAACATCCACGGCTCCTGATAACCGATTGAAAATGTACGGTAATAATTGCTCACGCCGAACTGCCAATCGAAAGAAAATGACTGACCTGCGCCGCCATGAAACGGATCGGAGATGGAAAAGTTGTTAAAAGTTACGCCCAATCCGCCGCTGAAACCGTATGAACCACTGTAACCGATAGACATGTTGAATGTATCGCTCGATTTTTCCTCCACTGCATATTCGAGATCCACAGTCTTGTCGTCGACGGGATGAACATCCGGTTTGATCTTTTCGGGATTGAAATAGTTCAGCTGGGACAACTCGCGTATGCTGCTGATGATGCGCTGGCGGCTGAAGTAATCGCCCGGCTTCGAAAGTAAAACGCGGCGAATAACTTTTTCATAGGTCTTCGTGTTGCCGCTAATGTTCACACGTCCTATTCTAAACTGGTTATGCTCGCGGATATGAATGACAATATCGAGGCTGTCGCCCGGAACAACCAGCTGTTCCGGTTCCGCCTGGAACCAGAGATATCCATTATCGGAATAGAGCGAACTCACATCGTTCTCGTCGTCATTGCGCTGGAGGTTTTTTTCAAACCGTTCCTTATCGAAAATATCTCCTTTGCGAAAAGCAAGATGATCCGACAATACGGAAGAAGGATACACCGTATTCCCCTCCCATGTAATATTGCGCACGTGATACTGGGGTCCTTCGTAAACGTCGATATTGATGGTGAGGTATTTCTTCAATGTGTCGTATTGAATCGAATCGCGAAGAACCTGCGCGTCACGGTAACCGTTTTTTTGATAAAAACCTACGATGAGGTCTTTATCTTCTGTGTATTTTTTCTTGTCAAACTTATTGGTTTGCCAGAACTTCCACCATGTCCGTTCGTTCGTTTCTTTCATTTCGCTTTTCAGATCACCGTCGTCGAAATGTTTGTTGCCGTGGAAATAGATGTAATTCACTTTCACCTTTTGACCCTCATCGATATCGAGCTTGACGATGACTCTGCTCGACGAATCGCTGGCCGGGACAAGAGATGTTTTAATAACTGCATTGAGATAACCGTCGCCGTCGTATTCATGCTTCAGGACGCGGACAACCTCCGCAAGATCTTCAGAAGTGACAATCTGTCCTTTGACCAGATTGATTTTTTTCGTAATATCGCCTTCCGATAAATCATCGTTCCCGGAAATTTGAACATGATCCATGCGCTGGTTTTCTTTAACCTTGATCAGCAGATAGATGCCTTTCTCTTCACGCCGGGCGATATAAATTTGTACGTCGCTGAAGAGCCGCAGATTGTACAAACGCCGGATAGCCTGCCGGGTTTGTTCGCTGGGGATCGTAATTTCCGCCCCCACCTGCAATCCCGTATTGGCAATAATGGAAGCCGGATCGCCTGCGTGTTGTCCTTCGACTGAAATTCCGAGAATTTTATAGCTATCCTGCTTCTGCTGCATCTGTCCGACTCCAACGGATACGACGAAACAGGCGGCAAGAAAATACAATGAAAAAAACCGCAGCACGTTTTGACCTTTCGACTAAAAAGCTTTATGAAACTTCGCCGCAGAAGGCAGCTGTTCACTGACCATTCCAAATCGGCGTTCTCGTCTTTGATAATCGGCAATTGCTTCATAAAGCTGCTTGCGCCGGAACGAAGGCCACAGCTCATCGGCAATATACATTTCGCTGTATGCAACCTGCCACAGCAAAAAATTACTGATTCGGTATTCGCCGCTCGTGCGAATCACTAAATCCGGATCCGGAATTCCTTTGGTAGAGAGAAAATCTTTGAAGACTTCCTCTGTAAGGTCGTTCTTCTTTAAATGCCCTGCGGATATTTCGCGATCTATCTTTTTTACTGCCTCGAGAATATCCCACCGGCCGCTGTAATTCAAAGCCAAAATAAGCGCCAGACCTTTATTATGACGCATCGATTCAACTGCGTCCACCAGCTCACGAGCAACATCTTCCGGCAGCGCAGAGAGATCACCGATGGTCATCAATCGCACATCGTTCTTGTGCATACGGTCCCGTTCATTCCGGAGGGCATGTACAATAAGACGCATCAGCATCGAGACCTCGTTTTGGGGACGCTTCCAATTTTCCGTGGAAAACGTATAAAGGGTCAGGTACCGAAGCCCCAATTGTCCGCATGCTTCAACGATATCGCGAACAGAGTTCACTCCTTCTTTATGACCGGCAGCACGCGGAAAAGACCGCTTTTTTGCCCATCGGCCGTTGCCGTCCATAATAATAGCTATATGTTCCGGTATTCTACCTTCAAGACGCAGCCGATCTTGGTGTTTTTTATCTGCACCCGTTGCCTGTTGAAAAGGCACTATGTCTCCATTTTTTCAAGTATATGACACATCAATGTAAACAAAAATTTAACCTTTTTTGGCTATAAAGTCAAAAAAAGTTCTTTGGCTACCATTTCTCTTGAGCTTAATAAAGAAAGTTCTCTGTCTGGACGCTGGAATCAACGATATAGTTCCCAACAGCGGCTGTCATCCGACGAAAAGAATTTCGTATTTCGAGACTTTCCTGCTTCTCTTTTTGATAAAATTATCATTACTTTCAATGTCCTTCACAGTTCGAAATTAGAAAGAAATCAAAAAAACATGATCTGGAACGAATACATAGAATGCATGAGCCGGGATAGGCTGACAGCATTGCAAAACGAAAGACTCTCCGCAATGGTGGAGCGTATCTATTATAACGTCCCCTTCTACAGGCAGCAGCTTCAACACAAGGGAATCGAACCCGGGGATATTAAAAGCATCGACCAGCTCAAGGAGCTTCCGTTTACCACGAAACAAGATTTGCGTGACAATTATCCTTTCGGATTGTTTGCCGTTCCCTCTTCGGAAGTGGTCCGCTTGCATGCATCGAGCGGAACAACCGGGCGCCCTACCGTAGTCGGATATACACGAAAAGACATCGGCATCTGGTCGGAAGTTATGGCACGAACGCTTACATCTGCGGGCGCCGGTAAGACCGACGTTTTGCATATTGCATACGGATACGGACTTTTCACAGGCGGACTCGGGGTCCATTACGGAGCCGAAAAAATCGGCGCAACGGTCATCCCGATGTCGGGCGGCAACACGCAGCGGCAATTGCAATTGATGCGCGATTTCGGTTCAACGGTTCTTGCATGTACTCCCTCCTACGCATTGTTTCTTGCAGAGGCAATGGCCGATGCAAAAATGCCGATCGAGTCCTTTAAACTCAAAGCCGGAGTCTTCGGCGCAGAGCCGTGGACGGAAGAAATGCGGCGGGAAATCGAATCCAAATTGAAAATAAAAGCGCTCGATATTTACGGGCTTAGTGAAATTATCGGTCCGGGTGTTGCAGCAGAATGCCCGCATCAATGCGGCCTTCACGTCTTTGAAGATCATTTCATTCCGGAAATCATAGATCCCGTTACAAAGGAAGTTCTTCCGTACGGAACCACGGGCGAACTTGTTTTTACATGCCTGACCAAAGAAGCGCTGCCGCTGCTGCGCTATCGCACGCGCGACCTCACTATGCTGCAGGCCGATCAATGTTCCTGCGGGCGGACAATTGTCCGGATGAAAAAATGTCTGGGCAGGTCGGACGATATGCTGATCATCCGCGGCGTAAACGTGTTTCCGTCCCAGATCGAAACGGTTCTGCTGGAAATGAGCGAGACGAGACCCCATTATCTCCTGATCGTCGATCGGATCAACAATCTGGACGTTCTTGAAATCTGGGTCGAAGTGGACGAGCAGTTCTTTTCGGATGAAATAAAAAAACTGGAAGTTTTAAAGAAAAAAATTCAGCACAATATCGAATCGGTCCTCGGGATCGGCGCAAACGTCAAACTGGTCGAACCGAAAACAATCGAGCGGAGCGAAGGCAAAGC